>NZ_DS022298.1:371597-734580 GCF_000153805.1 Synechococcus sp. BL107 | reverse complement strand
CACGGTGTTGAACGTGTCTGCCTTGAAAGATCTCAAGGACGGATCCACCGTGAATCTGGACTCCCTCGTCAAAGACGGCATCGTGACGAGCCCCAAGCATCCCCTCAAGATGCTCGGTAACGGTGAACTCACTGTCAAGAACCTGACGGTGCAAGCCTCGGCGTTCACAGCTTCCGCCCGCACAAAGATCGAAGCGGCCGGCGGTACCTGCGAAACCCTTGACTGACTGATCAGGCTTCAATGCCTTTTCAGCCTTAGGGTCTGAGCCGTCCGCTGGACTTTGGTCCACGGGCGGCTTCGCTGCATCAGCCCAACCTTTTTCTCTTCCGGACATGCTTGTCAGTCGGGGACGTAACCCCAATGCCGCCGAAGTGATCAGCCAGCTGGTCACAAATCCAGGGTTGCGCAGTCGGGTGCTGACCACCCTCGGTCTGCTGCTACTGGTCCGTCTTGGCATCTACATCCCAATGCCAGGGATTGATCGAGAAGCCTTCAAACAGTTCATCGATCAAGGCGGACAACTGATTGGCTTCCTCGACATTTTTACGGGTGGAGGAATCTCCACGCTGGGAATTTTCGCTCTGGGAATTCTCCCTTTCATTAATGCATCAATCATTCTTCAACTGCTAACTGCAGCGTTGCCGCAGTTGGAAGACCTTCAAAAAAACGAAGGCGAAGCAGGACGGCGCAAAATTGCACAAATCACCCGCTATGTCGCCCTTGGCTGGGGACTCATCCAAAGCGTGGTGTTTGCCATGATTTTGCGCCAATACGCCGTAGAGGGTTTAAGCGAAGTTGTCTTCGTGGTTCAAACGGCATTAGCCCTTGTCACCGGATCCATGGTGGTGATGTGGATTGCAGAGGTCATTACCGAACGAGGGATTGGCCAAGGGGCCTCTTTGGTGATCTTCTTGAACATCGTTGCGACCCTTCCTCGCACCCTTGGAGCAACAATCGAGGCCGCTCAAACGGGAGACCGAGACACCGTTTTGGGAATTGTTGTTCTTGTTCTGGTGTTTCTGGCCACAATTGTGGGGATCATCTTTGTTCAAGAAGGAGCCCGTCGTATTCCGATTGTGAGTGCCAAGCGCCAAGTTGGTGGAGCTGGTGCTTTACCAACGCGTCAGAGCTACTTACCCCTCAAGTTGAATGCCGGTGGGGTGATGCCAATCATTTTTGCCTCAGCATTGATTTTCTTGCCCGTCACGGTGGCGAATCTCACCAAAAGTGAATGGCTGATTCGAGCAGCGAGCATGCTTAATCCCAGTGCATCGAATCCCTGGCCCTACGCCCTGGCTTTTTTCACTTTGATTTTGGGGTTCTCTTACTTCTACGCCTCTCTCACGGTGAACCCGGCAGACATCGCCACGAACCTCAAGCGAGGTGGTGTGGCTATTCCTGGAGTTCGCCCTGGAAGCGCCACCACCAACTACCTCTCAGGAGTACAAAACAGGCTGACCTTGCTCGGTGGTCTCTTCCTTGGCTCCGTAGCGATCATCCCTGCCGCAGTGGAACGCGCCACCAATGTGCAGACATTCCAAGGACTCGGTGCAACGTCGTTGCTCATCCTTGTGGGTGTTGCCATTGACACCGCGAAACAGGTTCAGACCTATGTGATTTCTCAGCGCTACGAAGGCCTCGTGCGTCAGTGAACTCCTGCCACTGCAACTGCTGTTGTCATTCCCTCCCAAACCCTCGATGAAAAACCGCCTCCTTTTTCTCGGTCCACCTGGTGCTGGTAAAGGCACCCAGGCAGCTCGCATTTGCGACTCCAATGGCATGAAACACCTGTCCACA
Source organism: Synechococcus sp. BL107 (assembly GCF_000153805.1). Classification (NCBI taxonomy): domain Bacteria; kingdom Bacillati; phylum Cyanobacteriota; class Cyanophyceae; order Synechococcales; family Synechococcaceae; genus Synechococcus; species Synechococcus sp. BL107. Next base: position 732,783 of record NZ_DS022298.1, on the reverse strand, counting down.
GGAGATCTGCTGAGAAGTGAAGTTGCTGCAGGATCAGAGCTTGGCAAAGAAGCCGAAGCCGTCATGAATCGTGGAGAGCTCGTTAGCGACCAGCTTGTGCTGGCAATCGTTGAAAGTCAGATGAAAGCCCTCTCTGGTGAGGGTTGGCTGCTTGATGGTTTCCCGCGCACTGTTCCACAAGCTGAAGCACTGGAACCATTGCTAAGTGAGCTCAAGCAACCAATCGAAGCGGTCGTTTTACTCGAGCTAGACGATGCAGTGCTCATCACGCGCATGCTGAGCCGCGGCCGTGCCGATGACAATGAGGACGTGATCCGAAACCGCCTCGAGGTGTATCGAGACAAAACCGCTCCCTTGATCAACTACTACCAAAACAAGGGACTGCTCATCAGCGTTCCAGCCGAGGGTTCCGTGGAGGAAATCACTGAGCGAATCTCAAAAGTTCTCAGTTGACCCGCATGGTAAGTTTGTCGTTTGGAAATTGGGAGAGCCACGCCTAATGAAGGTGCGCGCTTCTGTTAAAAAAATGTGCGACAAGTGCCGGGTGATCCGTCGCCACGGTCGGGTCATGGTCATTTGCACCAACCCCAAGCACAAGCAACGTCAGGGCTAATTCCCAACGTTCTTCTCAACAACTGATCGATCCACCGTGTTTGCTCAGTTGCCGTCCAATGCCTCCGATACACCGGAGGCCTTTTGTCCCTTTCGATTGAACCTCCTTGGCACGGATCGCCGGCGTTGACATTCCCCGCGACAAACGGGTTGAAGTGTCCCTCACATATATCTATGGAATTGGCCTCACAAGGGCCAAAGCCATCCTGGCCAAAGCGGGGGTGAATCCCGACATCAGGGTCAAGGATCTTGAGGATGGCGACGTCCAGAAGCTCCGTGGTGCCACCGAGGCTTTCACCATCGAAGGTGATTTGCGTCGTCAAGAGGGCATGGCCCTGAAGCGACTACAGGACATCGGCTGTGTGCGAGGCCGTCGTCATCGGATGAGCCTCCCGGTTCGCGGTCAGCGCACCCGCACGAATGCCCGTACACGCCGCGGTGCTCGCAAGACTGTGGCTGGCAAGAAGAAGTAATCCACCTCCGTCCTTTACCTAGTCTCCTAACGGCCCATGGCCAAAACTGCAAAAAAATCAGGTCCTAAGAAGGCCAAACGCAACGTCCCCAATGGCGTTGCGCACATCCAAAGCACCTTCAACAACACGATTGTCTCGATCAGCGACACTGCCGGAGAGGTCATCGCTTGGTCGTCAGCCGGTGCAAGTGGTTTTAAGGGCGCTCGCAAGGGCACTCCCTTTGCTGCACAAACAGCTGCTGAAGCTGCTGCCCGCCGTGCCCTTGAACAGGGCATGCGTCAGATTGAAGTCCTGGTTCGCGGACCAGGATCTGGCCGTGAAACTGCCATCCGTGCCCTTCAGGTCGCCGGCCTTGAGATCACGTTGATTAGAGACGTCACGCCTCTACCTCATAACGGTTGCCGCCGGCCTAAGCGCCGCCGCGTCTGAACCCATTTCGCCTTTCCGGTTCCTTTCCCTACCTCGCTTCAGACCGTGCTGCAGTACCAGATCGATCGCATCGAGCATCAAATCGCCGAGGATCGCGCCCAAACCGGCGTCTTCCTGATCGGTCCCCTCGAGCGTGGCCAAGCCACAACCTTGGGCAATGCCTTGCGCCGTGTCCTGATGGGCGGCCTTGAAGGCAGCGCCGTGACCGCGATTCGCATCGCCGGAGTCAATCACGAATACGCCACGGTCCCTGGTGTTCGTGAAGACGTCCTCGATATTTTGCTGAACTGCAAAGAGCTGTCGGTGAACAGCCGTTCAGCAGAACTCGAGATTGGACGTCTGGTGGTGGCTGGTCCCGCTGAAGTTAAAGCCAGCGATCTTCAGTTTTCTTCTCAAGTCCAGGTCATCGATGGCAATCGCACCATCGCCACCGTCGCAGACGGACACAGCCTGGAACTGGAAGTTCACGTCGAGCGTGGAATCGGCTATCGCCCGGTCGACCGACACAACGAAGACACCAGTGCCATTGATCTTCTGCAGATCGATGCGGTGTTTATGCCGGTGAAACGAGTCAATTTCAATATTGATGAAACAGCTGTTGCAGAAGGTGGTTCAGCCCGCGAGCGCCTACGGATTGAGATCTGCACCGATGGCTCCATCACTCCGGACGATGCCCTTGCTCAAACAGCCAATCAACTACTAGAGCTCTTCCAACCTCTAGCGACCGTCACCCTTGTGGAAGAAGTGGGTGTCGAGCCAGAACCTTCAGCTGAAGCACAAATTCCCCTCGAGGAATTGAACCTCTCGGTTCGGGCGTACAACTGCCTCAAGCGCGCGCAGGTCAACTCCGTGTCTGACCTCATGGGCTTCAGCTATGAGGATCTCCTCGAGATCAAGAACTTCGGTTCTAAATCCGCCGACGAAGTGATCGAAGCACTCGAGCGCATCGGCATCTCTATCCCCCAAAGCCGCACCTCGGCCTAATTTGAGCCGCCTGCTCTTCCCTATTAATTCGACTCAGACAGAACCATGAGACACCAATGCCGAGTACCCCAGCTGGGTCGTCCTGCTGACCAACGCAAGGCAATGCTGCGTGCCCTGACCACCCAACTCATCCGGGAAGGTCGGGTCACCACCACCAAGGCACGTGCCAAAGCTCTCCGCGACGAAGCTGAAAGGATGATCACCTTGGCCAAGGACGGCAGCTTGGCGTCCCGACGTCGTGCCATCGGCTACATCTACGACAAGCAGCTGGTTCACGCCCTGTTCGACAAAGCTCCAACCCGTTACGGCGAGCGCAAAGGTGGCTACACCCGCATTACGCGGACGGTCCCCCGCCGTGGTGACAATGCCGAGATGGCCATCATCGAATTGGTATAGCCCTGACCCCTGTCAGGGTCTGACTTTTGACCGCTGAACCCTCGTCTGCATCCCCTGAGCTGCCAATCCTCCGAAGGATTGCCCTCAGCCTGCAGTACGAGGGTTCAGATTTTTGTGGGTGGCAACGACAAAACAACGCCAGGAGTGTGCAAGCCGTTCTGGAAACAGCGATTGCTCAACTCGATCCCCTAAGACCGATCCAGAGCTTTGCTGCTGGACGGACAGATGCGGGTGTTCATGCTGCAGCCCAAGTGGTGCATTTCGACTGTTCGGGTCCCATTCCAGCTGCAAAGTGGGCCCCTGCTCTAAACGGCCGACTACCCGCTTCGATCCGGGTGCGTGAATCGGTTGAGCGACCACAGGATTGGCATGCCTGTTATTCCGCTGTGTACCGGCGTTACCGATACATCATTCACAACGGTCGGCGACCCAATTTGTTCCTGACCCCATGGACTTGGCACCGATACCACCATCGCCTCAACGAAGAAAACATGCGAGTTGCCCTTGAGGGGATGATCGGCCTCCACGATTTTGCCGCGTTTATGCGCGCCGGAAGCCGACGCCTCCACTCACGCACAACCATCCAGGACGTTCTGGTGGAACGCGAAGGTGACCTCATCCGCGTGGAAATCCAAGCCAGTGGATTTCTGTATGGAATGGTGCGGCTGTTAATGGCCCAGCTCGTTGCCGTCGGCGAGCATCGCCTCAGCGTGGAGGCCTTTGAGCAACGCTGGAGGGACCGGCGTCGAGACCAAGTGAAGGAAGCCGCGCCTGCCAGGGGACTTTGCCTATTAAGGGCAGGGTATGCCGAGACTATTTTTAGCGAAGCTGGCTGGTACGATTGCCAACCGTGGTTTTCTCTGGCGACGAAGGATCCACCCCCGGATCCTCCTTGTTTTGCTAAGTAAGGACGAGCAACAAGAACTCTGACGACCATTCCCGCTCCTAGGAGCGGGTTTGTTGGGGAGTAAGCTCGATCTTTGATCCACGGTTTGGTCCAGTCATGGACCAAACCATCCTGTACAGCTCCGCCGTCTACGACGGGGCACCACCGAACCGGCCTGCCGGCGAGATGAACAAGACCTCCCTTCCTCCAATCGATTCGATCGACCGCCAGTGGTATGTGGTGGACGCTGAGAATCAGACCCTTGGCCGCCTTGCAACCGAGGTCGCCTCAATTCTTCGCGGCAAAAACAACCCCAGTTTCACGCCTCATCTCGACACAGGAGATTTCGTGGTGGTGGTGAACGCTGAAAAAATTCAAGTCAGCGGGAAAAAACCACAGCAGAAGCTTTACCGCCGCCATTCAGGTCGTCCTGGTGGAATGAAGGTTGAAACCTTTGAATCCCTTCAGGAGCGCATCCCTGAAAGGATTGTGGAAAAAGCCATCAAGGGCATGCTTCCCCACAACGCCTTGGGCCGCCAGATGTTCCGCAAGCTCAAGGTCTACAAGGGCACCGAGCATCCCCATTCGGCTCAAAAGCCCCAGCCCCTTCAGCTCAACCCCTCAGCTACCGCAAAATGAGCAGCAATTCCGTCGTCTACTGGGGCACTGGTCGTCGTAAGACCTCAGTTGCTCGCGTACGTCTCGTTCCAGGCAACGGCACGATCACCATCAATGGTCGTCCGGGAGATAACTACCTCAACTACAACCCGGCTTACATCGCTGCTGTTAAAGCTCCCCTCGAAACATTGGGACTCAGCACCGAGTACGACGTTCTTGTGAACGTTCACGGTGGCGGTTTAACCGGTCAATCCGGTGCCATTAAGCAAGGTGCCGCTCGGGCCCTGTGTGAATTATCCGCAGACAACCGCAAACCCCTCAAAACCGAAGGCCACCTGAGCCGCGACCCTCGCGCTAAGGAACGCCGTAAGTACGGTCTGAAGAAAGCCCGTAAAGCTCCTCAGTTCTCCAAGCGCTGATTTTTTTCCTTTCCCATGCCTAAGTCCGACATTCATCCCACCTGGTATCCCGATGCCAAGGTGATCTGCAACGGCGAAGTGGTCATGACCACCGGTGCCACCCAGCCAGAAATTCATGTTGACGTCTGGAGCGGCAACCACCCCTTCTTCACCGGGACCCAAAAAATCCTTGATACCGAAGGTCGTGTGGATCGCTTCATGAAGAAGTACGGCATGGGCAGCACCAAGCAAAAAGACGACGACGCCCAATCCTGAATCTGAGGCGGGGCCATGGATGCCTCTACCCTGACGAGCCGATTACAAACGGCTACAGCCAGCTTCCGGAGCCTCGAGCGGCAGCTGGCTGATCCTGATGTCGCCAATGATCCCAAGCGACTTGAAACGATTGCTCGAGAGCGATCGAGGCTGGAGCCGCTCGTGCTCGATTTTGAAGCGCTCCAAAAATTAGAACAGGAGCAGGTCGATGCCCGGGAGCTTCTACGGGAAAGTCGAAGCGACGCCGCGATGCAAGAACTCGCTCAAAACGAGCTTTGCGAGCTAGAGGCTCAACACGCCGCCTTGCTGCAACGGCTCACCCTGGCTTTGCTTCCCCGTGATCCGCGCGACGATCGCAGTGTGATGTTGGAAATTCGTGCCGGCGCGGGGGGCGATGAAGCCTGTATTTGGGCCGGAGATCTAGCCCGCATGTATGAACGCTATGGCCAGAAACTTGGTTGGTCAGTGCAACAGCTGAGCTGTACTGAAGCTGATCTCGGCGGTTATCGAGAACTAATCGTGTCTGTAAAAGGAGCCAGTGTCTTCAGTCAACTGAAATTCGAAGCGGGGGTTCATCGTGTGCAGCGCGTTCCGGCAACGGAATCCCAAGGACGAGTTCACACGTCCACCGCAACGGTGGCCGTGATGCCAGAAGCCGATGCCGTTGAAGTGCAATTAGACCCCAAAGATCTTGAGATCAGTACTGCCCGTTCCGGCGGAGCCGGTGGTCAGAACGTCAACAAAGTCGAAACGGCGGTAGATCTCTTGCATAAGCCCACAGGCATTCGCGTGTTCTGTACGCAGCAGCGCTCTCAACTACAGAACAGAGAGCGTGCGTTGGAAATTCTTCGGGCCAAGTTGCTCGAACGGGAGCTGGCGGCGGCGGCTGAACGCGAAAGTAGTGACCGGCGATCCCAGGTGGGCAGCGGCGATCGCTCTGAAAAAATCCGCACCTACAACTACAAAGACAACCGAACAACCGATCACCGCCTGGGGCGTAATTTCTCGCTTGAACCAGTTCTTCAAGGGCAACTGGAGGATCTCATAGGAGCCTGCATTGCCGAAGAGCAACGCCAAAAACTGGAAGCACTCAGCGAAGAAACCGACGACTGAGCGAACTAAGCCCCAATGACATATTTGGCCCACTCGCCGTGATGTCCGGCATGAATTTGGCGTGTCGCTTCAAAACTCAGGCTGCTCAATGGACGACGGGGCACACGCTTCAAGGGCATCTCGGCTTCCCCAGGCGTGCGATTCCCCTTACGGACGTTGCAACTAAGACATGCCGTTGTGATGTTGTCCCAATCGTCGGGACCCCCACGACTCCGTGGAATGACATGGTCGATCGACAGCGGCTCACCTGAACAGCCGCAGTACTGACAACAGTGATTATCCCGGTAAAACACATTGCGACGGGTGAGCGGCACCTGTCGGAAAGGAACACGCACGTATTGACGCAAGCGAATCACCGTGGGGAGATGGGTACCCCTGCGAATTTCGCGACTTTCATCCTGTTCGAGACTTTCCGCTTTTCCCTTCAGCATCATCACCATGGCTCTTCGCCAGGTCGTGATGTTTAGAGGCTCGTAGGACGCATTGAGAACGAGAACCTGGCCCATGCCAGCTCCCTGAATAAACGTCATGCTATTGGGCACACCACGTTTGTCTCGGTAGCCCCGAGCACAGTTGTCATGTCGGATCAAAATCCACGCCAGCGAGCCTGGGTGGAGGTATCACCGGCAGCGATTAAGGCCAATGCGGGCGCCTTATGCCAGCACTTGACCCCGGGGACTGAGCTCATGGCCGTGGTGAAGGCCGATGGCTACGGCCATGGGGCTGTCACCGTGGCCAACGCAGCGCTGGATGGTGGGGCCGCCAGTCTTGGCGTGGCCACACTTCAGGAAGGATTAGAGCTCAGACAGGCCGGCCTCAAAGCCCCAATCCTTCTCCTAAGCAATCTCTGCGACCCCGAAGACTTGCGGACCTGCCTGGAGTGGCAGCTCATGCCAACCCTCAGCAGCCTTGCTGACGCCAAGCTTTGCCATGCCCTGGCGGAAGACAGCGGCCGACGCTTCCAGGTTCAGCTCAAAATCGACACGGGCATGAGCAGGCTGGGGTGCGCACTCGACGATGGTGCAGAAACAACTCAAGCCATCCAACACCTCAAAAACTTAGATCTGAAGGGGATTTACAGCCATCTGGCCTGCGCCGATGATCGCAATATCACCGTGACGCAACAGCAGCGGCAACGCTTCCAGTCCGTGATCGAGACCCTCCCCCAACAGGGCACTGGGCTGTGCCGTCATCTCGCCAACTCGGCCGGGACCTTATTGGAACCGAACTTGCATTACGACCTAGTGAGGGTGGGACTTGCCCTGTACGGCCATGCACCCGCGGACCATTTGAGCGACATCGTGCCGTTGCGATCCGCCCTAGCGGTCCGCGCCAAGGTGACGCTGATCCGCGAGATCAAAGCCGGCACTGGCGTGAGCTACGGCCATCAGTACATCAGCCCCAATTCCAGACGCCTTGCTGTCGTCGCCATCGGCTATGCCGACGGTGTTTTGCGATCCCTCAGTGGGCAGATTCAGGTGCTCCATCGCGACAAACGGCTCCCCCAAGTGGGCGCGATCACCATGGATCAGCTCTTGATCGATGCAACCGACGCACCCGAGCTTCATCCCGGCAGCATCGTGACTCTTCTGGGACGCGATCAAAACGTTGAAATCTCCCCGCAGAACTGGAGTGACCGCTGCCAGTCGATCCCTTGGGAAATTCTCTGCGGGTTCAAGCATCGGCTGCCCCGCGTTGAGGTCTGACCAATTGCCCAGCACTTGATAGGATCAATCTGCCCCCTGGAGAGGTGGCTGAGTGGTTGAAAGCGGCTCCCTGCTAAGGAGTTACAGGCGGCAACGCTTGTCGAGGGTTCGAATCCCTCCCTCTCCGTTCCAAGAGTGATTCAAGAGGTCGAATGACCTCCCAAGTCCTCACGTCAGCCTTTAGCCCGAAAAAGCCGACAAGGCGCTGGCCAGGGCTGGAAGCAACTGCTCGTCTTTGGCATGGTCTGGCCCTGAGCTGAACACCACTAGCAACATCGGCGGTTGATCCGGCACCTGCCACCAGGCCGCGTCATGGCGAGCTTGACTCATCCAACCCGCCTTACTCCAAAGCTTCACTCCATCAGGCAAGCCTTCACCCAGAAATCCATCCACCTGATTCTCGGGATCGGCGCGGCGCTGGTCCGGATCGAGGGAGCGTTGCAACAGAGCCCGTAAGCGACGACAAGCAGGAGGGGACACCACCGCCCCGGTCATGACCGCCTCCAACATGCGAGCAGTTCCCGCAGTCGTTAAGGCATTGCGATTGGCGTTGTCGTGTCCATAAAACGCTTTTTCGCGACCAAAGGGCCCATCTCCCCACGTTTTCTGGCAACAGTTCACCAGTTCCAGCTCAGGCCACACCAACGTTTCTAACCATTCATTCACCAGATGCCGCTGTCGCTGCCACATCAGCCAACCCTCCCCATGGAGCATCGGACCACTGGTGGTTCCAGTGAGTAAATCCAACACCAGACCCGTGGCATCGTTGCTGGAATCGGCGATCATCTCCCGTAGGGCCCGTTCCAATTCATCGTTATCGGGAATGAGATCGCGCTGCAACCACTGCTCCGCCGCCACGGCATAAAACAACTTCACCACGCTGGCGGGATAGATGGGCTTCTGGTGATTCCATGACACCCCCAATCCATCACCGGCCTCTGGATTCGCATCCGCATAGCGAATCCAGGTCAACCCCAAGCTGTTGCGGAGTCCTGGGCGACCTTGCGCATCCAGTTCATCCAGCACGGATTCCAGGCGTAAAGCCATGGCGGGATCGAAACGGTAGAACGCCATAGCAAGAGCAACTGGCCATGGCGACGTTAGGCACTCTTTTGGCTCCGGACTTGCTGGAAACCCAGAGCTGTTGGCGCCTGCGATCAAATGTGAATGGTTATTCCCGTGCCACAGGAGCTGGTTTAGCAACCCAAGCCAATGCAGGGAGGAGTTTTCGCATCCTCAAGATCGTTGCTTCACGCCTTCAGGTGATGCTTCTCGAGGATGGATACCAGTGCTGGATTGATCAGGGGGCCGTTATCGGCAAGGCAGAACTGCGAGGAGCGTGGCAACCAAGGCTGCTCACAGCAGCCGAGATTGAACAACGCTTACCAGACATTTTGGCCTGGAGCGAGCGCGTTCAACAACAGCCCAATTCCTATTTGTGGGGTGGCACCACTGAACCAAATATGGACTGTTCAGGTCTGATGCAAATGGCGTTCGCAAGCCAACAGATCTGGATCCCACGCGACGCCTATCAACAGGAGCAGTTCTGCCAACCCATTGCCGTGACGCCTGGATCGTGCCACTTGCTGCGACCGGGGGATCTCATTTTTTTTGGCAGCCGCCAGCGCTGCACCCACGTGGGACTGCATCTTGGCGGTGGTCGCTACCGCCATAGCTCTGGACGAGAGCATGGCCGCAATGGCATTGGTATCGACAGCCTTCACCCCCAGGACAAGCACCCAGTGGCATGCCATTACAGAGCCGAACTTCGGGGGGCTGGACGGGTCTTGCGCTGCCATGACGGCAAGGCTTGGGCTTAAAACCAGCTCGGATCCCCACAAAATCCACGGGAGTCGCCGATTAAGTTGAAATCTCCAACAAGGCAACCGGCATGAGTGCACCCCTAGACCTATCGGTGGTGGTGCCCCTCTACAACGAAGAGGAAAGCTTGCCTCACCTCGTAGAGCAACTGCTGGCGGCGCTCCGTCCGAGCGGCGAACGCTTCGAACTTGTCCTGGTGAATGACGGCTCCAGTGACCGCACTGCCGAGGTGCTCGAGCGCTTAAGCCGAGACATCCCTGAGCTCGTCGGGGTGGTGCTCCGTAAAAACTACGGACAAACCGCCGCCATGGCCGCTGGCTTTGATGTGGCCCAGGGAGAGGTGATCGTGAGCCTGGACGGCGACCTACAAAACGATCCAGCCGACATCCCGATGCTGCTGGCCAAACTGCGTGAGGGATACGACCTTGTCAGCGGTTGGAGGCACCAACGCCAGGACGCCGCATTGCAACGCAAGCTCCCCTCCAAGATCGCCAATCGTCTGATCGGGCGTGTCACGGGGGTGCGCCTGCATGACTACGGCTGTTCACTCAAGGCCTACAGCCGGGACGTGCTCTCCGACATGCGTCTCTATGGGGAACTGCACCGATTTCTGCCAGCCCTGGCCTTCATCGAGGGTGCTCGTATCACGGAAGTGAAAGTGAACCACCGAGCCCGTCAGTTCGGCAGCAGCAAGTACGGCATCGACCGCACCTTCCGCGTGCTGATGGATCTGCTCACGGTGTGGTTCATGAAGCGTTTCCTAACCCGGCCGATGTACGTCTTTGGCTTCGGTGGGCTGATTGCCATCCTGTTGAGCCTCGTGGCCAGCAGCTATCTGCTGGCGGTGAAACTGATGGGGGGTGATATCGCCAACAGGCCTTTACTCACCCTTGCTGTAGTGCTTGGACTGGCGGGCATCCAACTGTTCTGCTTCGGACTCTTAGGCGAACTTCAAATCAGGACGTATCACGAAAGTCAGGATCGACCGATCTACCGCATCCGTGAAACGTTGCGGGGCGGACGGGACGCCTGAGTCACCTTGCGGTGTGGTGAGGAGCGGAAAGGTTCCATGGCCAGAGCCGCTGCTTCCACAACCCGCGGGTCACAGTCGCGCAAGGCTCGGCGCAACAGCGGAAGGACAGATCGATGCCCCCAACGTGCGGCCTGACGCACGGCCAAAAGCCGCTCCTCTGGGCCAGCATTCATCCCAAAACGCAAGGCTTGTTGAAGGCTGATGGTCTCTTGAACGGTGACTGGAGGCGTCCAATCAGACAATTCATCGCCTTTTGTTTTTGAGCTCTGCTCGGTTTCAATGACCAGTTCAAGCTGCGTGCGATTGAGCTGAGCAACGGCGCTGGCGTCAGTGCTGGACAGCATTGGCTTGACCGGCTTCCGTTGCAGCCAAAGAAAAACCGCGAGCAAACCAACAGCACCAGGGACGAGAACGTTCTGCATTTGGATTGACTTTTATGTCGCCGTTACGGCTAAAGAGAAGCCGTTCGATCGGTGATCTATACAGTAAACGCGAAGCTTTTGGCCTCGACATGACTGGAGAATTCGCTGCTGCCTGGCTGCCTGCGATTTTCGTGCCCATGACCGGAATCGTTTTTCCCGCAGTGTTCATCGTCCTCGTTGGTCGAGTGATCACCGCTGCCGAGTGACCGCAGGTTGCGGATCGCCCCAAACCCTCAGCATTCGTTTCAATGACTGTCACTCCTGCCTCTGATCCCTGTGTCGGCAATCTCGCCACACCGGTTAACAGCGGCTATTTCATCAAAGGCCTGATCAACAACCTGCCCTTGTACCGCGAAGGAATTTCACCAAATTTCCGCGGCCTCGAAACAGGTGCTGCTTTTGGTTACTTGCTCTACGGCCCCTTCACAATCTGTGGCCCGCTTCGGGCGACGGAATTCCAAGACACCGCCGGTGTTTTAGCGGCCATTGGAGCCGTTCATATCCTCACCCTGCTGTTCCTGCTCTACAACCAGCCCGGGAAACAGCCCCACATTCCGCCCTCAGACGTCACTGTCAACAACCCTCCGTCTGATCTGTTCACCCGGACAGGTTGGGCAGACTTCACCAGTGGTTTTTGGCTAGGCGGATGCGGTGGAGCCGTCTTTGCATGGTTCCTGTGCAGCACGGTTCATGTTCAAGACTTGTTCAACATCGCTGCTGGCGTTTGGAGTGTTGGTTAACGCCACCCATCTCTCAACCATTTCATAAACTCAACCCCCTGAAATGCACATGATGCTTTTCGGGGGGTTTTCATTGAAAGGTCCTCTCCATCTCTGAATCGTCCAGGATGCGGTCGATCTCTCAGCCCTTCCTGCGGCGCCCCGTTTTCACGGTGGTGTGCAGCCTGCTCATTCTTTTGGCTGGGCTGACCTCCTTGCTGGGACTTGGCCTCGAGGATCTTCCTCAACTTGCGCCGACAAGGGTGAGCGTGAGCGCAAGCTTCCCTGCGGCCTCCCCAGACGTCGTTGAGCAAAGCGTTACGGCTGTCTTAGAGCAGCAGCTCAATGGTCTTGAAGGAGTTGAAAGCATCAGCTCCACCAGCCGGCAAGGCGGCGCAAGTATCAGCCTGCGGTTCAGCTCCGGGGATCCCGAGCTGAATGCGATCAAGGTTCAAAACGAAGTGAGCCTGGCGACACGCCGTTTACCAACGGCTGTTGGTCGACAAGGCCTACAGGTTCGACGCTCATCGAACGACTTACTCATGATCCTGGGATTTAGTCATCCGCCGGATCAATACGTACCAACATTCCTCACGGGATGGCTTGATCAATCACTGAGGGAATCTCTCCTCACTACGCCGGGGGTCGGGGATGTCGTTGTCTTCGGCGGGAGTGAGCTGTCGTTTCGGATTTGGTTAGATCCCCAGCGATTGGAGCAAGCGAAGCTGACTGTCACAGACGTGACTCAGGCACTCGCGGAACAAAATGTCCTGGCAGCGATTGGAAGCATCGGTGCATCACCGGCACCAACTGGACAACTGATCAGCCTTCCCGTCGAAGCAGAAGGACGCCTTCGCAGCCAAGACGACTTTGAGAATCTCGTGCTGCGTCGATTCGACAACGGAGGACTACTCCGACTCAAAGATGTCGGTCGGGTGGTGCTGGGACAGAAAAGCTATGGCCGGACCGCCATGAATCTCCAGGGCGAACGTTCGGTTGCTGTCGGTCTTTATCAGCGGGACGGAGCCAACGCTCTGCAGGTGAGTCGATCGATCAAAGATCAACTCCAACAATTGGAATCGAACTTTCCACCGGGTGTGGAACTGTCGCTGATCGTGGACGTGGCTGACACGGTGCAGGACAACCTCGACCGCACGCTCAGCACCTTGCGCGACGCCGTGATTCTGGTGTTGCTCGTTCTGGTGTTGTTTCTTGGACGCTGGCGTCTAGCGATGATTCCAGGGATTGCCGTTCCGGTTGCTTTGGTGGGCAGCCTGGTTGTGGTCCGACTCAGCGGATCGGAACTCAACAGTTTGATCCTGTTCGGCCTTGTGCTGGCCACCGGCATCGTGGTCGACGACGCGATTGTCGTCACGGAAGACATCGCAAGCCGCATCGAACGGGGCGAGGCCCCGCAGCAAGCGGCAGAACATGCCATGGCCGAGCTTGCCAGCGCAGTGGTCGCCACGTCACTCGTTCTGGCGGCCGTGTTTATTCCAGTGCTTCTCATCCCAGGATCAATTGGCCGGCTTTATCAACCGATCGCCTTGGCCATTGGCGGGGCCATTTTGTTTTCCACCCTCAACGCGCTGTCATTCACGCCGATGGCAACGGCGAGAGTTCTGGGGACATGGAGCGGAGGACTGCCAAACCCGATCCAACGTATTAGCGCGGGGTTGCAGCGCGGGATGGCGCGCCTGCAAACGCTGTACGAACGACTTCTAAGGCACTGGTTGAAACGCAGCCAACTTCTCGCTGTCTTCGTCGCGATTGGCTTGATCGGCACCGCTGCGGGATTAGCCACGATTCCCACGTCGTTTATCCCCAATGAAGATCAAGGCCAAATCCGCGGCTACTTCACGCTGCCCGAGGGAGCGAGCCTGGAACGCACGGTGAAGGTGATGGACCAAATCCGAACCATCGTTGCCAAAGATCCCCTGATCAGAACCGGAAACTTTTACGCAGGAAATTCATTTGGACAAAGCGGCGAAGACCGTGGCTCCTTCTACTTGCGTTTAGCCCCCATCCAGGAGCGAAACCAGCCCAACCAAAGCAGTGCAGCGATTCAACGTCGCCTTTCGCAGGCGATTCGAAGCCAGATCTCCTCCGCTCGCGTGATCGTGACGACGCCTCCCACCGTTCGCGGATTCAACAGCGAATCGGGCTTGGTGGTGGAGTTGTTGGATCGCAGCGGTGGTCAGCTGAGTCTTCCGGAATTTGAAGCGGTGGCTCAACGATTCATCGCTACAGCGCAAGCCAGTGGTCGGTTTGAACGGATTGGTACTCGATTTGATGCGTCATCGCCACGCTGGCGGCTTGAGCTTGACCGCGACTTAACCGCTGCCCTTGATCTGGACTATGGGGCCACATTGCGTGAAATCGGCACCGCTATCGGGGGCCGCTATGTGAACGACACCTATGAAGGTGGACGTGTTCGAAGTATTTACGTTCAATTAGAAGGAGACGAACGCAATAGTCCAGCTGATCTCAGCAACTTGATGGTGCGGAATCGCCAAGGAGAGCTGATCTCAGTTGCATCCGTTGCTCAATTAACCCGTGAAGAAGGTGCCAACAGCATTAGCCATTACGGTCTAAATCGTGCCATTCGAATTACTGCTGTACCAGGGCAAAAGATAAGTAGTGGCCAAGCCATTCAAATATTGAAACGAACAGGCGACCAGATCGGAGGGAACAATATTGGCCTGGCCTTTACTGGCCTTGCAAAAGAAGAACAAAAAGCCCAGAGCGTCACCTGGATGCTGTTCAGCCTGGGAGTGTTGGTTGTATATCTACTACTGGCAGGACTTTATGAGAGCTTCATTGATCCATTCATCATTTTACTCACGGTGCCAATTGCACTCATGGGGGCACTGATCGGATTAAAACTCAGGGGATTACCACTTGATGTGTATGGGCAAATGGGTCTCCTTGTCTTAATCAGCTTGGCCGCTAAAAATGGCATTTTAATTGTCGAATTTGCCAATCAAAGACTTGCTCAAGGGATCAAAATCAAAGATGCAATCCTTGAATCTGCCATCAATCGGATGCGGCCAATCCTGCTCACTGCAACGACATCCTTAGTGGGATTTCTACCTCTTCTGATGGCTAGCGGCAGTGGCTCTGCAAGCCGTATCAGCATCGGAACCGTCGTGTTCAGCGGGCTACTGATGTCGACCTGGCTATCGCTATTCGTGGTTCCAGCGGCCTATCTCTTGATCAAAAGGAAACCAGCTCAATAAATCAAATTCCAAGTTGCTGGACATAGCTGTGAGCCATTCTTTTAGGACCGTGCTTGCTCGATCAGTGAGGCCGACATGCACATAGTTATTCGGTCGATCAACAATATCGATTAACGCGATGCCAACAAAGTCGTACGCGGTGCCTCCGCAAAAAGATCGCGATACGCACTCGCGAAGTGATTCCAAAGCACTTCGCACACTTGTTGTAATCGAATACGGCGCATCAATGCCGACGGCGCACAACCAATTATTTCACGACAACTGAGCGTAAGGGTTGTCTTAGTGGTGAACAACGCAGATGATATCGGTTTTTGGCTAATCAGATCGGAACAAAAGTGTTTCTTCCCAAGATAGCTAGTTACCACTGATGAGAGGCAGTTGGCGGACAGATTTCAACGGAATCACAAGCACAAAAAAAGACCCGCCCGATGAATCGGACGGGTTCGTTATCGAGGAACGACTCGTAAATCAGACCGTTGAACTGATATAGATCAACCGAACTTGCCTGAGGTCGAGGCTATGAGGAAGGCCGCGTAGGTGAGTACGTAACCAACCGAGAAGTGAGCAAGACCCACAACCCTTGCCTGGACAATCGAGAGAGCCACTGGCTTATCACGCCAACCCATCATGTTGGCGATAGGGCTGCGCTGATGAGCCCAAACGATGGTCTCAATCAGTTCCTGCCAATAACCTCTCCAGGAAATCAGGAACATGAAACCTGTCGCCCATACCAGGTGACCGAACAGGAACATCCAAGACCAAACGGCAAGGTTGTTGCTGCCAAAGGGGTTATACCCATTGATCAACTGGGAGGAATTCAGCCACAGGTAGTCGCGGAACCAACCCATGAGATAGGTGCTGGACTCGTTGAACTGAGCAACGTTGCCAGACCAGATCGCAAGGTGCTTCCAGTGCCAGTAGAAGGTGAGCCAACCCACCGTGTTCAAAGCCCAGAACACCGCGAGGTAGAACGCATCCCAAGCTGAGATGTCGCAGGTACCGCCACGGCCAGGGCCATCACAAGGGAAGGAGTAGCCGAAGTCTTTCTTGTCTGGCATCAGCTTGGAACCACGGGCATCCAACGCACCCTTCACAAGGATGAGGGTTGTGGTGTGGAGACCAAGAGCGATGGCATGGTGCACAAGGAAGTCACCAGGGCCAATCGGCAGGAACACATCGGTGTTGCCATTGATTGCCCCCATCCAACCGTCCATGTAAGCGGCATTGGCATTGGCAGCAGCGCCTCCAGCATTGGAGAGCAGCACGTCAAAGCCATAGATCGCTTTACCGGAAGCGGCTTGAACAAACTGGGCAAACACGGGCTCCACCAGGATCTGCTTCTCAGGTGTACCGAAGGCAACAACAACGTCGTTATGGACGTAGAGGCCCAAGGTATGGAACCCGAGGAAAAGAGATACCCAGCTCAAGTGGCTAATGATCGCTTCCTTGTGTTCGAGCATCCGAGCCAGGACGTTGTCCTTGTTGGCTTCGGGGTCGTAATCACGAATGAAGAAGATCGCACCGTGAGCGAAGGCACCGCACATCAAAGCGATGGCGATGTACTGGTGGTGGGTGTAGAGCGCTGCCGAGGTTGTGTAGTCCTTCGCGATGAAGGCATACGACGGCATCGCGTACATGTGCTGCGCCACCAAACTGGTCACCACGCCAAGAGAGGCGAGGGCCAAGCCCAACTGGAAGTGAAGGCTGTTGTTGATGGTGTCGTACAGGCCTTTATGGCCAGCACCCAAGTCCCCAGGAGTGCCCTTGGGGGGATTGTGGGTCTCGAGGATCTCCTTAATGGAGTGACCGATACCGAAATTGGTGCGGTACATGTGACCGGCAATCACGAATAAGCAACCAATCGCCAAATGGTGATGGGCAATATCCGTGAGCCAAAGAGCTTCTGTTTGAGGGTGAAAACCACCCAAGAAGGTCAAAATCGCAGTACCAGATCCTTCTGCACTTCCGAACACCTGATTCATGGAATCAGGGTTCTGGGCGTACACACCCCAGTTGCCGGTAAAGAACGGGCCAAGTCCTGCGGGATGAGGCATCACGCTGAGGAAATTGTCCCAACCGACGTGCTGACCACGGGACTCAGGGATCGCCACGTGAACCAGGTGACCGGTCCAAGCAATGGAGCTGAATCCAAAGAGAACAGCGAGGTGATGGTTCAAACGCGACTCAGCGTTTTTGAACCATGCAAGAGAAGGACGGAACTTGGGTTGCAGATGCAACCAACCAGCGAATAGGGCCCAAGCCGACAGGATCATCATGAAGATGGATCCTTGATACAGCTCGGCATTCGTGGTCATGCCGATCGTGTAAAACCAGTGATAAAGGCCTGAGTAGGCAATATTCACTGGGGAGGAAGCACCAGCTTGGGTAAAGGCGTCAATGGCGCCTTGACCAAAGTGGGGATCCCAAATTGCGTGAGCGATGGGGCGCACGTGCAGCGGGTCGGCGACCCACTGCTCGAAGTTGCCCTGCCAGGCGATGTGGAACAGGTTTCCCGAAACCCACAGGCCGATGATCGCGAGATGGCCGAAATGCGTGGAGAAGAGCTTTTGGTAAAGCCGCTCCTCCGTCATTCCGTCATGGCTCTCGAAGTCGTGAGCCGTGGCGATCCCGTACCAAATACGGCGGGTTGTCGGGTCCTGGGCCAGACCCTGGCTGAACGAAGGAAATTTCGTTGCCATAGAGGGAGAGGTCAGGTGAGGTCAGCCGACCACAAGAATGTGGGCGTGGAAGAAGGCCCAAGTGGTCGCAATACCACCCAAGAGGTAGTGGGCAACACCCACTGCACGGCCTTGGATGATCGAAAGCGCACGGGGCTGGATGGCGGGAGCCACCTTCAACTTGTTGTGGGCCCAAACAATGGACTCAATCAACTCCTGCCAATAGCCGCGGCCACTGAACAGGAACATCAGGCTGAACGCCCAGATGAAGTGCGCACCTAGGAACATGATTCCGTAGGCACTGGTGGAGGATCCATAGCTGTTGATCACCTGTACGGCCTGAGCCCAGAGGTAATCACGCAGCCAACCATTGATGGTGATGGCGCTCTGCGCAAAGTTTCCGTTGGTGATGTGCGCAACAGAACCATCCGCATTCACCGTCCCCCAAATATCGCTTTGCATCTTCCATGAGAAGTGGAAAATGACAATCGACAGGGAGTTGTACATCCAGAACAGGCCAAGGAACACGTGGTCCCAAGCCGACACTTGACATGTACCGCCACGGCCAGGGCCGTCGCAAGAGAAGCGGAAGCCGAGGTTCGCCTTGTCTGGAATCAGACGGGAACTACGGGCATACAGAACACCCTTCAGCAAGATCAACACCGTCACGTGAATCGTGAAGGCATGAATGTGGTGCACCATGAAATCAGCGGTGCCCAAAGGCATTGGAGCAGCCGCGACTTTTCCGCCGACAGCGACAACAGAACCGTTGAACACTTCACTCACGCCAGCAAGAGCGTTGGGCACAGTGCTACCCGCCGCGGCCGCGTGTGCGTTTTGAATCCACTGAGCAAAGATCGGCTGAATTGAAATCGCCTGATCGCTAAACATGTCCTGGGGACGCCCCAGGGCACGCATGGTGTCGTTGTGGATATAGAGGCCGAAGCTGTGGGCTCCAAGCCAGATGCACACCCAGTTGAGGTGGCTGATGATCGCATCGCGGGCCTTGAGCACGCGATCGAGCACGTTGTCGATGTGTTTTGCAGGGTCGTAATCACGAACCATGGCAATCGCGGCGTGGGCCGCACCACCAACAATCAAGAAGCCACCAATCCACATGTGATGGGTGAACAAACCGATCTGGGTGGGGTAATCGATAGCGATGTATGGATACGGGGGCATCGCATACATGTGCTGAGCAACAATGATGCTCACTGATCCACCAATCGCCAGGTTCACTGCCAACTGGGCGTGCCAGGAGGTGGTCATGAACTCATAGAGCCCATCGTGACCATTGGGTGCAGGGAACAGAAGGGGATCGCCTTTCTGACCTTCGTGGATCTCCTTGATGGAGTGACCAATACCCCAGTTGGTCCGGTACATGTGACCGGCAACGATGAACATCACTGCGATCGCCACATGGTGGTGGGCGATATCAGTCATCCAAAGGCTTCCAGTTACAGGATTCAACCCACCCTTGAAGGTAAGGAAGTCGCCATAGGCGGCCCAATTACCAGAGAAGAAGGCTGAAATCCCAGAACCAATGCCTGGATACAGCTGCGCCAACAAGTCCTGATTAAAGAACTCATGGGGCAAGGGGATGTCGGCCGCCGAAGCAATGGTGGTGCCGTTTAACACCAGCGGTTCGCCGGCATCAATGGCATCCATCAACTTGGTGACGGGGAGGGACACATGGATCAAGTGCCCAGCCCATGACAGAGAGCCAAGACCCAGCAGACCTGCCAGGTGGTGGTTCAGCATGGACTCAACGTTTTGGAACCACTCCAGCTTTGGTGCTGCTTTGTGGTAGTGGAAAACACCGGCATTGAGCATGAGGCCGGCCATCACCAACGCACCGATGGCCAAAGCCATGAGCTGGGTTTCGCTGGTGATGCCCCAAGACCTCCACATATGGAAGAGGCCTGAAGTGATTTGGATGCCGTTAAATCCGGCACCCATGTCACCATTCAGGATTTCCTGGCCAAAGATCGGCCACACCACTTGAGCACTGGGCTTCACGAGGGTGGGATCTGCAAGCCAACCGGAATAGTTGGAGAAGCGTGCGCCGTGGAAGAAGGCGCCGCTCAGCCAGATGAAAATGACGGCCAGATGGCCGAAATGGGCTGAGAAGATTCGCCGAGAGACCTCTTGAAGGTCACTCGTATGAGCGTCGAAATCGTGAGCGTTGGCGTGAAGGTTCCAAACCCAGGTTGTGGTTTTGGGACCCTTTGCGAGGGCTCGGTCGAAATGTCCGGGCTTGCCGAACAATTCAAAGGTTGCTGGATTGTCAACCTTTTCGACCTGGCTCTTCGCGTCACTCCCACGTTCAGGTGGGCTGATGGTCATCGAGTCGTTCCTCGAGGGACGGGATCGAGGTGGTGGGCCACCCCTCCGGCGAACCGAAGCTCGTCGGGGCCCCGAGCACAGCTCCGCAAGGGAGTCGTGGCCGGGCGTCAATGCCTTAAAGGAAGCCGAAACCCCTTTACTGCACTGAAGCAGGGGCCCCAAAGAGGGGACCGCTGAAAAAAGCATAGGGGCAGACGATGACCATTCCCCGCCTGAGTTACAAAGGTTCAATCCTGCTGTTCACCAGTCAGTGACAGGGCTCTGTAGAACCCCAATAAGCAAGCTAAATCGAGAAAAGAAGCAATTGTTTCACACAATTCAGTGCAATTAATCACCCTGTTTAACAACAACTCTTTTCAATGGCGTCCCGCCCGTCAAAATGAACCCACTGCACTGACCCTCCATGTCACGCCCGGGCCTGATGCCAATCATGGGGTTGCTGATGGCGATGCTGCTCATCACAGGCATGCCAGTCGAAGGCTTGGCCCTTCCAAGCTGGCCGCTCCAAAGGGGCAGTCATCAAGAAACATCCTTATCGAGCCAATCACCGTCGGGACGGTTACAGGAGGTTGCCCCCCCTGGTGCGGTGCAACAACTGCGCGAAAAGCTGCAGCGATATCAACCAAACCTGCGTCTCGTAAGCCCAACTGACGACAGTGTGATCAACGCCGATAGCGTCGATTTCGTCCTGGACGTGAGGGACTGGCCAGTCAGCCGTGATCTCGAACTTGGTCTTGGGCCTCACGTGGTGGTTCAAATCGACAATCAACCGCAACGTCGGCTGGACTCACTCGAAGGGAATCGCGTACGTCTTCAAATCGACGGCCTCTCTGCTGGGAGCCATCGGTTCAGCGCCTGGGCTGCATATCCCTGGGGGGAAGCCGTCAAAAATCCCGGAGCAAATCTCCAAGGACGATTCCACCTATGGCAACGGGTGGAAGGTACACAGCCGGAGAACGACGCGCCATGGCTTGTTCCCGTGACAACTTCGGACAATCCAGCCGTCCAACCCTTGCTTTTGGACTGGATCATCTGGAATGCTCCGCTCCAAAACTTGCGGGATGGTGACGGTCGCTGGAGGCTGCGGCTCAGCGTGGATGGCGACAGTTTTTTAGTGGATCAGCAAGATGCCCTTTGGCTGAAGGGCTCCGCCTCCAGCGCTGGGAGCTTGGTGCAAATGGAGCTTTTAAACGGAGTCGGCGAACCGATCACACCAGAATTCAACAACCAATTGATCCATCAATCGGGCAAGAAAACGGCACCCCCAACGTGGCTAAAAGCACGCTTAACGGAGGAAGAGCTCGCGCGGCTCAGCGGAACACCTCTCATACCCGCCGCAGACTTGGTACCAGAGGCAAAGGCTGCTGCAGAGTCAAAGGCTGAGCCAACAGCGAAGAAGGAAACAAAACCAGAAGACCAAGACCAGCCAGTTGTCACGGCGGAAAGCCTGACTGAATTGCTCAACGAAGACGAGGCCATAGCTTCGCCAAAGGCAAAGGCTGCTCCAAAGTCAAAGTCCGAAAAAGTGGAAAAGACCGACGATGGGCCCAGTGATGGGGCCATGGTCCCCATGGGATCGAACCCAACCCCAAGACTGAAGACTGAGGCGTTGGTCGATGCGCAGGACACAACAGACGACACCGAGCAATCCGACTTCGAACAAGAGCCTGACGTCGCCAACGAAGAGATCGCTCCCCCACCGGAGCCAACAGCAACTGAGCCAGCAGCAAAAGATTCGATATCAAAGGCTCCAAGGTCAGCAGACGATCAAGCTCCACCTCCGATCAGTGAAAAACCATCCATGCCTGTTCCTTCTGCATCAGAAGAGCGCCTCATTCCGACCAGTCGCCTGGGAGGATCAGCACGAGAGTTGCTGAATGATGACGGCAGCTTGCGCAAGCCCTGAACAGGTCCTGAAGCCCTGACTACTACTTCTGATGTCGAGTTTGCGGGCTTTGGCCTTTCCTCAAGCAGCGACGCCCTCCTACAACGACTCGCTGATCAAGGCCACATCCAACGCGTCATTCCGCATGATGCCGATCTGAAGTCTGAGCTTGCCCATCAATGGCAATCCGGCCAAGGAGTGCTTGTGGTGGGGGCGATCGGAGCCGTCACTCGGTTGATTGCTCCCCTGATTCAAGGAAAAAGCATCGACCCTGCGGTATTGGTTCTTGATCCAAAAGGGGACTACGTGATCCCACTGCTTGGTGGCCATAGCAGTGGGGCCGATCAACGCGCGCTGGAAATAGCCGCGAAAATAGGAGGAACGGCCGTGATCACAGGCGCTTGCTCCCACGAGCAACGCATTCCAATCGACTGTTTTGGAGAAGGCTGGGGTTGGCGCCGCAGCGGAACGGTGGAAGCTTGGCGGCAACTGATGAAAGATCAAGCCAACAAAAAGGTCTTACAAATCAGACAAACCAGCGGTCCACAACATTGGCTGAAAACTTCTGTGCGATCCAGGGTCGATCTCGTTGAAACAGGCCATTGCGACCTTTCCATCGGCCCCCAACAACACAGCGGTTGCTCGTGGCATCCGCCGACGCTTTGGATCGGCTTGGGCTGCGAACGCAACACGAGCAAAAGCCTCATCCATCGAGCGATCGGCCAATCGCTTAATGACGCGGGATTCGCCATCGAAGCGATTGCCGGATTAGCAACTGCAGATCGCAAGGCAGATGAGCCGGCACTACTCGATCTTTGCCATGACTACGACTGGCCATTACGCACTTACAAGGCTGAACAACTAGCAGTCATTCCTGTTCCAACTCCGTCTGAGGCAGTGCAAAAGGAAATGGGCACAGCATCCGTGGCCGAAGCAGCTGCTCTTCTCACAGCAGGGGGTAGCGGAACACTCCGTCAGAGCAAACGCATTCACCATGCGCATGAGTCGGAGCAAGGAGCCGTCACGATTGCCATTGCGGAGAGTGCGGTGCCAATGGCTCCGCATCGCGGAGAACTCCATCTCATTGGAAGTGGTCCTGGAGATCCAGCTTTGATGAGTGGTGATGCCACCAGCGCATTGAGACGCTGCACAGCCTGGGTGGGATACGAGCTGTATCTCGATTTGCTGGAACCCCTACGACGGCCGAATCAAATTCGATTCGATGGACAACTCACCAAGGAGTGGGATCGATGTTCGCAAGCACTCGAACTGGCAAGCCAAGGAGCAAAAGTTGCTCTGATCTCCTCAGGAGACAGTGGGATTTACGGCATGGCAGGTCTCGCCCTCGAACTCTGGCTTCAAAAACCAGAGGCCACTCGGCCTCATTTCCAAATGCACCCAGGCATTTCAGCACTGCAACTGGCGGCGGCAAAAAGCGGCGCACCACTAATGCACGACTTCTGCACGATCAGCCTCAGCGATCGACTCACGCCCTGGGACGTCATTGAACGACGGATCCAAGGAGCAGGGCTCGGAGATTTCGTGATTGCTCTCTACAACCCACGGTCAAAAGGAAGGGCCTGGCAATTCGGAAGGGCAACGGAGATCTTGCTTGAACATCGAGAACGTTCAACCCCTGTGGCGATCGCTCGGCAACTCGGCCGAGACAACGAGCAGATTCGACTTACCACTCTTGGCGAGGTCAACCCAGAGCAGATCGACATGCTCACAGTGGTGTTGGTCGGAAACAGCAGCAGTTACAGCAAGGATGGACGCATGGTGACCCCCAGAGGATATCCAGGTGCCGAACTCAGCTAACCGGTAAAAACAATTCCAGCGAAGGAGTAGCAACAAATATCACGAGCATCTGCAAGATTTAAAAGGCTCGGAAACTCAGCCAAAGCAATGATTGAAATCAAGTATGAATAACCAATGAAAATCTCAGAACATGAACGTTCTTTTGCAAGAACACATCATTTAACAGACATTAGAAATTGGTGTCTCAGCACAATATCGATGCATTCCTTAGCCGGAGATCACGAGACCGCTCAAGCACTAACAAATGAGCACATGGAGCTACTTAAACAAGTCGATTTATCACAGGTGTTATGGATAACCGGCAAGACGATTGATCGCTAGAGCTTGAGGCAAAACGAAACGACTCAGATCTAACCCAACAGAACGTCGAAACAACAATCACAAAAAGCAAAGGGAAAGCAAGTCGTGATATAACCATCCAAGACGACATCAATTAACAAAGACATTAATGGCACAAGAAAGAGTTGGCTCAGGCACTGATGACACCTCACTACGTATCAATTGCAACAAGCACGAATGGCAATAAGCACAAGCGGAGGCGAACGCAAGGGGCAGCCCAAGCCGTGCTCACTGCAAGCAGGACAGAGACTCATTCTGACCAAGCCAAATCACAATTGGCCAACAACAATCGTTGCCGAGCAAGGAATAATCCGATTATCGACCATTGAAAATGAAAGCCATCCGGAAATCACGGTTGCGCTTATGTCTTCATTAGATGACTGCAAATTCTGCCATCCCGACTCACAAAATCTACAAATCGAAGCGATAACAGACTGTATTATCAAGATCAACAATGAACAAAAAGCCCATACTTCCAACGATGACTTTCTCCAGGAATGGATTTTTAGACTTTATACAGTAAGACATCCGATCAAATCAGAAGATCGGCTCAAGTCTTTACTCCGACTTTTAATTATCAGGCTTGGAAAAAGAACCCAAGAAGGATACAAGCTTCAATTCTTACTATCTCATTCTCGACTCGCAGAGATGATTGGTACGACAAGGTCAACAGTGAGCCGATCGCTCGGAGCACTCAAGGAGAAGGGAATTATTTCGATCGATGAAATGAAAGAAGAACTCGTCGTCAAAGATTCAGAACTAATCCCGACCACAGCGACAAGAGTTACCCTTCCACTTTGAACATTTGGACTTTTTACAGCCTTTTTTTTTGCTTACCTTAGTCAGATTATTTTTAGGATTTGTGGAGGCGTTCATTCAGCCAGCAACTCCTACTGCTGTTCTCGATACCTAAGTTACAAGACCCTGGCCTTCGCATAAAAATGGGCCACAGACCAATGAAAGAAAAGCACTTCAGGATGAATCAATCGGCACATCCATCACGGTGTCCGCGGGAATAGCGAGCCTTGGGAGCGCTAAAAGGAACTTGAAGAACGATCAAATGAAACATTGAATTATGGGGTTTTGTTACGTCGAATACCTTCTGAACAAATCAAAATGATCAAGCCCAAGTTTTTGGGCACTTCCTGTGTGAGGAACTATTCAATGAAGCTTTTCCAGCAAATGCTGGTGGCTCCTGCCGCCCTGGGCCTTCTGGCCTCCGGCGCCAATGCCGCCGAGCTCAACATCAACGGCGTTTCTGACTATGCGGCTTCTGCCGATCAAGTCACCAGCGTTACCCAATTCTCCGACGTTTACCCAACTGACTGGGCCTATCAGGCGCTCAGCAACTTGGTTGAGCAGTACGGCTGCGTCGCTGGTTACCCCAACGGCACCTTCCGCGGCAACCGGGCGATGACCCGTTACGAGGCTGCAGCACTGCTGAACGCATGTCTCGACCGCATCACTGAAGTCACCGACGAACTGCGTCGCCTTCTTGAAGAATTCGAAACCGAGCTCGCCATCCTCCGCGGACGCGTTGACGGCCTCGAAGCTCGTGTTGGCGAACTGGAAGCAACCCAGTTCTCCACCACCACCAAGTTGCAAGGCCAAGCCGATTTCTTCCTTGGCGCTGTCACATACGAAGACCGCAACAAGTGCAACAACAAGGGCGGTGATTGCAACAGCGACGGCACCAACATGTCGTACCGCTACACACTCAACCTGAACACATCCTTCACCGGCAAGGATCGCTTGTATACCCGTCTGCGCGCGGGCAACATGGCGAACGTCTGGACACAAACAGATTCCTACCTGGCTGACGCCAAGAAAGGGGATAACACCCTGAAAATTGACAAGCTCTGGTATACGTTCCCGATCGGTTCTGAGTTCACCGCCACCATTGGTGCGCTGGTTGAGAACTACTACATGATCGAGACACCAACGCGCTACAAGCCCATCCTCAAAGCATTCAAGCTTGGTGGATACGGTTCTGTCTTGGGTGCAAGCACAGGCCAAGGCTTCGGTCTTCAGTGGCGTCAAGACGTTGATCCAGGTGAAGCAGCTTTAAACATTGCTGCTAACTACGTAGCCGACGGCGGCGACGGTGCCAAGAGCGACCCTAAAGAAGGCATGTTCGGTGAAAACACCGATGCTTACTTCTTAAGCCAAGTGGGCTACGGAAATCGCCAGTGGCATGTTTCAGCGCTTTATTCGCTGAAAAATGCAGGCCAGCACTGTGCTGTAGAAAACGCTAGAGGCCGATGCATTGAAACCAGCAGCGGTGCAAAAGCTGCGATGGGTTATTCAACACCTTTAGCCAAGGATCTTGGCCATCCGATGCACGCCTTCGGTCTTCGTGGCTATTGGCAGCCCGAAGATTCTGGCTTCATTCCCACCATCAGTGCAGGTGTCGACTTCGGTTATGCCGAAGGTGAATACCGCGGCAATGCCGAAGCTCTGAAGGGCTGGATGGTTGGCCTCAACTGGAACGATGCATTCATCGAAGGCAACAAACTGGGACTGGGCTTCGGCTCTTACTCCAGCTACGCCACTGATGCCAAAGACGTATCGACAGGTGATGAAGCCAACTTCGCCATTGAGGGTTACTACGACTTCCAAGTCACTGACAACATCAAAATTACTCCTGCGATCTTCTGGGTTGACAACGCCTACGGCGAAGCTCAAACCAGCGGCCAGAATAAATTTGGTGGACTTGTAAAAACCACGTTCAAATTCTAGTTTAACGACTAGTTCTTGATTGGTTTGACTCATAACCAAAGCGCCCTTTATGGGCGCTTTTTTGTGGGGCAACAAATATCAGCCAGTGCAATGCCGCCTACTAAAAGACAAGACGAACAACGGAATAGCTATACTAAAAAGAAGATAGCAAAAAGAAAAGCGCCCGCAGGCGCTTATCAAATGGATTATTGATCCGAAAAGACAAACATTTATCGTTTAAGGCTACCAGCAGTTTTCGCCTTCACCAATGGGAACGCAAACATCTTCAGCTATCGCTTTTTTCTTCAAGGCTTTTGCGTCGGAATCGGGAATACTCTTTGCGTCCACCGCCTGATCAGTCGACCATTCTTGGAGACCGCCAGCCGATTGAGCATGAGCAACGACACCTGAAGAGGCGGAAGCCATAAGCAATGATGTAGCAGCTAGAAACACAGATACAGGCGACGTCTTGGCCATGTTCAATGGGTAAAAATCTATTATGAAAAAGGAGAGGAGAAGAAAGACAACATCAGACACTCCGGCGCGTAACAAAAAGCACTTTAGCGACCAGAGAGGCGTCTGACAGCATTGGCATACGATTGGAAGATTAAGTCCAACTCGTCTGAACGTCCGTGACGAGCCAACAACCCTTTCGCACCTGCATCTAAATTAAATAAAATCGATCGATCTTCAGTCGATTGAATATAACTTTCAATCCAACCAACACAGGCAAATCGGGCACCTCTTACAATGGGCTGTACACAATGCAGTGACGAGCTCGGATACAGAATGATATGCCCAGCAGGAAGCCGGATCTCCTTCGAACCCTGCAAAAGCTGAAATGTGAGCTCCCCCCCTTCATAGTCGGAAAGATCACTAAGAAAGAGGGTGAAAGAAATATCACGACGTCCATACTTCGAAAATGGATTATCAACATGCCATCCATATCCATCTCCTACTTCGCTACGAGAAATCAAGATGCTATGGACCTTACGAATCAAAGCGAAGCTCTTGAGGAGAGGACTAGCAATGATTTTTTGTTCAACATTCTCAGCAATCAATTTTGCCAAAGGTGACGACGGATCAAGTTGATGATTTTGCTTCACAAGAGCTGCGTGCTCTCCGGCTGTGAGCCGACCATCAAGCCAAATCGACTCATGCTTGGTGAGTTCACTCTTCCACTGAAGGGTCTCTTCGAAACCCAAAAGCTCCGACGTCAGAAAATCCATGATGTGGGAAAAGAACAGAACACTGCGAAACAGGCTTGTATCATTTGATCCATGAAACGGCGTAACATTCGACAGACCTAAAGGCCATCAATCAATAGGATCTTAAAAACAAGACGGTGTAATGGGTCAATCATCTTTATTGTTGGCAGTCTTAGCATTAGGGATGCCTCTAGCCAATACACTGCCTGGCATTGCTAAAGAAGTTCGCGTCTACTCAGGTCGGCACTACAATACAGATCGTCAGGTGTTTAAAACATTTAGTGAAAACACTGGCATTAAAGTTCGATTGATTGAAGCAACTGGCATCACTCTAATCGAAAGACTGAAACGCGAAGGCAAGAACTCAAACGCAGATGTCATCTTACTCGTTGATTCAGCACGCATTAACAATGCAGCAAAAGAAGGATTATTAGCACCTATACAATCCGAGCAAATTAAAAAAAATGTTCCTGCACGATATCGAGATCCCAACAATCGGTGGTTTGGTCTCACACGTCGCGTCAGGGCAGTCATTGTTAATCCCAAGCTCGTTGATCCAAGCAGTATCAAAACCTATGCAGACTTAGCCGAAGCAAATCTGAAAGGAAAACTATGCCTTCGTAAACGTAAGAATGTATACAACCAATCCCTTGTTGCAGATCAAATTGTCTTAAAGGGAGAAGCTAATGCAACAAACTGGGTGAAAGGAATGGTCAAGAATGTGAATCAGCCATTTTTTGGTGGAGACACATCTCTGATCAGAGCCGTCGGACAAGGAAAATGCGCTGTGGGTGTTGTTAATCACTATTACTTAGCCCGAATGCAAGCTGGTGCGAGCGGAGAAAATGATCAAAAGCTCACCCAGCCAATCAAGTTAATCATGCCGAATCCTGCCCATGTGAATATCAGTGCTGCCGGAATGGCAAAATCTGCCAAAAACAAAAAGGAAGCAATCGCATTAATTACTTTTCTAACATCACCAAAAGGCAGTTCATCGATCGCTGGACCAACATATGAATATCCTTTGAACGGTTTTGGAACATCGAGCCAGCTAAAGGCCTTTGGTCGCTTCAAACCAGACAACGTATCCATCAGTGAACTAGGAGAAACCCAAAAAAGAGCAATACAGATCATGGCCAACAGTGGATGGCGTTAAGAGCAGAAACCACAAAGTTGCTGTGACTGACGAGTGACTTCGCCATAGTTTCTGATAATGACTATCAATAAAGCAGGTGAAATTAACACCGCAACCATGCATTAATGATGCAATCGGTTATGTTGTTAAGACGATCAATAAGAGCTTTTGAAGATGACACAATCAACTGCAGCAACAACTTCCCTCAATACTGTTCTCGTTGGGCCTTCTGGGCGAGCTCTTGCTGAGCCCATAGCGAAGGATCTGCTCAACGGTCTGCAACATCATCTCAACATGGAGCGTCAAGCCCATGCCAACTATTTTGCAGCAGCTGTCTGGTTTGCAGAGCGCGAACTCAGAGGATTTGCACGTTATTTCCGCGAAGAATCACAAAGTGAACATGGACATGCCGCACAGTTTGCTGAATACTTAATTGCTCGTGGACAATCCGTCGATTTACAATCGCTTGAAGCACCAAATCAAGCGTGGGATTCTCCAGCAGATGTATTTGCAACATCATTTTTGATGGAAGCAGATATCACCGCCTCCCTCCATCAACTGTATGCACTTGGCGAACACGCATCAGACGTAAGAACGACCGTCTTCTTGGATCCCATGGTTGATCAACAAACCCAGGCCGAGAATGAGTTTGCCTATCTCCTCGGTCGTGTCCGCTTTGCGGGAGATGATAAGTCTGCATTGCTGATCATTGATAATGAGCTCTATCAAGGACAGCATCAACCAGCTGCGCTCAAAGATTAAAGTTAAACCTCTAGGCAACTCATAAAGGCTTGCATTTAAATAATGCAAGCCTTTTTAATTCCATAGAGCAATAAATACAGGCAGAATGCCTAATCAGTGAATCATTTAGCACGTCAAAACTTAACAATCAGTACCCGCGCACCTCTCAATATTCGCTGCATGGTGCGCGGTTGTTTTTATTGTATGAGTTGTGAATCGGTAATTTTTCACCAAGATGTATTTTTGCGCTTCATTCTTAAAGTCAAGAAGAAACATCTTAAAGATCGCCTTGTTATCAACTCTTTTAATTAATGCTGATAGCAAAGCGCACCAAAACTTCGATGAGATTCAACATGGATCAACCTATAGTTTGATTCAGGAACTCCAGAACGGAGGAAAGATCATCTATATGAGACATGCAACAACAAAGACTGACTGGGCCGATCAGGCATCAGCAGGATTATCACTTGATGATTGCTCGACCCAAAGAGAGCTAAGTACAGCAGGGAAATTACAAGCCACTCAAATTGGCAATTCACTTCGAAACCACAAGGTGCCGATAGGTCGTGTCATATCGAGCGAATATTGCCGAGCGATTGATACGGCACAACTTTCATTCGGAGAACATGAAACGAACAAAGCACTTAATTTTCTTCCATGCGAAGTATGCGCAGAAAGGGATAACGAGATCTATCGACAGAGACTTTTGCCCCTGCTTTCCCAATCTGTCGATCAAGAACAAAATCTAGTTTTAGTCGGTCACGATGACCCATTCGAAGCCGTTACGGGGATTTATCCAGAGCCTATGGGAATTCTCTTTATTATCGAACCAAAAGAGAAGCAGACTTTCAACATACTAGGATCAATTCATCCAGAAGACTTAATCAAGTTTCAACCCAACTGGAGAGACAAGAAATGATACAACCAAATACAAAGTCTAAAATTATTGACATTTACTTAGCCTCAATTACATCGAGAAAAATTACACATAAATCACATCTTTCAGTACTAAAGCTCTGCCAATCGGCCGACAGATCTGAAAAGAAACTCATAAAACACCTAGAGGCCAAAATAAAAAATGGAACAATTCAAGTGAAGGAAGAGGACGCCTGAATGACATCGTTAGAGGTATCATTCGAAACATCAGAATGTAGAAGGGTATAACTACCGCCTACATGCGCGAGCATACTAATAAAAATCGCATTTATAATGAGTCCATCACCGATCCTATGGATTGATTTACAGCCAACTCTTCACTGCTTTAATCAACGCCTTGCCAAGAGACTATCAAAAAATAGATTAGTAAAACGTTGGTCATTCCAACATGATTTAGATGAGGCGTGCAGCATAGAAACGATACATTCAATGATGCTTGAAACGATTAATGAGGGGAGAGAGAAATATCATCTAGCTGGGCATGGAATTAGCGGAGGGATAGCTCATCTATTTGCATGTAAATACCCCAAATTAGTACATTCAGCCACTTTACTATCAGCTGATACGACAATAACAAACCAATGGACATCTCATTATCTAGAAATGAGAAGTCAGCTCCCATGTGGCCGAGAGAGAATTTTATCTCATCTTTCTTCTCAACTGTTTGGGAGTGACTTGTCTAGGAAGTTTCCTATTTTTGCATCACTGCTCGCAAAGTGCTTAGATGAAGAATACATTCTTGGATCGATCGCCTCTCAAATCAAACGGGGAAGATTCAAAGCATCAGATATCCCAACACTCGTTATCAATGGGAATGACGACTTCGTCATCGATCGAACGGCCCACACCCGATGGAGCGAACAACTGAAGCCTGGTGACCACTATCGCGCAATAGAGAATGCTCGTCATTTCTTTCACCACCAGGAAGCAAAGCAAACTGCAGACGTTATTGAGTCATTCCTAGACATGGTTCCCGAAGAGGAAATGAACAATAGTTTAACAATTAAAAGCGCCTACTCGCCTATCCAAATCTCCAAAAATGACTGACTTTATCGACTCAGACGTACTCATTGTTGGCGGAGGTCCTGCCGGATGTGCATGCGCTCTATACACAGCAAGATCATCAATCAAAACACAAATCCTTGATAAAAATCCTGCAGTGGGTGCCTTGGCCATCACCCATCAGATCGCCAATTATCCAGGGGTAACAGGAGCTATATCAGGAGCAGATCTATTAAAGTCAATGCGAGATCAAGCCGTGGGCTATGGAGCCGACTATCAACAGGCTCAGGTATACGGTATCGATCTAAGCTCAGATAAAAAGATTGTATATACGCCCGAAGGAACATTTCGAGGGAAGACTCTTGTTTTAGCAACGGGAGCAATGGGACGTGCATCTACACTTCCCGGCGAAAGTGAATATCTTGGTCGAGGAGTTAGTTATTGCGCCACATGTGATGCTGCCTTCTATAAACAACAAGAGGTGGCTGTCTATGGGTCAAATCAAGAAGCAATTGATGAGGCTTTGGTATTAATTAAGTTTGCATCTAAAGTTCATTGGATCACGAAGAGTAAACCTAGGCCTTCGATACAAGGTGTCGAGACGTTAATGAACTCTCCAAACATTCAGTGGTGGAAGCGTACACAACTGATGGAGATAGAAGGTGATGATTCAGGAGTTAATCAGATCAAAATCTTGGCGAGCGGACAACAAGAGCCGCAAATATTAAAAACCAACGGAGTCTTCGTTTATTCAACTGGATCCATGCCAATTACTGAGTATTTACAAGGCCAGATTCCCTTAAATAATGAAGGTGGGGTTCAAGTCGATGAAAACATGAAAACCAATCTTGATGGTGTTTGGGCCATCGGCGATATTAGAAATACTCCATTTAAGCAAGCCGTCGTTGCCTGCTCTGATGGATGCATTGCTGCAATGTCGATTGACAAATACTTAAATCAGCGCAAGGAGATTCGTGTGGACTGGGTTCACCGATAAAGAACTTGCATTCATCACAAGATCTTTATCGGCCTATCAATCAAAAAATAAGTCTATGCCTCACTATTAATCTGTTGAACCCAAGCTGCTAAGCGTTGATCCGACAGCTCAGATTCATTATCTTCATCAATCGGCAGTCCACAAAACTTACCGTCTATCACGCTCTTAGAGGCATCAAACGTATAACCAGCTGTAGGCACTTTGCCAATAAGTTTAGCTCCAGACTGAAGAAAAGCTGTATACAATTCTTCCATAGCATCACAGAAAAAATCTGAGTAGCCAGATGAATCACCTAGTCCAAGAATCGCGACAGATTTGCCTGCAAAATCAAGACTTGGAATTTCTTGAGCAAGATCATCCCATGCTGTTCCAGACCTTGCTTCGTCGGCTCCCGTATTCCAAGTCGGGACACAACACACGAGTGCATCAGCCGCGACAAGTTCGTCAGAGGAGCCAAGATTATCAACATCTTTTGCTTCTGCACCCGGAAGAAGCTCTTTCAAACGGTCTGCGACGTCTTCAGTTTTACCAGTTGATGTCGCAAAAAAAATGGTGAAAGTCATGACATTATTTGAACTCAATTATTCTGGCGTTTCCCTGAAGAAACCTATTTTTCTGTGATGCATCTAGAAGTCATTATTACTACAAGTGATTAGCTCATTATTGCAGAAAGGAAGTCGCTTAATTAAGACCAAATTGTGCCGCATAAGGTTCGATAATCGCATTCTCGATCCGGTCCCATTTTTTGACAAGCCATGAATTTCCGGGCTCCATCAGCAACTCTGCAAATTCCATAAGAGCTTGATCAAACCCAGCTGTTCTTACTCGAGTCAGCCAGCGCTGACGCTCAAGCGACGACGCCTCAATATGGTCGACAAATATTTCAACGACAATATTTTCAGTGAGGCTCATCACTTGCATCGCGTGAACACCTAACATAAATTTTCGAACGATCCATTGATGTTTACAGCGAACATATTCCGGTATCTTTTTATTCGGCATGACTTGCAAAATTGCATCCCAAAAAGCTTGGAATGCTAACAATGCTACCAAGGATTAAATATATACCGCCCAAATACCTGAGCAAGACTTGTCAATGCAGGATCAATGGCCAGAAAGCTTATTCTAAATATTATAAATATCTAGGCTTATTGAAATTGATTAACCAAAGAATCTTGGCTCTCAAACCAAGCAAATAAAAAATATAGTTTGCACATAAAGAGACTCTCAAGCAAATGCACCTGCTAGAGAAATCATCTACTCATTCAACTTCCGAATAATCGCAGAAGAAAATCCTATCTTTTCACTTCGTCAGATTGAAAAAGCATAGCTTTCATTCAAGGCCCTTCTGACAAGTTCTTTCAATAAACAAAACTGACACGACTGAGAAAGACCAAGTAATTCGAGCTTGCTAACAACAACTTTCATTTCTTGACAGCGTTCGATGTGGACCTTGAGCTCAAAAGAAAACCGACGCCGAAGCCCCGCATTATTGCAACGCTCTAAAGCAACATGAACAGTGGCCAATCGTTTCCAGAGATATTCAGCTTCTCCGCACAAATCACCAAGAAGCCCCATTGTTCCATGAGTCATGGTGTTCAAAAGGTCAGCGGGGATGATTCAACTAAAGCTGGCGAAAGCCTGGTTGTGAGGTCGATCGACGACATTTCGACCAGATCAGACTGACGCCATTTGGAGAGCAATCGAGTCGTTGTTACGCGAGTGGCACCGATGAGCTCACCAAACCGTTCGTGGGTCAAACGAAAGGGCAATTGAAAACAATCACTTCGCCGCATCCCCAGGCGATTCACTAAGAGAACCAACAACGCATGCAACCGCTGCTCAGCCTGGCCTAGGTGGCGAACACGCAACAGCTGCAACGTCCATTCGTTGACGGCATCCATGCCCAGCTCGTCGGCACTCACGGCGTCTCGCCGAAATTTCAGAGCGGTTAAGGCTTCGACGCAGGCACCATCACTACAGAGGCGATCCGTTCGTAAACGATCCCCGGATTGGAGAAATGCCAGGGTCATCCCTTCGGTTTCTTCGCATGGGCAGTACACACGACAAACCCCTTCCATCACTTCAAGAACTGTGGCCTGCTCACGACCAGCTGGGTCCAGCAACACAGTCTGCTGGCGTGGCATCGACATCGGAGCAACCGAATCATCGGGCAAAAAACGGTAGGCAGAAGCCGTCACAACTATTGCGATTGAGAATTGGTTGCAAGAGTACAAGGGCGTTGCTGATATTGCAAGTCATTCTCAATAAGGGATCGGTCTTGAGAACTATTGTGTTGGAAGTGAGACAGGGGTTCGCACAGCGACTCAAGCAAAAGAGTCTTCAACAGCTGAGCGTCGCCTTGAATTCGCAGCATCGGGACAACAGGACCTGGATCAGGAAATTATGTGTTCCGAACCAGAATCCCTGCGAATACATTCCACATCCCTATGTAATGAATGAGTGCAGAGCTTGTACCAAGCCTTGAAAAGCATTCATGGCAGAAGCAAGAGCTGGCCTTAATGTGTGATTTCTGGTTTCAGCAGTGAGCAGCTGCTGATGGAAACGGGGAAAGAGCGGTGAAAGTCCGTCGCTGTCCCGCAGCTGTGAATCGTCTCCGCGAGAGCCGTCAGTCAGAACGCCCGCCAGACCTTCAAACGACGAGGATCGACTTTTGACTTTTTCAATCCAGGGCTGCCAGCGGCCAATCAGGTGGGCTGCCCTCGGAATCATTCCGCTGCTTCTTCTCGGAAGCCCCGCCTTCGCTCACCACCCTTTCGGAATGGGTGACAGCAGCCAGCTCACCGGATGGACCGGTCTTGTAAGCGGTATTGGCCATCCCCTCCTGGGGCCGGATCATTTGCTCTTTCTGCTGGCCATCGCCTTCATCGGTCTCAAGCGGCCAGTTGCCTGGATTTTGCCAATGCTGGCCATCGGCTTGGGCGGCAGCTTGATCTCACAGTTCATCCCCCTGCCCGATGTCGTCGCGCCCTGGGCTGAAGCGCTTGTGTCGTTAAGCCTGGTGGTGGAGGGACTCATCGCCCTTTCGATTGCACCAGCAACCTGGCTTTTGCCATTGTTCGGACTGCATGGCTTTCTTCTGGGGAGCACCATTGTTGGGGCTGAGCCCACCCCTGTTCTTTCCTATTTCTTTGGTTTACTGATTGGCCAAGGTGTTCTGCTAGCCCTTGTTTGCTCCGTGTCGCAAACCGTGATCAGTCGCCTTGGGGAGCAAGGACGACAACTCGGTGCTGGGATCTGGATTGGCATTGGAATTGCATTTGCCTGGGTGGCACTGATCGACTAATAACACTGTTATTTAGACAAACAAAATGCATACCATTCCTCCTTATCCAACGATAAGGAGGTTTTTTTATTCAACATTGTTCCAACACGGTCATGGGATTCATTCAACCAATCCTTATCGCTTCCGCTGCCCTTGGTGTGCTGGCCTCGACGAGTGAGCTCAAGAGCAGAGCCTCCCATGCTGATCTCAACATCAATGACGTTTCTGACGTCGCGGCGCACTTCTCCGACGTTGTCCCAACTGACTGGGCCTATCAGGCGCTCAGCAACTTGGTTGAGCAGTACGGCTGCGTCGCTGGTTACCCCAACGGCACCTTCCGCGGCAACCGGGCGATGACCCGTTACGAGGCTGCAGCACTGCTGAACGCATGTCTCGACCGCATCACTGAAGTCACCGACGAACTGCGTCGCCTTCTTGAAGAATTCGAAACCGAGCTCGCCATCCTCCGCGGACGCGTTGACGGCCTCGAAGCTCGTGTTGGCGAACTGGAAGCAACCCAGTTCTCCACCACCACCAAGCTCAAGGGTGTCGCCACCTTCGTGGTGGGTGCCAATCAATTTCGAGGCTCGGCCAATGCTCTGACACAACACAGCAACGGAAGCTTCGGAGCCACCACTTTTAATAACGACCTTCAACTCAATCTCGAAACGAGCTTCACGGGGAAAGACCAACTCATCAGTGTGTTGCGCGCTGGCAACTTCAATGCTGACAACAATGTTTTTGGTGGTGCGGGACCCACCAACCTCTCAACCCTAGAAACCGCGTTTCAAGAAGGAGACAAGCCCAATCAATTAACGATCGACAAGCTTTTTTATTCCTTCCCCATTGGATCGCAGCTCACCGTGACCGCAGGTCCACGCGTGGGTCAGGAAGACATGTTGGCCATCTGGCCAAGCTTTTACCCAAGTGATGCAATTCTCGATGTACTCACCCTGAATGGTGCGCCTGCGGCATACAACAAAAACCTCGGTGTTGGAGCCGGCATCCGCTGGGATGAGCCGACAGGATTCCGCTTGGCCGCGAATTATGTGGCAGCCAATGGATCAACCAGCACCACAAGTGAAGGGGGGCTAGCCACAACGCATGCGGGAAGCACTGGAACAGTGCAAATGGGCTATGCACGGGAAGCTTGGTCCGTGGCCGCGATTTATACCGCGATTCAAAACGGCGACGATCTCATCACGTATGCCAGCCCATTCACCCAAGCTTCATTGAATACCAAGGGCATGACCCATGCCTTCGGACTCGGTGGATCCTGGCAAGTGCTAGACGAACGCTGGATCCCCTCAATCTCGACGGGGTGGGGCATCAACGTGAGTGATGCATCCCATAACGGCGACGTTCAAACCAGTCAGTCTTGGACGGCAGGCTTGGAATGGAACAACATTTTTATGGATGGCACCAGCGCTGGCATCGCCGTTGGACAACCTGTCTTCGCAACGGATCTCAAGGGTGGCAACAGCCCAAACGATGGTCAGTTCATCTGGGAAGCATGGCTTCAGATGAACGTGACGGATGCCATCACCGTGACGCCTGCCTTGTTTTATCTGTCGCGCCCACTGGGACAAGAAACGCCCAGAGGAGAAACCTTTGAACAACTCGGAGGCCTTGCTAAAATTACATTTAAATTCTAAAAATATCTAAATTTGATCTAAATAATGCATCCATTCGTCCAAAAAGATCATCACGCACCAAGCTCATGACACACCTTAGGGTTTTTCTAGGAGCAGCATTCATAACAACTCTGTTCCATGCAGGCATGGCAGGGAAAACGTCGTCGGCAATGGGACAGTGCAACCCTCCTCAAGCAATCAAAATCATGGAGGCGGAATTATTTCGAGGCAAAGATCTGCAACAGGCCTTTGAACTGGTAATCAAGAAAAAGGCATTTGACGGATCCAAAGCCTGCATCACATTCATTCGCGAAGAAGCGATGAAGGATCGAGAATCAGCCCCGCTTATTTTTAAAAAGCTATGGCTGGAGTAATCAAGAGTTAAGCCTTAAACAACTAACTTTTATCGACTAGTTTTTCGCCAAAACTATTCAGAGTCAATTGAGATTCAAGTTCATAACGCTCTCCAATCGGGATGACAGGATTCGAACCTGCGGCCCCTTCGTCCCGAACGAAGTGCGCTACCAAGCTGCGCTACATCCCGTCCATTACATCCTAAGAGACAACACCAGGTGAACTGCGCCGTTTAGGGTCGGATATAGACCTGAATTCAGTAGTGCTCAAGCCCGAGTGGTTGCGCGTTAAAGCCCCGCAGCGGGAACGGATCGGTGCTGTCGCAGATCTACTGCAAGACCTCAATCTGAACACGGTCTGCCAAGAGGCAAGTTGCCCGAACATCGGCGAGTGTTTTGCCGGTGGAACAGCCACATTTTTGATCATGGGCCCGGGCTGCACCCGCGCCTGCCCCTACTGCGACATCGACTTCGACAAAAGTGTCCGGGAACTCGACCCAACCGAGCCGTTACGCCTCGGGGAAGCTGTTGCCCGCCTTGGGTTGAGCCACGTTGTGATCACATCCGTCAATCGTGACGACCTGCTCGACGGTGGTGCCTCTCAATTTGTGGCGTGTATTGAGCAGGTGAAGCAGCGATCTCCGCTAACCACCATTGAATTACTCATCCCCGATCTTTGTGGGAACTGGGATGCTCTCGCCACCGTGATGGCAGCCGCACCCCACGTACTCAATCACAATATTGAGACCGTCCCACGGATGTACAAACGGGCAAGACCCCAGGGCATTTATGAACGCTCCCTTGACTTACTTCAACGGGTGCGAAAGGGCTGGCCAAAGGTGTACACAAAGTCGGGGCTCATGGTGGGCTTGGGTGAAACGGATGACGAGGTGATCGGCGTCTTAAAAGACCTACGCAACCATCAAGTCGACATTGTGACCATCGGGCAATACCTCTCACCTGGGCCCAAGCACTTAGCAGTCGATCGATTTGTCACGCCAAGCCAATTCGAGTCATATCGCTGCACTGGGGAAGACGAGCTGGGTTTCCTCCAAGTGGTGAGCAGTCCACTCACCCGCAGCAGCTATCACGCTGGCGAGGTGCAACGGCTCATGGCCAGTCATCCCCGCTAACGGGGATCCACTCCTGAAGCTGCCACGCCACAAGACCCTCCACAATCATTGGATCCTGACGCACCCAGGCCAGGGCCTCGGCATAGGACGACGCTTGAAAAATCAGCAGCCCACCTCCACCAGGACGCCGCTGATCATCGACTAAAAAACCACTGCGAATGCGTCGCCCAAGCCCAATGTGCTGAGCCAGCCAATGGCGATGCGCCTCCAAAAAAGGACGCCGCTGCTCGATCGAGAGAGCAGCGGTTTGAGCCGTAAAGGTTTCTGTCTTGACGAACCAAGCCACCCGGTGACTCCGCTGATCGTGATTAAGCCGCGACGGCCTGTTTCTCGGCAAGCCCCATGGCAGAGCGTTCACTGGGGGGCACCAGCACCTTGAAGCGGGCTTTCGCAGAAGGCCAGTCCGCCAGAAGTGCAAACGCTTTTTCACTGCCAGTAGCTGCCAGATAACGCTCCAACAAATCTTTGAGCATGGTGTCTTGCTCTGCCGTTGTGAGAGCACAGACCTCAACAATTTCTGGATTCACGCGAGGCGTCACACCCCCGGTGTCATTCAACAAAAAGGCGACACCACCAGTCATCCCAGCCCCGATATTGCGTCCCGTACTACCGAGCACCACCACGACACCGCCCGTCATGTATTCACAGCAGTGGTCCCCGGCCCCTTCCACAACAGTTTTTGCACCGCTGTTACGAACACCGAAACGCTCCCCGGCTCTGCCGTAGGCAAACAACTCACCTCCTGTTGCCCCGTAGAGACAGGTATTGCCAAGGATCACCTGCTCACCAGGATTTGGGGTGCCATCACTGGGGACCAATGTGATCCGACCGCTGTTCATCCCTTTCCCCACATAATCGTTGGCTTCTCCTTCGAGACGCACATTCATCCCTTGAACGAGGAAAGCACCAAAGCTTTGTCCGGCAGCTCCACGGAATGTGAGATCGAGCTGGCCTTTAAAACCACGATTGCCATGGCGCTGCGCCAACTCCCCAGCCAAACGAGCACAGACACTGCGATCGGTATTAATGATCTCAGTGATACGACTCAGATCGCTGTGGCTCTCAACGGCCGCCATCAACTCACGATCCGCCAGAAAATCATCTTCGAGGATGGGGCCATTGCCGTGGGCCGTAGCGCTATGGGTGAGCCAAGAGCGATCTTCAGAACCGGTAATGGGAGCCAAGAGGCTGGAGAGATCAACACAGCTGGTTTTCGCCAAATCAACGGCGCGGGTCTGCAATAGGTCGGTTCGACCGATCAAATCCTCAAGCTTGGCCATCCCCAAAAGGCTCAGCAGCTGGCGAACCTCCTCGGCGACAAACCAAAAGAAGTTCACCACATGCTCAGGCACTCCCTTAAAGCGTTTTCGGAGTGCTTCTTTCTGAGTCGCAACACCGACCGGGCAATTATTGGTATGGCAAACGCGGGCCATGATGCAGCCCTCAGCAATCATCGCCACCGAGCCAAAGCCGAATTCCTCGGCACCCAACATCGCTGCGATCACAACGTCCCAACCCGTTTTCAGGCCGCCATCGGCCCGAAGCAGAACTCGATCACGCAATCCGTTTTCCAACAGAGAGCGATGCACTTCCGTGAGGCCAAGTTCCCAAGGGCTACCGGCGTGCTTAATCGAACTGAGAGGTGACGCTCCTGTGCCGCCGTCATGGCCAGAAATCTGGATTACATCGGCGTTGGCTTTCGCCACGCCAGCAGCAATGGTGCCGATGCCAATTTCCGAAACTAATTTGACGCTGACTGGAGCTTTGGGATGCACTTGGTGCAAATCATGAATGAGTTGAGCCAGGTCTTCAATTGAATAAATGTCGTGATGGGGAGGCGGGGAGATCAACGCCACTCCCGGTTTGCTGTTGCGCAACCAGGCGATGTAGTTATCAACCTTCGGACCTGGGAGCTGGCCCCCTTCACCCGGCTTGGCCCCTTGAGCCACCTTGATCTCCAACTGTTTGGCACTACGGAGGTATTCAGCCGTGACCCCAAACCGTCCGGATGCGATCTGCTTAATCGCCGAACTTGCGGTATCGCCATTGCGCAAACCTCCGATGCTGGGAAATGCAGCGGACCTTCCTTCCGCATCAACATCACTCAAGACCTGGAAACGGGCTGGATCTTCTCCACCTTCACCGCTATTGCTCTTGCCACCGATGCGATTCATCGCCACAGCAAGAACCTCATGGGCCTCCCTCGACAAGGCACCAAGACTCATCCCACCAGTGCAAAATCTGCTGAACAAACTTTCCACGCTTTCCACCTGATCGAGGGGAAGCGGAGTCGGAGCGATCTTGAACTCCAACAAATCACGCAACGCAGTGACTGGACGGTTCTCCAGCAGTGTTTTGTACGTGGAGAAGTGGTCGTATCCAGGTCCAGTTTTAACTGCAGCGTGCAGCGCCTTCGACATATCTGGACTGTTCAGGTGGAATTCACCACCCGAGCGGTACTGCACAAAACCCATAAATTCGAGCTTGCTGCGGTTGAGTTCGGGGAAAGCCTTGGCATGCAACGACAGGGTTTCGTTGGCTAGTTCCGCAAGGGTCATTCCTGCCACACGACTGGTCGTGCCGGAAAACGCCATCTCAATCACGTCTGCACCGAGGCCGATGGCCTCAAAAATTTGTGCACCGTGATAACTCGCTAGCAGGGAGATCCCGATCTTTGAAAGGATCTTGCGCAAGCCATTTTCCAGTGAGATGCGCACGTTCTCTTGAACTTTGACAGCGTCAAGGGAGGGAAGTTTGCCCTGCTCAATCCGCTTTTGAGTTTTGGGATGCTCTAACCAATGGCGGGTCGTTTCCCATGTGAGCCATGGGCAAACAGCACTCGCCCCATAGCCGATCAAACAGGCCATGTGATGCGTGCTCCAACATTGAGCCGTATCGGCAACCAAAGAACATTGCAACCGCAGCTTTTGGCGCAGCAGATGGTGATGCACCGCTCCAACGGCCAAGAGGGCGGGCATCGCCACCGTTGTGGCACTGAGCTCTGAAGGTTGGCCATCCGCCCGAACACGATCCGATAACACCAACACTTGTGCCCCATCACGCACGAGCTGTTCAGCGCTGTTGCAAAGGTCGTTTAGAGCGGTACCTAATCCGCCAGCACAGGCTTCAACGGCCACTTGCGTGGACAACTTCTTGAGCGGGAGGCCTTGCTGAGACAGGGCTGCCAACTCAGTTTCATTGAGCACTGGGCTATCGAGGTGAATCACCGCAGCAGCCTTGGCCTCAGGCTTCAAGGCCGGGCGACGCTCACCCAGATGCATTTCCAAACTCATCACCAACTTCTCGCGAAGCGGATCAATGGGCGGGTTCGTGACCTGTGCGAAACGTTGCTTGAAGTAGTCGTACAGCAAGTGGGGGCGGTCAGACAGAACTGCTAATGGGATGTCGTCCCCCATGCAGTACGTGGGCTCCTTGCCGAGGCCAGCCATGTCTTCGATCACCAGATCGAGGTCTTCGGCGGTGAAGCCCATCGCCGTCTGCAGACGCAACAGATCGAGCTCTCCCATGCGGCGCGCCTCAACCCAAGGCAGCGCTGATACGGAGGAGCGATGTTGGCGCAACCAGTCGGCGTAAGGAAAACGTTGGGCAGCGTCTTCCTTAACAGCCCAATTATCGAGGAGTTGGCCGGTCTCTAAATCGACGGCCAACATTTGCCCAGGGCCCAAGCGACCCTTTTGGACAATGGTTTTGCCGCCTAAATCAACCACACCAGTTTCTGATCCCATGATCACGAAACCATCATTTGTTGTGCACCAACGCGCCGGTCTTAAACCATTGCGATCCAACGTTGCTCCCACCCGTTTGCCATCGGCAAACACCAGCAATGCAGGGCCATCCCAGGGCTCCTGAATCCCCGCGTTGAACTCATACATCGCCGTCACATCAGGACGTTGATCGAGATCCGGCTGATTGCGGAAAGCCTCCGGCACCAACGTGATCAGGCTGTCGGTGATGGAGCGACCACTGCGAACCATCAGCTCCAACGTTGCATCAAGGTTCGCCGAATCACTGAACGAGGGGTTCACGACGGGGATCAGATCAGCCGACGCCTCACCCCAAACGTTGTGGAGATTGGCTTCCGATGCTTTCGCCCAATTGAGATTCCCCAGGAGGGTATTGATTTCACCGTTATGACCCAGCATTCGCATGGGCTGCGCCAGCGGCCAACGCGGAAGAGTGTTTGTACTGAAGCGACGGTGGTACACCGCAAAGCTCACTTCAAAGCGCGGGTCGCGAAGGTCGGCGTAGTAACGCGCCAACACCTCTGAACGCACCATGCCCTTGTACACAACGGTGCGGCTACTCAAGGAGGTGACATAAAAATCCTGAACTGAGTCGGGGGCCAACTCCTGACGAACCCGAGCACCAACTCGCCTGCGAAGGCGGAGCAAGAGAGCTTCAAGGGCATCACCATCCTCCGTTCCCCCCAACGCCCACTGCTCAATAGCGGGGGCGGTCTGCCGTGCCAACTCCCCCAAAACCGATGGGTCAATCGGCACCTCACGCCATCCCAAAGGCGACAAGCCCAAAGCTTTTGCTTCGGCATCGCAACAGGCGCGCACAGCGGCGCGGCTGGCCGGATTAGTTGGCATGAACATCATGCCAAGGCCCTTGGCAGCACTGGCTTCCGGCCAAACCGCCCTGAGGTAATTCCATGGAATGCCACACAAGATTCCGGCGCCATCGCCGGAATCACCATCACCGCCACAACCACCGCGATGTTCCATACACCCAAGTCCACGCAGGGCTTGTTGCAACACCCAATGGCTGGCTTTCCCTGACAGCTGTGCAAGAAAACCAACGCCGCACGCGTCCTTTTCACCAGCCACGGCATCAGGAGCAGCGCTGTCGCTGTATGGCCAAGCTGAGGGACGGATGGCTTCAGACATAAACATCAACCAGACAAATGCG
Source organism: Synechococcus sp. BL107 (assembly GCF_000153805.1). Taxonomy (NCBI): domain Bacteria; kingdom Bacillati; phylum Cyanobacteriota; class Cyanophyceae; order Synechococcales; family Synechococcaceae; genus Synechococcus; species Synechococcus sp. BL107. The sequence continues at coordinate 688,517 of NZ_DS022298.1, read as the reverse complement.
TGGACTGCAACGACGTCTCCTGCAGAAACCAACGTCTTTGACGATCCTAGGCAGGCGACATTCCGCACCCAACCAACGCATGCTCCCCATCGCTCCACCGCCAGAGCCTCTGCCGCAAATTCGTGCCGTCGCGCCAAGGAGAGGAAATACGGTTGCGATTGATGGTGAACGCGTCGAATCAACTTGGGAATGGCGTGGCAACAACAGCAAGCAACCCGATCAGCTTTGGCTGCCACTTGATCTTCTCGAGGCACGGTTGGGGTTTAGACGCCAGGCAAGACCTGGTGGTGATGCCTTGGAATGGTTTGGTCGAACAGTGGCTTTGCGTCGGCTCGACAGCCGCACCCTCGGCGACGAAGTGGGGTTCGACGTTGGCGGTTGGTTGACCAGCGTTGGAGTGGACACCAAGCGCAAGGGAGGAACCTTGATGCTTCGCCTTCCCTCGCCTGCACTTCAAGGCTTAAGGCGGGGCAAAGGAGCCACCGCAAAGCGTCTCGTTCTCGATCTCAATGGGCCGACTTTTGCGCAACGCATCGGGACTGATTTGGCCTTCGCCTTACAGACCACCTCTCGACAGCGCAACATCCTCAGGCAGCTGGGCTTGCACCCTCTCCAAGAAGGGCGGCTTTTAAAACTCCGCGGCCAGGCCATTCGTCTGCGCAGTTTGAGCTTGGCCACGCCGTGGCGACTGGTGCTTGATGGAGTGGGGGGGAGAACCGTGGCCATACAGCCACGAGGAAAGCTTCTGATTAACAGCCCAGCACTGGCCCCATTTATGCAGAAGGGCCTCGTGATGGAAGAACGCACCATCAACGTTGGCGTCAAACCACTGCGGATCTTCCGCGTTGGAGGCAGGCTCAACGCGCTGGGCCTCAAGCTCCAACCCCTCGCACTAAAAGACCGACAGCAAGGGCTGAGTTTCCTGCCAGAACTGTCTCGATCTGCCAAAGCACTTGTCGCCATCAATGGCGGGTTTTTCAACCGCATCAATCAACTTCCCCTAGGAGCGCTGCGGCGCAATGGCACCTGGTTATCCGGGCCGATCCTGAATCGTGGCGTGATCGCTTGGAGCCGTCAAAGCCCTCTTCAGTTCGGACGGCTTGAGCTCCTGCAAGAGCTCCAGGTGAACAGCTCTAAACGTTGGCGGCTTGGCTTTTTAAACAGTGGGTATGTACAGAAAGGTTTGAGCCGCTACACACCCAGCTGGGGATCGAGATACCGCGCTCTCAGTGGCAAAGAGCAGGCTCTCCTCATTCGTCGAGGTGTTGTGGAACAAGAATGGGGTCAAAGCTCGCTGAGACAGGGCGTCCCCATTCCAACGGGAACGGATTTAATTGTTTCGCGAGGTGGCGCGGCACTCCCTGCAGGTATTGGCGATCGGGTGAAGCTCTTTTTGTGGCCTCGCTCAGCGCTCGGAACACACAGCAACGTGCTGGGTGGGGGGCCACTTTTGATGCAACACGGTCGCATTGTGCTGAACGGACGAAGCGAAGGGTTCAGTCCAAATTTTCTGCGTCTCACGGCGCCTCGCACCGTGGTGGGGCAAGGACGTGATGGTCAGTGGATGCTCACGGTGCATGGTGCAGCCACAAGTGATCCGACGTTGCTCGAAACAGCTCTGGCAGCCCAACAACTTGGTTTAACTGAGGCTTTAAATCTCGACGGGGGAAGCTCCACAACCCTGGTGGTGAGACATCAAACCGTCATGAACGGGCGGGGGAGCACCCCCAGGGTTCACAACGGCCTTGGACTCATACGGTCATGAACACCTGCAAAACTGATGAATCTTTGATTTGGTTTGCATGGCTGCCAATCTGCGATTAACCGCAGCAGCAGCTGCCGAGCTAGGGCGTCAAGCTGCAGTGGCTGGGACCCCAGGGAAAATGCACTTGGACGTCATCCCCGGGGAGTGCGCTCAGCACATCATCCGAATCCGCCCTGGCCACCTTGAGGGCATCGCCATTGCCCGGGCCGACGGCATCACACTGCATGCACCGCAAGAGCAAGTCGGAATTCTTAAAAATCTTTATCTGGACTACCGAGGCGACCTCAGCGGTGGTGGATTTCTAATCCGGGCAGCGAAGGGAATTGAACCGTGCGCTTGTGGAAGTGCCTTCACCCGTCGCTAACAATTGGCCCGTCAACCGGTATCGTGACGGATTGTCGAATTAGGTCGGGGTGTCCGGCCGCACACCGACCCTCGATGCCAACCATCCAACAGCTGATCCGCACTGAGCGCTCACGTCTCAAAGTCAAGACGAAATCGCCAGCTTTAAAGGCCTGCCCTGAGCGCCGCGGAGTCTGCACTCGCGTTTACACCTCCACGCCGAAAAAACCCAACTCGGCGCTTCGCAAGGTGGCTCGTGTGCGCCTCACCTCCGGCTTTGAGGTGACTGCTTATATCGGTGGCATCGGACACAACCTTCAGGAGCACTCCGTTGTGCTGATTCGAGGGGGACGGGTCAAAGACTTGCCAGGGGTCCGGTATCACATCATTCGCGGAACCCTCGACACGTCTGGAGTCAAAGACCGTCGTCAATCTCGCTCCAAGTACGGCGCCAAGGCTCCAAAAGAGTGATCTGAGATCACCCTCTATCCATTTTTGACCACAACGCTCTGAGTTTTCATGTCCCGCCGTAACGCCGCTGTAAAGCGCCCGATTCTTCCTGATCCCCAGTTCAACAGCCGGCTCGCAACGATGATGGTTGCCCGGCTGATGCAACACGGGAAGAAGTCAACGGCTCAGCGCATTCTTTCTGATGCTTTTGGCTTAATTAACGAACGCACCGGTGGAGATCCACTGGAACTCTTTGAAACTGCCGTCAAGAACGCAACTCCCCTTGTTGAAGTGCGTGCAAGACGTGTCGGTGGCGCCACCTACCAGGTGCCTATGGAAGTGCGCCAGGAGCGCGGCACAGCGATGGCCCTGCGCTGGCTTGTGAGCTTTTCACGCGCTCGTAACGGCCGCAGCATGTCCCAGAAGCTTGCTGGCGAACTCATGGACGCCGCCAATGAAGCGGGAAGTGCTGTTCGCAAACGCGAAGAGACGCACAAAATGGCCGAAGCAAACAAAGCTTTCGCCCACTACCGCTACTGAGCCCTATTGGCCAGTCAAACAACACGATTGTTCATGGCTGACATGTAGAGTCGGCCCGCCTTTTCACGCTTCACCCCCGGAGTACTCCTGTGGCCCGCGCCTTTCCCCTGGAACGCGTAAGAAATATTGGTATCGCTGCGCACATTGATGCGGGCAAAACCACGACGACAGAACGGATTTTGTTCTATTCAGGCGTGGTGCACAAAATCGGCGAGGTGCACGACGGTGCAGCTGTTACCGACTGGATGGCCCAGGAGCGGGAGCGAGGGATCACGATCACGGCAGCGGCCATTTCCACGAGCTGGAAAGACCACCGTGTGAACATCATCGATACTCCTGGACACGTCGACTTCACCATCGAAGTTGAACGCTCCATGCGTGTTCTCGATGGTGTGATTGCCGTGTTCTGCGCCGTTGGCGGTGTTCAGCCCCAATCGGAAACAGTCTGGAGACAGGCCGATCGCTATTCCGTTCCTCGGATGGTGTTCGTGAACAAAATGGACCGCACCGGAGCGGATTTCCTCAAGGTTCACGGACAAATCCAGGACCGCTTAAAAGCGAACGCCGTTCCGATTCAGCTCCCAATCGGTGCTGAAGGTGAGTTGAGCGGCATTATCGACCTCGTCGAGAACAAGGCGCACATTTATAAAGACGACCTCGGTCAAGACATCGAAGTGACCGATGTGCCTGACGACATGAAGGACCAGGTTGAAGAATGGCGCGCTTTCTTGATGGAAAAAGTTGCCGAAACGGATGAAGCGCTAATTGAAAAATTTCTAGATACCGGCGAGCTCTCAAACGACGAGCTCAAAACCGGAATCCGCACAGGTGTGGTGAAGCACGGTTTGGTCCCTGTGCTCTGCGGTTCAGCCTTTAAAAACAAAGGTGTACAGCTCGTGCTCGACGCTGTCGTCGACTACCTGCCAGCCCCCATTGATGTGCCTCCGATTCAGGGAATTCTTCCTGATGGCACGGAAGCTGTGCGTCCTTCAGACGACAAAGCTCCATTCAGTGCCTTGGCCTTCAAAGTGATGGCTGATCCCTACGGCAAGCTCACCTTCGTTCGGATGTATTCGGGTGTCCTGGAAAAGGGCAGCTACGTGATGAACTCCACGAAAGGAATCAAAGAGCGCATCTCGCGCTTGGTGGTGCTCAAGGCGGATGATCGCGAAGAAGTGGATCAACTCCAAGCTGGTGATCTTGGTGCGGTGCTTGGCTTGAAAAACACCACAACCGGCGACACGCTTTGTTCAGCCGAAGAACCCATTGTTCTTGAGACGTTGTTCGTCCCTGAACCGGTGATTTCCGTGGCGGTTGAGCCCAAGACCAAAGGTGATATGGAGAAACTCTCCAAAGCCCTGGTGTCTTTGGCAGAAGAAGATCCCACATTCAGAGTTCGCACGGATCAAGAAACTGGCCAGACCGTGATTGCTGGCATGGGTGAACTTCACCTGGAGATCCTGGTGGACAGGATGATGCGTGAATTCAAGGTTGAAGCCAACATCGGCGCACCTCAGGTGTCGTACCGGGAAACCATCCGTGGTTCATCCAAAGGCGAAGGGAAGTTCTCCCGGCAAACCGGTGGCAAAGGCCAATACGGTCACGTCGTGATCGAAATGGAGCCTGGCGAACCCGAATCCGGATTCGTGTTTGTGAACAAGATTGTTGGTGGTGTTGTTCCCAAGGAATTCATCAAACCTTCCGAACAGGGAATGAAGGAAACCTGCGAATCAGGTGTGATCGCTGGTTTCCCACTGATCGACGTCAAAGTCAGCATGGTTGATGGGTCTTACCACGATGTGGACTCATCCGAGATGGCCTTCAAAATTGCAGGCTCCATGGCCTTCAAAGATGCGGTCAGGAAGTGCAACCCTGTTCTTCTTGAACCGATGATGAAGGTCGAGGTCGAAGTCCCCGAGGATTTCCTTGGCTCCGTCATCGGCGACCTGTCCTCCCGACGAGGACAGGTCGAAGGTCAGGCAATTGACGATGGCACGTCAAAAGTCTCGTCCAAGGTGCCCCTGGCCGAGATGTTCGGCTACGCCACCGAACTCCGATCCATGACCCAGGGTCGGGGTATTTTCTCGATGGAGTTCAGCCACTATGAGGATGTTCCTCGCAATGTGGCCGAAGCCATCATCTCCAAGAATCAGGGCAATTCCTGATCTCTACAATCCTTTAATCCAACCCTCGATTCTTTAATTCCAATGGCACGCGAGAAGTTCGAAAGGAACAAGCCCCACGTCAACATCGGCACCATCGGCCACGTTGACCACGGCAAAACCACCCTGACTGCAGCGATTACCAATGTGCTCGCCAAGAAAGGGCAAGCACAGGTTCAAAATTACGCCGACATTGATGGTGCTCCAGAGGAGCGTGAGCGCGGTATCACCATCAACACTGCCCACGTTGAGTACGAAACCGAAAAGCGTCACTACGCCCACGTTGACTGCCCTGGACACGCTGATTATGTGAAAAACATGATCACGGGTGCTGCCCAAATGGACGGTGCAATCTTGGTTTGTGCAGCCACCGATGGTCCGATGGCCCAAACCAAGGAGCACATCCTCCTGGCCAAGCAAGTTGGCGTGCCTGCCCTGGTTGTTGCCTTAAACAAGTGCGACATGGTCGATGACGAAGAGATCATCGAATTGGTGGAAATGGAAATTCGTGAGCTGCTGTCCAGCTACGACTTCCCCGGCGACGACATTCCCGTGATTCAGGTCTCTGGCTTAAAAGCCATTGAGGGAGAGGCTGAGTGGGAAGCCAAAATCGATGAGTTAATGGAAGCTGTGGATGCAAGCATCCCTGAGCCTGAGCGCGAAGTCGATAAGCCTTTCTTGATGGCTATCGAAGATGTCTTCTCCATTACTGGCCGAGGCACGGTTGCCACTGGTCGTATCGAGCGTGGCATCGTCAAAGTTGGCGAAGAAGTTGAAGTGGTCGGCATCCGCGACCCCCGTAAAACCACCGTCACCGGTGTGGAAATGTTCCGCAAATTGCTCGATGAGGGCATGGCGGGTGACAACGTTGGTCTTCTTCTTCGCGGCATTCAGAAAGAAGACATCGAGCGCGGCATGGTGTTGGTGAAGCCTGGCTCCATCACACCTCACACCAAGTTCGAAGGTCAGGTGTACGTCTTGAAGAAAGAAGAAGGCGGTCGCCACACTCCTTTCTTTGCTGGCTATCGCCCGCAGTTCTACATCCGTACAACGGACGTGACCGGCCAAATCACCGCATTCACAGCGGAAGACGGTTCCAACGTGGAAATGGTGATGCCTGGTGACAACATCCAGATGACCGGTGAGCTGATCTGCCCCGTGGCCATGGAAATGGGCATGCGTTTCGCAATCCGTGAAGGTGGACGCACCATTGGTGCTGGTGTGGTGTCCAAGATCATCGAGTGATCAGTTTCAGCTGATGCCTTAACGGGATGGCAGGTTCCGGCCTGCCATCCCTTACATTGATTTCGAACCTCGACAACTGAATTCAGGGCTCCTCCCGGAACCTGTTCCCGCTTTCCTTATGTCCACTGCAATTGCTCAGCAGAAGATCCGCATTCGCTTGAAAGCGTTTGACCGCCGAATGCTTGATCTGTCCTGCGACAAAATCATCGAAACGGCCGATACAACAGCTGCCTCAGCGATCGGTCCGATTCCTCTTCCAACAAAACGCAAGATCTATTGCGTTTTGCGCTCTCCCCACGTGGACAAGGACTCTCGGGAACACTTCGAAACGAGAACCCACCGTCGAATTATCGATATCTACAGCCCATCGGCAAAAACCATCGATGCGTTGATGAAGCTGGATCTCCCCAGTGGGGTGGACATTGAGGTGAAGCTCTGATCACCTCGATCAGATCAACCTCTTCCTAGGATTGGAGAATCCTTGAACACGGCGTCCGTGTCTGATTATTCGGTCAGGGAACTTCCCCTGTTTCCCCTACCGGACGTCGTGTTGTTCCCACAACAGCTTCTGCCCCTTCATATATTTGAATCGCGCTATCGGATGTTGCTCCAATCTGTATTGGAGTCCGATAAGCGCTTCGGCATTGTCCGAATCGATCCTGAGACGGGCGAAATGGCCGACATTGGCTGTTGCGCGGAAGTTCTTCAGCATCAAACCAGTGAAGACGGGCGGAGCTACGTCGTAACCCTCGGGCAGCAACGTTTTCGGTTGCTGAACATCACTCGTGACACGCCCTACAGAACGGCAATGGTGAGCTGGATTGAAGATGGGCCAGTCGCAGACATGGAATCGCTCACGAGCTTGAGAGATCAAGTGAGTGGAGCGCTCAACGACGTGGTCACACTGACTGCGAAATTACAAAATCGAGACGTTGAACTCCCCGAGGACCTGCCTGACCTTCCGAGGGAACTGTCCTTTTGGATTGGCGCGCATTTGGATAATCGCGCCGCTGCTGAACAACAAACCTTGCTTGAACTCACCGACACGCACGACCGTCTGCATCGACAGTTCGAAATGCTTGATCACACCCGGCGTCAACTGGCTGCTCGCACCGTTCTGATGGACCTGAAGTAATGCTGGCTCTTCTGCTTCTGCTCTCTGGCGCCGTTGCTGCGCTGGCACTTTGGCTCTGGCTGAAGCGTGATCGAAAATATCAGTCATCTGAAAGTGTCGCTGCTGCTTACGACGCCTGGACCGATGACCGGTTGCTCGAACGTCTTTGGGGTGACCACGTGCATCTCGGCCACTACGGGGATCCACCACGCCATCACGATTTCCGCGAAGCGAAAGCAGCGTTCGTGCACGAACTCGTGCGCTGGAGCGGGCTCGATCAGCTCCCAGCAGGTTCGAAGGTTCTCGACGTGGGGTGTGGCATTGGTGGCAGTGCACGCATCCTTGCCCGGGATTACAACTTGGATGTCGTCGGCATCAGCATCAGTCCCGCACAAGTCGCTCGGGCCACAGACCTAACAACCCAAGGACTGAGTTGTCGTTTCGAGGTGATGGATGCGCTCGACTTGCAGATGGCTGACCACAGTTTTGACGCCGTTTGGAGCGTGGAGGCAGGCCCTCATATGCCTGACAAGCAGCGTTACGCCGACGAACTTCTCAGAGTGCTGAAGCCCGGTGGCTTGCTGGCCGTAGCGGACTGGAACCGGCGGGACCCGTCCGATGGCGCCATGACTAAAACAGAACGCAGGGTGATGCGCCAGCTGCTCAATCAATGGGCCCATCCCGAGTTCGCCAGCATTGCTGGATTTCAACAAAACCTAGAAACCAGCCACTACAGCCAAGGTGGCATCAGTACCGACGACTGGAGCCAAGCAACCCTCCCCTCCTGGATTGATTCAATCTTGGAAGGGGTACGACGCCCGAGAGCCGTGCTCGGACTGGGGCCAAAAGCAGTTGTTCAGGGATTAAGGGAAACGCCAACACTCCTTCTGATGCATTGGGCTTTTGCCACCGGACTGATGCAATTCGGCGTGTTCAAGTTGAAACGTCACTGAGCTCAGTGCTCGGATAAGCACCGAAATGGGCAAGGTGCTCACAAAAAGGTTCGAGTTGTGCGATCAACTCAGGAAGCGCCTCGGCTCGATTACTCGGAAGATCAACATCAACAAAAAAGACATATTCACCAAATTCCCGCTTCGACGGTCGTGACTCAATGCGGCTCATATTGAGTCCTCGATCTGCAAGGCATGCGAGGGCCTCCAATAAGGCTCCTGGAGCATTTCGATGGAGTGAGAAGGCCACACTGGCCACCGAGCCTTGTTCACGACGTTCACCACGCTTCAGCAAGAGAAAGCGGGTGCAGTTTCCAGCCACATCATTCACGGGATATGCCAACTCCTCCAAGCCGTGTTCATTTCCGGCCACCCTGGAAGCAATGGCGGCTCGGAAATGACTCCCCACCACCAATCGAGCAGCTTCCGCCGTTGAGGACGTGGGGAGCTGCAACGCTTGCGGCACATGCTTGGCCAACCAACCACTGCACTGGGCCAAAGCCTGTGGATGAGACAACACCTCATTAATCCCGGACAAATCTCCTTGGCCCAAGAGGGCATGACGAATGGGCAACACCAGAGCGCGACGAATACACAGGTCGCGATGGGACCACAACGCATCCAAGGTGGCCGTCACCCCACCCTCAACAGAATTCTCAATCGGCACTACAGCCGCATCGCACATCCCGCTTGCCAACTGCTCAACAACAGCGCGCAAGCCAACACAGGGAACGTAATGAACATCGCCCATCGCTTCGAGTTGCACCAAAGCGCGGGCGGCTTGCTCTCCATAGGTCCCTGTAGGGCCGAGGTAAGCGAGACGTGTTGGCATAAAAAGCCTGGCCACATGGACTCGATAGGATCATGCCGCGTCAAGTGATGCGCATGTCCCTGGCCTTCGAAGCCAGTCAGAAGTTGGACCTTCCAGTCCAATGCCACGCAGAACGGTTGTCGGACTATCTGCAGCAAGAGGAACGGGTCCTTGGAGCACTCCTGGATTCCCGGCAACTCACCAAGATCAAACCCGGGCACTACCGCTATCTCGTCACCAGCTTGCAGGTGTTTCAACTGCAGGTGAAACCCGTCGTATCACTTCAAATTGAAACCGAATCCGACACGTTGGTCATGAAGGCGGTCGATTGTGAGTTGGAGGGGCTTGGGCTTGTTGACGACTTCCAGTTATCGCTGGAATCAAAGCTCATCAGCGATGGACATGGATTAAGCGGCCATGCGCATTTGTCTGTTGAAGTCAGCCAACCACAGCTTCTCCGCTTGATTCCACGTCGAGTGTTGGAATCCACCGGTGAGTCGATCCTGAACGGGATTTTGATTGGAATCAAAGCGCGCGTTGGCCAGCAACTGATCAGCGACTTCCAGGACTGGTGCCAACCAGCTCCATCCGATGCACTAACCCAGTAGCCGTCGAAGAAAGCTTCGGCGATGCATGGACGTAGGGCCCAAGGCCAACAAGGCTTCACGATGCAGAGCCGTTCCATAGCCTGCATGGCGTTCAAGGCCATAGCCCGGAAACCGATTCGACAACCGCCGAATCAATGCGTCACGCGACTCCTTTGCCAGCACGCTGGCAGCAGCGATGGCCGCCGAACGCGAGTCTCCTCCCACCAGCGTTTTCTGTGGCCCACTCCAAAGTCGAAGGGGAAGATTTCCATCGACGAGAACAACATTTGGAGAATGCTCCAATTTCTGAAGAGCGCGAAGCATCGCCCGTTCTGTCGCCCTTCGAATCCCCACAGCATCGATTTCATGAGCCGATGCTTGACCAAGCCCACTGGTTAAACAATGTTGTTCAATCAGCGGCACCAAGCTTCCGCGCCGCTTTGCCGACAATTTTTTGCTATCCGTTAGACCCGCTTGCCACAGTCGCTGCTCTGCGACCTGATCCAAAACAACGGCTGCGGCAAACACCGGACCGAACAGACAACCACGGCCCACTTCGTCGACACCCGCAACCTGAGAACCACTCGGGATTCCCTCCAGCCGCGTCATCAATCAATTCGACGATGGAGCCGATGAACGCCGACGGCGGCGGCGGGGCTCCTCAACATCCTCAGCCGGTTGCTTGGACTTAACGAGCTCATCAACGAGCTCATCAACGGGCTCTTGATCCAGAACGACGGTGGCAGGAGAGACGCTTTCCAAGGGCGTGATCTCCACCATGAGGGGTTGCGAATCCTCTCGCTGCCGAGAGCGATCGACTTCAGGCTTTAAGGAAACGGGAATGGGCTCGGGCTGCGTCACCTCAGCACGGACCACACTTCGCCCCCCCGCACCACGGCTACCGCGACGGCGGCGACGTCCAGCACTGGCGGCCAATTGCTGGCGTGCTTCATCAAGAACCTCGGCCTCATCCTCACCAGGACGGACAACGCGCACAACAACATTGTCCGATTCAGGCGGTTCGCTTAACAGCAGTGCCGGGTTTAACCCAAGCCAGCTGTACACCTCCTGCTGTTCATCCGTCATCGACACTGCAATGAGCTCCGGATCTTGACGGCGGGCAATCGCTGGCTCATGGGCCTCTTCCGTTGAAACCTGGGGAGCTTCACTTTCAGGAGTGAGTTCAACGAGCGGAGATTCTCCCTCTGAAATCGTCCGGCCCCGGCCACCACCCCGTCGGCGACGACCGTTGTTGGCGGCGGTATCACCAGGTGAAACAACTTCGGAACGGGCTGAAGCAACGGATCGCACCAACCCTGTTTCGGCTGCCATTGGTGATGAAAGATCCTTGCCAGGCAAAACAGCCACATGTCCGAGGCCACCACAACTGGGGCAGGCACGAGCGAACAATTCATAGATATTTTGACCCTGGCGCTTCCGGGTGAGTTCCACAAGGCCTAGCTCAGTGAGTTGGGCAATCTGTGGACGAGCAGAGTCATCTCGCGTCGCCGTTGTGAAGTGCTCCAACAATTGGAGCTGATCACGGCGGGAGTCCATATCGATGAAATCGATGATGATCACGCCACCGATATTGCGCAATTTCAACTGCCTTGCAATTTCGATCGCCGCCTCGACGTTGGTCCAAAGCACCGTCTCCCGAGCATTTGCTGATCGGGTAAATGAGCCAGAGTTCACATCAATCACGGTGAGTGCTTCCGTGGGCTCGATAATCACGTAGCCACCCGAAGGCAAATCCACCCTGGGTCTTAATGCATCACGAATCGCAGCGTTGATCTTGTAATGCTCGAGCAATTCCGTGGACTCGTCATGGGACTCCACCACAACGTTTCCGTGCTCGGAGCCAAGGAAACTTCCCACCCTTGAAACCGCTGCTGGGTCGTCAACGACGACACGAGCCAAGTCTGGACCCATGTGATCGCGAAGAATGCGATGAATGAAGTCCTCATCGCGATTCAACAACACCGGCGGAACGGAGGTCTCTGCCGCCTGTTGGATAGCCTCCCACTGACGCAATAGAGCCTCTAAGTCATCGATCAGAAGCTCTTCACTAATGCCCTCCGCTTCCGTTCGAATCAACAAACCAGCGCCGGGAGGCTTAATCAGAACTCCTAAAGCTCTGAGCCTGTTGCGTTCCGCTTCGGCACTAATCCGGCGGGAGATGTTCACCCCCAAACCGTGGGGTTGAAGAACCAAATAACGGCCGGGAAGCGCAAGATTTCCGGTGAGTCGTGGGCCCTTGGTACCCGTTGGCTCCTTCATCACCTGCACCAGAACTTTCTGGCGAGGTTCAAGTAATTCAGTAATTCCAGCAGATCCTTTTTTTAGACGTAACGGGCCAAGATCTGTGACATGAATAAAACCATTTTTTTCACTTTCACCAATATTGACAAAGGCCGCATCAATCCCTGGAAGAACGTTCTCAACCGTACCTAAATAAACGTCACCAATCTGATATCGACCTTGCGCAACGATGAGCTCATCGACTCTCTCATCGGTGAGCACAGCTGCAATACGCAGCTGTTCCGCAATGACAATTTGTTGGGACATAAAAGAACAGGCATGAGCCCACTCGAGGCTCTGATCCGATCAGACGCCAGCCGGCAACCTGCATCGGGGTGTTTGGTGAATTGGAGTGTCCTAAAAGGACGGAAATGATGCGGAGTCGAAACTCCTCTGAAAATGGGCTCGGGGTTCTAGTGGAACCGACACGCGAGCATTGGACCTCGATATCCAATGAAGGATCAGACAAGACCGAGATCAACCAAGGCTGGAATTGCTTTGGCTATCTGGGATCAATTTAACACTGAGCAAGCTCTAAGCGATCCCGTTTCAAGCACTGCAAAGCGATGGGAGCCGAAATTTGCTCCTCCAACCAATGCTGAATCTGAGAGGGGCGCAAACTTCGTCCCATGGCGTCCACGTCAGCCTCTAACCGCAAACGCAATCGAGGACTCTCGTTTTCAGACACCACATCGAGACGACGCAGCACCGATCGACAATCACGGGAGCGGGGACGTCCTTTTTTATCTGTGTCGTGCCACATCAATTGATCCGCGGCCAAAAGAGCAGAAATAGCTGGAGACCAATCGATCGTGAGGCCGCTTTCCAGTTCCAGATCGAAACTCCACACAGCGGCTCGAATCTCTTGGGACAAACTCGGTCCGCTCACAGGCACCTCACCCACGGAAAGCAAGGTGATGCCTGGCGGCAGCAGCGGCTGCAAACCTTGCTGCAATTGACCTGGATCCAGGGCTTCGGTGAATTCCATATCCATCCATTCACTTCCCGCTTCTGCCCCTAACGGCAACGCCAAAGCGATTTGAACTCTGGGCAACGGATGGAATCCACCCGTAAAGCTGATGGGAAGCCCACTTCGGCGTAGAGCTCGCTCCAACATCCGCATGAGATCGAGGTGACTGAGCAGCGCCATCGACCCAGTTTTTGAAAACTGAATTCGCAGTCGACACACCCGTTCACTTGGAGGAGCTTGCGTGGGTACCTGCGGAGGCACCACAGGCGCTTGCACTACAACGTTGTGACCAAGCTCAGGCCCACACACTCCACAACTGCTGCAACCGTGAAAGGAACAGTCGGGAACAACGGAGGCAGCCAAAGCCCGTTGCAGATCTTCCATCAGCCATGTTTTGTCGATTCCGGTATCGATGTGATCCCAAGGCAAGGGCTGCCGACAGAACACCTCGAGATCCTTGGGATCCAACGCATTCACCGCACTCCAGCTGCCAACTTCCATCTCCCGATATCGACCTTCCAGACCGGCTTCGGAAATCGCACCCGTCCAAGCCGCATGGGTGCGATCGAGAGATTCGAACCAAGCATCCATCCCAGCACCAGCTCGCCAGGCAGCCTCAATCACAGGAGCGAGGCGACGGTCGCCCCGGCCGACAAAATCCTCCATCGCGGAGAGACGCACATCCGTGAAGTTCACTTTCAAACCGCGCAGACGCTTAAACGCCCCACGAAGAAGCTCTTGACGGCGCTGAAACTCTGCCGTCGAGACACTGTGCCACTGAAACGGTGTATGCGGTTTCGGCGTGAAATTACTGATGGTGATGTTCAAATTGAGCCGTCCCAAATCACGACAGCTCTGCTGCAACATCGTGCAGGTTTCTACGATTCCAACAACATCGGTATCCGTTTCACCGGGCAATCCGATCATGAAATAGAGCTTCACTTTCCGATAGCCGTTTTGCATCGCAACACGGATGCCTTTCAAAAGATCGTCATCGGTTAGCCCCTTATTCACGATGTCGCGCAAGCGCTGCGTGCCTGCTTCCGGAGCGAAGGTGAGACCGGATTGGCGTGTCCCTCCAAGAATGTGAGCAATGTCGTCATCAAAACGATCCACCCGTTGGCTAGGTAGCTGCAGGGTGACGTTCTGATCGGCCAGTCGATTACGCAGCTCAACGCCAACGGCGGGCAAGGCCAAATAGTCGCTACAGCTCAAGGACAGCAACGAAAAATCGCTGTAGCCCGTCTGCTTCATCCCCGTCTCCACGGCCTCGATCACAGCTTCAGGCTCCACATCCCTTGCGGGGCGAGTGAGCATTCCGGGCTGGCAAAACCGACAGCCACGGGTGCAGCCCCGTCGAATTTCGACCGTGAGACGGTCATGCACCGTTTCAACGTGGGGAACAAGGCCCATGGCGTAATGGGGCATCGGGGTCGCAACGCGACGAATCACCCGTTGGGGCAATTCTGAAAACAGGGGCTCCAACGACACCCCATCAGCGGCCAAGCCATAAAGCGATGGCACATAAACCCCTGGCACCTGGGCCAAATCCCTCAACAGCTGGGATCGACGCCAACCGCTTGCTTTTGCCTCCGCCACCACCAAACCAATCTCTGGGAGGAGCTCCTCTCCATCCCCCAAAGCGATGAAGTCGAAAAAAGGCGAATAGGGCTCTGGATTACTTGTGGCGGTGGGACCGCCCGCAAAAATCAACGGAACTGATGCCGGGTCATTCAGGGGCAAATCAGCACGATCGGCCGCATGAATTGGAACCTGACAGAGGTCCAACATTTCAAGAATGTTGGTGGCCCCTAGCTCGTAGCTGAGGCTGAAACCAAGAACATCAAACGCCAACAAGGGGCGACGGCTTTCGACGGCAAACAACGGTTGCTCGCGTTCCCGCAAACGCGTTGCCAAATCCGGTGCAGGTAAATAAGCCCGATCACACAATTGCCCAGGAACGGCATTGAGGATCGAATACAAAATGATGTGCCCCAGATTGCTGGAACCCACCTCATAAATTTCTGGATAGGTCAAGGCCCAGCGCACACAAGCCTGGTCCCAGTCGCGAGGAACCACCCCCAACTCGTGCCCCATATACCGGGCAGGCTTGTTGATGCCTTGATCAACCAAAGCGTGAAAATCAACTGGGTGGTCCACAGCAGATACGACCACAGACGATGACCTCGCTCCTTGCTTCATCGTATGGAGCTGTCGACACGGCAAAATGCATCGACAGAAACCCCCTCCGGTCCGTGGTGAAGGTCAACGGCAATTACCTCAAGCTCAAGGCGGGCTATCTCTTCCCCGAGATCGGACGGAGGGTAAAAGCATTCAGCGCAGCTAACCCTGACGCAGCTCTAATCCGTCTCGGAATTGGTGATGTCACCGAACCGCTCCCCCTGGCCTGTCGCGAGGCAATGAAAACGGCCATCGACGCCATGGGCACGGCAGAGGGCTTTCATGGCTATGGACCAGAACAGGGCTATGCCTGGCTCAGAGAAGCAATCGCTCAGCAAGATTTCCAATCCCGTGGGTGCGAGATCAATGCCGACGAGATTTTTGTTTCTGATGGCTCGAAATGCGACAGCAGCAACATCCTCGACATCCTCGGTGAAGGCAACAGAGTTGCCGTGACAGACCCGGTTTACCCGGTGTACGTCGATAGCAATGTGATGGCTGGCCGCACCGGTGATGCTGGTGCCGAGGGGCGCTACGCCGGACTCACCTATCTACCTATCAGCGCAGACAACAACTTCACAGCAGAAATCCCCAGCGAACCGGTGGATTTGATCTACCTCTGCTTCCCGAACAACCCCACCGGTGCCGTCGCGACAAGGGCGCAACTCAAAGCATGGGTCGATTACGCCCGCAGCCATAACGCACTGATTTTGTTTGATGCCGCCTACGAGGCCTTCATTCAAGACCCAGAGCTGCCGCATTCAATTTTTGAAATTGAAGGAGCTCGAGAGTGTGCGATCGAATTCCGTTCGTTCTCAAAAAATGCTGGCTTCACGGGAACTCGCTGTGCTTTCACCGTGGTCCCCAAAGGGTTGAAAGGGACCGCAGCGAATGGAGAACTCGTGGAACTTTGGGGCTTATGGAACCGACGCCAGAGCACCAAGTTCAACGGCGTTAGCTACATCATTCAACGTGGTGCCGAAGCGGTTTACTCCGCAGCAGGTCAAGCCGAGGTGAAGGCTCTTGTGAGTTTCTATATGGAGAACGCATCCATCATTCGCCAAGAGCTCACTGCTTGTGGTTTGCAGATTTACGGCGGCGAACACGCCCCTTACGTTTGGATCAAAACCCCAAATGGCATGGATTCCTGGGGATTCTTCGATCACCTTCTCAACAAGGCCAATGTGGTGGGCACGCCAGGAAGCGGTTTTGGTGCTGCTGGTGAAGGATATTTCCGTCTTTCTGCCTTCAACAGCCGCAAGAACGTCAATGAAGCCATGGCACGAATCAAATCTCTTTGAAACGGCCGTGATCCAATTTCCCTTACATTTCAACCAGTGAGTTGCCGAGTGATGGCAGAGGAGACACCAACCCGTAGTCCAGGAGGGGCTGCGGTGCTCGACAAAGCGCCTGAGCGTGTACGGAAGCGGTCACCTCGATACAAGGTGCTGCTTCACAACGACCCCGTGAACAGCATGGAGTACGTCATGGCGACATTGCGCCAAGTGGTTCCTCAGCTGAGTGAACAAGACGCGATGGCCGTCATGTTGGAAGCCCACAACACTGGCATCGGACTGGTGATCGTCTGCGACATCGAGCCAGCTGAGTTTTACTGCGAAACGTTGAAATCCAAGGGGCTCACCAGCACGATCGAACCGGAAGACTGATTGATCCGCACCATCAACGCCGGGCTGAATTGGCTGATCCTGCTAACCCCGCGTTGGCTTCCGGTGTTCGTCTTGATTCCAGTTTTGTACCTGATCGGCTGGAGCAAAGCCCAACTGCTCACGTTGGTGGGGTTGCCCACTAGTGCTGTTTCGCTGGTCGGGACAGTATTCAGCTTTCTGCTGTTTCTCCTACTGATGCCACGCTGGATCAGATTGCGCTGGCAGATCAAGCGACCCTGGGTTGCTTTAGGGCTCCGAGGCATGGAGGCTCATCAGCGATCATCTTTTGCAGTCCTCTTACGCGGGCTGTTGTGGTCAGTCCTTCTGCTCGCACTGATCATGCTGCCGCTGCTACTGGGACATTGGGCACAGTTCCAAAGAACAGACTCAGTTCGCCTTCTGCTGGATGCATTCGTGCTGTTATTCGGTGTTGGGTTGGCTGAAGAAATACTCTTTCGTGGTTGGCTTTGGCAGGAGCTGAACCGCCTGCTTGGAGCGAAAGCTGGAGTCATCAGTCAGGCTGCGATTTTTAGCCTTGTTCACGCCCGTTTCAACATGGGTGTCTGGCCAATGTTGGGGCTCCTCAGCGGGCTATTCCTCTTGGGCCTGGTCCTGGCCCTGCGTCGCCGGCTCGACCATGGCTCGCTTTGGGGATGTGTTGGCTTACATGGCGGCTTGATCAGCGGCTGGTTTCTCCTGGAGAAAAACGCTCTTCTACTGTCTGCAGACGCCCCTGCATGGCTGATCGGACCGGGCGGAAGCAATCCCAATCCGATGGGTGGACTTGTCGCAATTAGCGCCCTGACATTGTTGCTCTGGCTTCAGCGAACGGCTTTCAACAAATCCCTATTCACCAAAACTGAACATCGCAACGCCTCCTAAGAAGGAGAAATAGCTCGAACAACTCCATCACCGTGCGTCCAAAATCTCCATGGGCACGAAACAAGCTTCCAGACAAAGCCCTTAAGCCTTGGCCCATCGCGTCTGGATCCCAGCTTGATGAAGACCAGATCGAAGCTTTATAACTGCAGACGACTGCTCTAGAAGAAAGAAACAGCGAAGATATTTGAAGCCAAACTAATATTAAAATGAATCTCTTCTAGCCAATGCTTGGCTCTATCACAAAACTATAATCTAGGCTTTACTTGAAAAATACAAAACATAGCTCATTCCTTGATACTGCGAAGACCAAGCAAAAGCAGGAGTGGATGACATGAGCAAGGATTATTCGCGCACAATCAGAGAGTCGTCCTTATTGATTTACGCGAACGAACATATGCTTCACATTCATGCCATAGACTCGTGACAGCCAATATTAGAGATGTGGCAACGACGCCTTCACTAAAAAATATTATTTTTATTTTCGCAGACCAATGGCGTGGCACACCCGATATTTCACAATGCCTGACGCCAAGTCTAGATAAGCTAAAAAATCAAGGGATAAATTTTAGAAATGCCATTTCTGGATGCTCCCAATGCTCACCCTATCGAGGCTCATTATTAACAGGACTTTATCCACTAAGCCATGGCGTCCTCGTTAACGATTCAACCCTTTCACCCAGGCATAACTCAATTGCTGAAGCCTTCAAATCAAATGGCTATAAAACTGCATACATCGGGAAATGGCATGTCTACGGCTCACCTAGCGGGGGATTTGATCATCGAAATTCTCCAATACCCAGTCAATATAGGCTAGGGTTTGATTATTGGCAGGGCAATGAGTGTAATCACAATTATAATCAATCACCATACTATTTAAATAATCATACTACGCAGCAAACTTGGGATGGATATGATGCTTTCGCTCAGACAAAAATGGCTCGAAAATTAATTAAAAAGTTTTCATCCAAAAGCCAACCATTTTTATTAATGCTCTCATGGGGCCCGCCCCATGATCCTTATCACACAGCCCCAGATAAATTTAAAGATTTATACAAAGAAATAGACATTAAAATTCCAGAAAATGTACCCGAAGAGCATCAAGAAAAAGCACACAATCAATTGCGTGGTTATTACTCTCACATATCAGCACTGGATCGATGTCTAAAAATAATCATGAAGTGCTTAAAGAGGAGCGCACTGGAGAAGAACACACTTGTGGTTGTGACTTCAGACCATGGAGACATGTTATTCAGCCAAGGATTAACACGAAAACTTTATCCATTTGAAGAATCAGTTCGAATTCCATTCGTCCTTCGAGATCCTGATCTTCAACATCAAGCCGGCACAACATGTGATGCACCGATTGATGCGCCAGATGTCATGCCCACTTTACTTGGGCTTGCCAATCTTAAACAAAGTAGTCATACAGAAGGACGCAATTGGGCTCCAGTCATTCGCGGGGAAGAAACCCTGAGCGATACAGATGTAGGCCTACTCAATGCAGCAGTTTGTTCCGGTCCATTACAACTTTACGGAATGAAGGCCTATCGCGGAGTTCGAACCATGCGACATACCTACGTACGGAATGAGCAGGGACCTTGGCTTTTATTTGACAACTACAATGATCCCTATCAAAAAGATAATCTCATACAATCATCGAACAATGCAAACGGATTACTAACAGATTTAGACGACCTCCTTCACCAGAAACTCAAAGTGACTGGGGACAGGTTCCAAACGAGCCATCAAATCATTGAGCAGTTTCGACTTAGTGAACATGTTAAAAAAACTGGCTTAGGGTCTTCAGTTTGCTGGAAAAGCCCATGGAACTAAATCCCTAAGAGAACTTTCAAGCTATCGAATCAAAACTATAATTCAAATAATTAATATCACTTGAGTAGATTTCGCCCACCATTTCAATAGACTCTTGATCATAATAATGATCAATACTTTTTCTTTCTGATCGATTGGCATGAAAATTTTTAGTCTGCTCCCTACAAACACCAAGGATATCAAAAACTTCATGAGAGTCTTTTTCTATGTTTTCGAGACGCCCAATCTTATCAACTAATAATGTTCCATCTTGATCCAAAATGAAATCAGTCTGAGGCATCCATTGCACATGCTGTTTTTTTTGAATTAAGCCTAAATAGGCCTTAAATTCTGTGTCTGGTTGCATTCCAATAAAATCCATGAGATCTGGCCTGGTTTGCATATAGGCAAATTGTGAAACGATTCGATCCCAGGGATTTCTGACAATAGTAAATTTATAAAAAGAGTTGAAAATTTCCAAACCAACCTCTGAACGAACTTGACGAGCAAGAAGATGCTGCAATCCTCCTGTTTGATATTTATTGTGATACTGAGAGACAAAACCCCACCATAGATTTGCCTCGGTGAGATCTTCAGGATGCGGCCAAATTACATTTTCAATTGAAGTGCCACCACACTTGGGAATATGAATAAAAATGCAACGTTTATCGTATGAAATCATTGTCTCTCAAGAATAAGTATCAAACAATTGCTTTAGCAATCGCTTTCTTGCCCTCGACTGGAGCTCTTAAGGCTTCTTGAAGGGGTGCAACGCCATAATCCCGCTCGAGAAAAGACATAACGGTCCTGCCAAAATCATCGGCATTTCGATCAAACGCTTCCAAGCAAACACGTCCAAATGTGCTCCCCATCGGCTCAGGATTCCAAAGAAGCTTCCGCGCCGTCCAAGGCATCATGCTCATCGGGTTGTAACCAGGCTTGATCAAGCCTTGATCGAAACCGTATTGCTCAAGATGCGTATGGGGCTGCAAGCCAATGAAGAAAATCGCTGGCTCGACTAAATCGGCACCAAAAATGTTTTCTAGCTCACGGTGATAAGCAACGGTCTGTCGAATCGTTTCCGGCCTCTCATCAATCACATTGAAGGAATAATTCACCGACACGTGATCGCGAAAGCCTGCATCAGCAAGCATGCGGCAACTCTCCAGCACCGTCCGCAGGTTGTATCCCATGCGCATCTTGCGAACGAGCTCTTGAGAACCGGAGGTAATACCGATCTCGAAATAACTCATGCCCGTCTCCACCATGAGCTGGGCTAACTCGGGATCGAGATTGTCGGCTCGGATGTAAGCCGCCCAACGAATTCCAGTCAGCCCTTCGGCTTTGATCGCACGTAGCAGCTCCTTGGCGTCTTCGATATACCGCCGAGCTGGGATGAACTGGGCATCGGTAAACCAAAACCCCCTCACACCGCGGTCGTAAAGCTGGCGCATCTCCTTCACCACCTCCTGCACTGGATTGAGGCGCACCTGTTTACCTTCCACCACGGTGTAGACGCAGTAACAACAGTTGTGCGGACAGCCACGTTTGGTCTGAACGCCCACATAGAAATCACCACCCTCCAGGTACCAGTTGAGTTGGGGCCAAATGGAAGCGATGTAGTCGTAATCGCAAGCGGTTTTAGGTCGACTCTCCGGCTGCTCATGGATCAAGCCTGAGCGGGGTGACTCACCGACCAAAAAACAACGTTCTCCCTCGAGGGACTGTCCTTGGAGCAATTTTTCTAAGAGAGGTTCTCCCTCGCCAATCGAAACAATCGTTCCTTTCGGCAACGACTTACCGAGCTGTTCGTAAAACACACTGACAGCCCCACCACCAAGAACGGCACGCGCCCCGGGATGGTGACGACGCGCATGGGAGAGGCCCTTGTGCACCAGTGATTGATTGCGATGCAGCTCGCCGTAATGGCTGGTCATCAATCGCAAGCCACCAAGAGCGCCGTGAAGACGCTTGAGTGGATTGCGGGCGTAAAAGACTTCGAAAGAGTTTTGAAGAGGGTTGCCCCCTCGACCGTCAACCGGGGCGTAAATCTGAATATCCCGCCAAGAAAACACCAACAAAGTGGGGCGAAACTGATCCACCGTGGCTAGCAACACTCTCTGTACGTCCAGTACAGGCAGAGCAGCCAAATCCAGGATGCGTTGCGGCATCTCCGGAAAACACTTGTGCAAATGATCTGCCAGATAAACCGGGCCGATCGGGAAAATTGGGTTGCATGGAAGCCGCACGAACAGCACGCGTTCCGGTTGTGGAGACAAAGCGGCTGCAGCGTGGCATTTGGGACGCTAACAAGCGCATCCGCTAGCAGCGTGACTCGCCTCTTTACAAATGCTTCGTAAAGCTCCGAACACAGAACTCAATATTGCTTTACATTGGGTGAAGGCAGGGATTCCTGTCCCTTCCATAAACCGTCCCCTCGGGGGCATTTCTTTCCGTTCTCATGACCACCACCATCCAGCAGCGCTCCGGCGCTTCTAGCTGGCAGTCCTTCTGCGAGTGGGTCACCTCCACCAACAACCGTCTGTATGTCGGTTGGTTCGGTGTGCTGATGATCCCAACTCTGTTGGCTGCCACCATCTGCTTCGTCATCGCTTTCGTCGCCGCTCCTCCGGTTGACATCGATGGCATCCGCGAGCCTGTCGCTGGCTCCTTGATGTACGGCAACAACATCATCTCTGGTGCTGTTGTTCCTTCCAGCAACGCCATCGGCCTGCACTTCTATCCCATCTGGGAAGCAGCTTCACTCGACGAGTGGCTGTACAACGGCGGTCCTTTCCAGCTCGTCGTTTTCCACTTCCTCATCGGCATCTACGCCTACATGGGTCGTGAGTGGGAACTCTCTTACCGCTTGGGCATGCGCCCTTGGATCTGTGTTGCCTACAGCGCACCTGTCGCTGCTGCATCTGCAGTCTTCCTCGTCTACCCCTTCGGTCAGGGTTCGTTCTCTGATGCAATGCCCCTGGGCATCTCTGGAACCTTCAACTACATGTTGGTGTTCCAGGCTGAGCACAACATCCTGATGCACCCCTTCCACATGCTGGGTGTTGCAGGCGTCTTCGGCGGCAGCTTGTTCTCCGCCATGCACGGCTCACTGGTGACCTCCTCCTTGGTGCGTGAAACCACCGAAAGCGAGTCCCAGAACTACGGCTACAAATTCGGCCAAGAAGAAGAGACGTACAACATCGTGGCTGCTCACGGCTACTTCGGTCGCCTGATCTTCCAATACGCCTCCTTCAACAACAGCCGTAGCCTCCACTTCTTCCTGGCTGCCTGGCCTGTTGTCGGCATCTGGTTCACCGCCCTTGGCGTGTCAACCATGGCCTTCAACCTCAACGGCTTCAACTTCAACCAGTCCATCCTTGATGGTCAGGGCCGCGTCCTGAACACCTGGGCCGACGTGTTGAACCGTGCAGGCCTCGGCATGGAAGTCATGCACGAGCGCAACGCTCACAACTTCCCCCTCGACCTGGCAGCTGCTGAGTCCACTCCTGTGGCACTCCAAGCACCTGCAATCGGTTGATCTGGAATCAACCTGTTCCTTCTGGAACAGACAAAACGATTCAGATCAACTGAATCGCAAAGCCCCCGCCTCACAGCGGGGGCTTTTTGTTGACGCTTACTTGATCTCAATCGACAGCCTCCTACCAAACGACCAACAACATCAATGGCAATTGATTCAATTGATGGATGTAGAGCGATATTCAGCCAAATAACATCGCAATCTGGTCTCAATCATCCATGAGAGCCATGGGTTTTTTCACGGCACTCACCGAGGCCATGACCAGCAGATCATCTCTTCTGGTAACTGGTCTTGACCCCAACCCTGAAATGCTGCGGAGCTGGGCAACGTCTCGGGGCTTAGGCGGAAGCTCACTCTTGAGTCAGGCTCGGTCCTGGTGCAAATCGGTCATCGAATCCACCGCAGATCACGTCTGCGCCTACAAACCAAGCCTTGGTTTTTATCAAGCCATGGGGGCAGCTGGAGTGGAGCTGATGGTGGAAGTGCGTGAACTACTTCCGCATGACCTTCCTCTGATTATTGATATCAAACATGGCGATCTGAATAGCTCAAGCGCTATTGCCTCTTACCTCTTTCAAACGCTGCAAGCTGACGCCGTCACCCTCAATCCGATTGCAGGACAAGACATCGCTGCTCCTTTTTTGCTGTATCCAGGCAAAGGAGTCGTGATCAACTGCCATAGCTCCAATCCCGCAGCGAAAGTTCTGCAGCACTATCCCAATGAAAACGAACCGTTTTACTTACAAGTGGTTCGCGAAAGCCAGCGCTGGGGAACAGTGGATCAACTCCTATTAGAAGTTGGCACCAGCGATCCAGACATTCTGAAACGCGTCCGCCAGGCCGCCCCAGAACGATTTGTGATGCTGCGCTCCCTCTGGGGAGAAGAAGGCAATCTGCAACGGCTTCTCGAGAGTGGCCTCAACCAAGCTGGGGATGGGCTACTTCTCCCACTCCCCCAAAGCTTGCTCAATGAGAGTGACATCAATGGTCAGACCGCTGCTCTCAAAACTCGTATCAATGCAATTAGGGAAGAGCACCTCAACACTCAGCTCGAGATTTTGAGCCAACAGCCGACGGAACAATGTCGAATCTGGCCCCACAACAATCAAGCCAACGCAACTGAACAAACCAAAATCGAACAAATAGCAATCGAAAAAGATTTAAGAGAGCTCGTCATCGATTTATTCGATATCAAATGCCTCTTATTTGGTGAATTTGAACAAGCCAGCGGAGCAATATTCAATTATTACGTGGATTTACGCCAAATTATTTCAGATCCGGCTTTATTCCATCGCGTTCTGGATTGTTATGCCCAAGTTTTACGAACTCTCAAGTTTGATCGTATTGCTGGGATTCCTTATGGCTCATTGCCCACCGCCACTGGCCTATCGCTTCAACTCCATAAGCCACTGATCTATCCACGCAAAGAAGTAAAGGCCCATGGCACACGGCGACTAGTGGAGGGCGAATTCAATGAGGGCGAAACCGTGGCGGTGGTCGACGACATCTTGATCACCGGCGGAAGCGTGCTGGAAGGCATCGCAAAGCTCGAATCATCTGGCCTGAAAGTGAACGACGTTGTGGTTTTCCTGGACCATGGCGGCCTGCAAGACACCCGAGCTAAAGAACGACTCAATGACAAGGGGCTCAACATCCAAGCCGTGCTGAGCCTGGAAACCATTAGCGAAGTACTGGAAGGAGCGAAACGAATCAGCGCCAGCCAAGCGGAAGAGCTGCGAGGAACGGGGCGGTGATCAGCGGAGCTGATGGGAGCGATCAGAAAGGCTCAGCGGCCAATCGGTGACGGCTTCGCAAACTTCCGTTACATTTCGCAAGTCGGTTCTCCGACCTTTCTTATTCGCCGCCGGGTTTCGACCCACAGGCTGTTTTCCGTTCTCATGACCACCACCATCCAGCAGCGCTCCGGCGCTTCTAGCTGGCAGTCCTTCTGCGAGTGGGTCACCTCCACCAACAACCGTCTGTATGTCGGTTGGTTCGGTGTGCTGATGATCCCAACTCTGTTGGCTGCCACCATCTGCTTCGTCATCGCTTTCGTCGCCGCTCCTCCGGTTGACATCGATGGCATCCGCGAGCCTGTCGCTGGCTCCTTGATGTACGGCAACAACATCATCTCTGGTGCTGTTGTTCCTTCCAGCAACGCCATCGGCCTGCACTTCTATCCCATCTGGGAAGCAGCTTCACTCGACGAGTGGCTGTACAACGGCGGTCCTTTCCAGCTCGTCGTTTTCCACTTCCTCATCGGCATCTACGCCTACATGGGTCGTGAGTGGGAACTCTCTTACCGCTTGGGCATGCGCCCTTGGATCTGTGTTGCCTACAGCGCACCTGTCGCTGCTGCATCTGCAGTCTTCCTCGTCTACCCCTTCGGTCAGGGTTCGTTCTCTGATGCAATGCCCCTGGGCATCTCTGGAACCTTCAACTACATGTTGGTGTTCCAGGCTGAGCACAACATCCTGATGCACCCCTTCCACATGCTGGGTGTTGCAGGCGTCTTCGGCGGCAGCTTGTTCTCCGCCATGCACGGCTCACTGGTGACCTCCTCCTTGGTGCGTGAAACCACCGAAAGCGAGTCCCAGAACTACGGCTACAAATTCGGCCAAGAAGAAGAGACGTACAACATCGTGGCTGCTCACGGCTACTTCGGTCGCCTGATCTTCCAATACGCCTCCTTCAACAACAGCCGTAGCCTCCACTTCTTCCTGGCTGCCTGGCCTGTTGTCGGCATCTGGTTCACCGCCCTTGGCGTGTCAACCATGGCCTTCAACCTCAACGGCTTCAACTTCAACCAGTCCATCCTTGATGGTCAGGGCCGCGTCCTGAACACCTGGGCCGACGTGTTGAACCGTGCAGGCCTCGGCATGGAAGTCATGCACGAGCGCAACGCTCACAACTTCCCCCTCGACCTGGCAGCTGCTGAGTCCACTCCTGTGGCACTCCAAGCACCTGCAATCGGTTGATCTGGAATCAACCTGTTCCTTCTGGAACAGACAAAACGATTCAGATCAAC
The DNA here is from genome assembly GCF_000153805.1 of Synechococcus sp. BL107. Classification (NCBI taxonomy): domain Bacteria; kingdom Bacillati; phylum Cyanobacteriota; class Cyanophyceae; order Synechococcales; family Synechococcaceae; genus Synechococcus; species Synechococcus sp. BL107. The sequence goes on along the minus strand of NZ_DS022298.1, from coordinate 662,169 downwards.
TGAATCGCAAAGCCCCCGCCTCACAGCGGGGGCTTTTTGTTGACGCTTACTCTCTGCAAAGCTCCAGAGATGACAGACGCTCGCTCGATGCTCACCTCGCCAAATGACGCGACAACCCCCAAGCAGCGACGAAAGCGAAAGCGGTCGCCCATCGAACGTGTCATTCGCTGGGGGCCTTGGCACTATCGCTTTTGGCGAGAAATCGCCCGTTGGTGCTACGAACAATCCCTCCAAAACCCTGCTGTGGTGGATTCGGATCTGGGATTTCCTGCCCATGGCGAACTTCTCCAGAACTACGACGCCATTCGTCGAGAAACGTTGGAGATCGCGCTCTCCGGTCGGCTGCCGGCCAACCACGAAATCATGGAGCAGCAACGAACTCTGTACGAATTTGATCGCAAAGCTTGGGGGATGCTGCCACTGCGGGGTTACGGCTACAACTACCCAGCCAATCAAGACCTCATCCCGACACTCAAATCATTTTTAAAACGCCACCCCGATGTGGTGTCTGCGGCGGTGAGCCTGTTCCCGCCTGGAAAAATATTGCGACCGCACAAAGGTCCATTCAAGGGTGTTTGGCGTTTTCACCTTCCCCTGTACGTGGAAACACTGGAGAACAGCACCACATCCTGTGAGCTGATGATCGATGGAGTCACGTATTACCTCCGAGAAGGCGAGGCATTCCTTTGGGATGACACCTTTCTCCACTCCGCCGTGAATCGTTCAGAGCAACCGCGGGTGGTTCTGTTATTTGATGTCTTCCGGCACGACCAGCCGTTTTGGTTGATCGGAATGAGCTGGATCTTCCTCTGGGTCGCTCAAATTTGGCAACACCTCCAAAACATGCGCGAGCGTGCCCTGTTGCGATGACCAACCTCGAAGAACTGATCCAACAGCACCAACTCAAACGCCATCCAGAGGGAGGTTGGTATCGAGAGCTGCACCGCAGTACAACGACTGTCCAGCGACCTGATGCGGCGAAACGACCTGGTTTAACCGCCATTTTATTTCTCTTACCAAAAGACGAAATCAGTTGCTGGCATCGGGTTTGTGGCGCTGATGAAGCATGGATCTATATCGATGGTGCTGATCTCAACCTGTTCCAATGCAAACCAGATGGTTCAGCACTTCAGAAGCTCATCCTGAACAGGGGCAATCCAGTGCATGTGGTGCCTGGGGGATGGTGGCAAGCAGCTCAATGTGACGGCTGCTATGCCTTAGTGAGCTGCTGTGTCGGCCCAGGTTTCGACTTCGCCGACTTTGAAATGTTGCGGCAACAATTGGAATCGAAACGCCCGGTGTTGCCCCATCCAGAACTGATCTGAAGCCGTCACAAGGTGAGCGGAGCAGTCCACGGCTTCGTAGCCTCTCATTGATCGACTATCAGCCATGGGCAGCAGCTTCGGCGATCTATTCCGCATCAGCACCTTCGGTGAATCCCATGGCGGAGGCGTTGGCGTGATTGTGGAGGGCTGCCCTCCAAGGCTGGAACTGGATTTAGATGAAATCCAAACAGAACTAAACCGTCGCAAGCCAGGACAAAGTCACATCACCACACCAAGAAAAGAAGCCGATCAGGTAGAGATTCTGAGTGGCTTGCTGGACGGAAAAACCACCCTTGGCACCCCCATTGCGATGTTGGTGCGCAATAAAGATCAGCGCCCGGGGGACTACACGGACATGGCCGTGGCGTTCCGACCCTCCCATGCAGATGCCACTTATCAATCCAAATACGGCATCCAAGCCCGTAGCGGTGGCGGACGAGCATCAGCCCGAGAAACCATCGGCAGAGTGGCGGCTGGCGCAATTGCCAAACAACTCTTACGCAAAGCAGCAGGAACAGAAATTCTGGCGTGGGTGAAACGGATTCACTCAATCGAAGCCAATGGCATCGACCCATCAACAGTTTCGATGCAAGACATCGAAGCCAACATTGTGCGCTGTCCAGAAGCCTCCGTGGCCAGCCAAATGATCGAACGCATTGAAGCAATTGGTCGAGAAGGCGATTCCTGCGGTGGAGTGATCGAGTGCGTTGTGAGGCAGCCTGCCATGGGGTTGGGGATGCCGGTATTCGACAAATTGGAAGCCGATCTCGCCAAGGCGGTGATGTCTCTCCCTGCCACGAAAGGATTTGAGATTGGCTCAGGATTTGGTGGAACCCTCTTGAAAGGCAGCGAACACAATGACGCCTTTATCCCAGGAGACGATGGCCGACTCCATACCGCCACGAACAACTCCGGGGGCATCCAAGGCGGGATCAGCAACGGGGAACCGATCGTGATCAGGGTGGGCTTCAAGCCAACCGCCACCATTCGCAAAGAACAGGACACCATCGACTCGGATGGCAACGCCACAACACTGGCCGCCAAAGGACGTCATGACCCCTGCGTGTTGCCTCGGGCCGTACCCATGGTGGAAGCGATGGTGGCCCTGACGCTGGCAGATCATCTGCTCAGACAACAGGGCCAGTGCAGCCTGTGGTGAGCGTCAGCCAGCCTTCGATGCAACAGCTTGATCGCGTGTTGCGGATGGGGATTCAGCCATTTTTTTAACGGATTTAGACGAGCTTCTCGTCCGCGTTCGACGTGCTGGTTTTTTAGTCGCGAGCTTCTTGTTCACCGTCTTCCGTGAACGAGAAGCAGTCGAACGACTGCGATGACTCAGCACTAACGCCCATTCCTCATCGGTGAGAGTGGAGGGCTTGCTGCCGTGGGCATACGCCAGCTTGGCGGCCTTCTCGATGTCTTTAATCAAGTTGGTCCAGGATGTTGCAAATCTCTTGTCGGATTGCGACTTGGCTCCACTCTCCACAAGAGTTTCGACAACCCCTGCAGCAGTGACCTTTTTGCGGCGTCGGTTGAAGATCTCCTTCTGAAGCTGAGCAATCAGAGCATCAGCTTTATCGCTGAGCTTGATCGTGATCTGAGACATCAAAAATGCATCGACTATCTCATCTGTAGCATTCCGGACTCATTACGACCACCCAGGCGCCTTCAAGCTGAAGTCGGCGACCAGTTCAACCAGCCGAGGAGCTCGGGATCAACAGCTTGATCCCCGACAGCTGGATCGCCGATGGCTCGACGCCCAAGAGCAACGGCGTCGTGGCCCGCTCCTAGCCAGCCTGAGAGATCACTTGTCGCTAGGCCACCTGCAGCGACCACAAAGGGCAACGGGCCCATGGGAGCCTCAAGCCTTTTCCAATAGGTAACACCAACCGTTACCGCCGGGAACAACTTGACGAGACGACAACCAAATGCGGTGGTCTGTTGCACCTCAGTGGGACTCAAAACTCCTGGAATAAGGAGCTGTCCTCGATCCCGGGCCGCACCAACCAAGGAAGGATCCCAACAGGGAGCCATCGCATAGGCAAGGTCAAGCTCATGAAGGTCTTGAAGAGCCTCCATCGCCACAACCGAAGCAGCTCCCAGATAAAAGCCGGGGCAACACCCTTGGATCTCGCGCACAAAACGTCTCCAACCCACGTGGGAGCTCCAAGCCACCTCAACGTGACGAAGGCCTGCATCGTGAAGAACCTTCAGCTGATCAAGGAGCCTTTGGGAGTTCAAGGGGTCGTCCAACTGTGGACGCACAACCAATAAAAAAGGCTGGCACCGCAGTGAGGCAATGATTGCCTCCTGCCGCGCCAGCCACTTGGAATGATTGGAATCAGACGTATTCAGCAATCCGTACGTCACGCTTGATCAAGAGCTCCTGTAGCTCCTCCGAATCAACAGTTTCCTGCTCGATCAACATCCCCGCCAGCTCATCAAGAACAGCGCGGTTATCAACCAAAACCTTGGTGGCACGCTTGTAGGCGACATCAACGAGCTCAGAGACTTCCTGGTCGATGGTGGCCGCAGTTTCCTCAGAGAAGTCACGCTCAGCGGCGATATCGCGCCCCAGGAACATTCCTCCTTGGGCACGCCCTAAGGCCACTGGTCCGAGAACGTCACTCATGCCAAATCGGGTGATCATCTGACGTGCAGTGGAAGCCACCTGTTGAAGGTCGTTCGAAGCACCTGTAGTGACTTCGTCTTCGCCGTAGACAATCTCTTCAGCAACGCGACCACCCAGGGCCACCGCCATTTGATTTTGGAGATAAGCGCGAGAGTACAAACCCGACTCCATCCGCTCTTCACTTGGAGTGAAGAACGTGAGGCCGCCGGCGTTACCCCGAGGAATGATCGAAATCTTTTGAACGGGGTCGTAATCAGGCATCAATGCGCCGACCAAGGCATGGCCAGCCTCGTGGTAAGCCACCAGGCGTGCACGGCGTTCACTCATGACACGGTCTTTTTTCTCAGGACCGGCCATGACACGCTCGATGGCATCACTGATCTCGTCGTTGCTGACTTCGGTTAACTCGCGGCGAGCCGCCAAGATTGCGGCCTCATTGAGGAGGTTGGCAAGGTCAGCACCCGTATATCCGGGAGTCCGGCGCGCAACCTTGTCGAGGTCGACGTCCTTCGCCAAAGTTTTCCCTCGGGCATGAACACCCAAGATTTGAAGACGCCCGGAATAATCAGGGCGATCAACGGTGACTTGACGGTCGAAGCGACCTGGGCGCATGAGTGCGGCGTCCAGCACATCGGGCCGGTTGGTGGCAGCAACAATGATGATGCCGGTGTTGCCCTCAAAACCATCCATCTCAGTCAAGAGCTGGTTGAGGGTTTGTTCCCGTTCGTCGTTACCACCACCTAAGCCTGCACCACGCTGGCGTCCAACCGCATCGATCTCATCGATGAAAACGATGCAGGGTGCATTCTTCTTCGCCTGCTCGAACAAGTCGCGGACGCGGCTTGCACCAACACCAACAAACATCTCAACAAATTCTGAGCCGGAGATAGAGAAGAAGGGAACCCCTGCTTCACCAGCAACAGCTTTCGCCAGGAGGGTCTTACCGGTGCCTGGAGGACCGACAAGCAGCACACCTTTTGGAATTTTGGCTCCGACAGCCGTGAAGCGATCAGGATTTTTGAGGAAGTCGACAACCTCCGTCAGTTCAAGTTTGGCGCCTTCGATGCCTGCAACATCGGTGAAGGTGATTTGCGTCGAGGGTTCCATTTGGACCCGTGCCTTGCTCTTACCGAACTGCATGGCGGGGTTACCACCACCGCCACCTTGGGCTCGGCGGAACAGGAAGAACAATCCACCAAGCAGCAATAGAGGGAAGACCAGGCTTCCAGCTGCCTGCTGCCAACCGGGCGTTTGACGAGAAGGCTGGACCGCAATGTCGACATTGTGTTCAGTCAGCAAACCAAGCAACTCACGATCGGGTGCAAGGTTCACTTGCGCCCGTCGACCGTCGTTCTCAACCACTTGGGCCGTGCCTTGATCGGGTGCGATCAGCACGCGACTGATCTGGTCATCTTTGACAGCTTCAACAAATTCGCTGTAGCGAATGGTGTTGACCTGGGGCTGATTACCACCGCCACCGCCGCCAAAAAAGGCTGGTGCAATGACGACAATGGCCAAGACCAATAGGGCACCAAGCCCGATGTTTCGCCAACGCTTGTTCACAGGTTGCCTCTACAAGATGAAGGAATGTTAAACGGGGTTAGGGAATCATGAGGAACGGAGCACCTCAACGACACTCTTGAAGGCAAACCACTCGGGGATTTCCTCACCACCACGCAGCATTTTTCGGAACTGGGTGCCGCTGAGCTTCTTCACATGGAGACCACGCGCTTCAGCATGTTCAGCGGTGACATAGCCCTCCTCCTGCGTGTATACGAGGTTGAGAGATGGCACAGTCTCCATGGTGAGCTCTGGCGCACACTCCTTCGCAAAGTTCTGGGCGTCATAGGGGCCGTAAAAATCATCGCCGCTCAGAGATGATTTACAGCCCGCCATGTCACGCCCAATGATGAAGTGGGTACATCCATAATTCCGGCGAATAATCATGTGCTGGAGGGCTTCCCGAGGACCTGCCATGTGCATGGCATAGGGGAGATAAGCCCACCGAATCCGCTCGTTGTTGACTTCGGCAGCCAAGCGTTCGTAGGTCTCAAAACGCACCGAACCTGGAATGTCGTCCTGCTGGGTTGGTCCACAGGTGGGATGCACTAACACCACGGCGTTTGCGCTCACATTTTGGGCATGTAAAGCCCGGGTAAACAGTTCATAATGCGCGCGATGAATGGGGTTGCGGCATTGGAAGGCCACCACGTCTTCCCCATGGGGCAAATCAGAACGAACTTCAGCCGGGGTTTTGCAAGGGAACACCCGACTTGGCAGCTCTAAGCCCTTCAGCGTGCCGCCTAAGTAGAAGCATTTGCGCTCCATCGCGATCATGCGCACAGCGGGGTGTTCAAGCGATGTCGTGCCGTAACACCCCTGGGCCTCAGCCACTTTGTTGGGTTCCCACTTGTCCTCAACCTCGAGGAGAGCAAGCTCTTGCCCCTTGTAGGTCAGCAAAAGTTTGTCTCCCACCACCACATCGTCGCGATCGGTGTCCATCACGATTGGTAAACCGAAGAGATGGCCTGCTGAGGTGCGATGACCAGAGACCACAGCGTTGTAGTCCTCCTGGTGCATGAAGCCGCGAAGGGGGGAGAACCCGCCAACCACCAGCAACTCCACATCACAGGCGTTGCGGTCGGAGCATTCCAGCGTTTTGGTTGCAGATGCCTTGAGCGCAGCATGCTCAGCGCTTGGCACCATTAGATCCACCAGCGTGCCGCCATAGGGAGCAATCACTCCGGATCTCTGGGCTGAGGCAGAAGCACTGGCGGTCATGGAAACTCACTAAGACCGCGCGATTCTCACAGATGAACGCTGATACGCCCAGCCCCAAAAAAAAAGGGGGCTCTCGCCCCCCCAAGATTGATTGATCAAACCCAGTGATCAAGCTTCTTCTAAGCGGCCATAAAGTTCGCCAACCACTTTGATATCAACAACCTCACGGCCACCCATGTCGGAGTCGGAGGGCTGAATCGCTGTAAAGACACCTGCGAACTCACCGGTTTCGGGATCCACCTTGGTGATCGACATGCTCATCGTGCCAACCCCATCGATGTAGCGCTTGTTGTTGTCTTTCTCGAGATCTTTCTCGTCGCCGCCGAGGGCAATCAAACCTTGGGCGTACTGAACGCCGGTGGTGAGTGCACGCCCCTTGGGATCAATGAAGTTGCTCGTGCGGTAGCTCGGAGTTCGATAGGTGCCTTCGAAATCCGTGCTGGTTGTGATCGCTGAACCATCAGCAGTGGCACTCAAAGACTTACTGGAGAACGAGAACGGAAATTCTTCACCGCCGGGAACAAGAACCGTGATGGGCTGGAAGTCGATCCCGCCTTTTTCCTGGAACTGAAGGCCAGATTCGGTGACCGTTAGATCGCCATACACCTCATCGAGGCTTGAGGTGTAACGGGTAAGAATTTTGCCCTCAACAAATTCAGCCTGCTGGCGAATGTTCTTGGGCTCCTCCTTGGCATACACCTGTACGGGATGCATGCAAATCCCGCGAAGCTCATACTTCTGACCGGCGGTCAGTGGGATGGAACCACGGGCGGCGTCGCCGATTGTGGGGCAATCATTGGCTTTACCAGTGTTGCGAATGTCGTCGTAGGTGACGTTGGACTCGCCACGGTTTGCATCATTGCCACCGCTGCAAGCCGTAGTGAAAAAGGTGAGGCATAAGGCCAGCACTACGGCCAGCAGGGAACGAATGCGCATGGGAGGAGCCTGACGACTTAACGCTATTAGGAACGGCAATGCCGTCGATTCTCGATCTTACAGGCCATGAAACTGAGGCCAGAGCCAGCTTTTGCAGGTCTCAACAACTTGTTTAATTACCAGCTCTCGTTACGACCATCGGCCGCAGCCGCCGCGGCGATATGGGACTGATACATCGCATCGAGCAGCTGATGGGCCATCGTCAATTTGGACATCAATGGCATTTCATGCGTCCAGTCATGACCTAATAACCAACCACCGTTGGCCTGGTCACCAAAGCCCTGGCCGAGGCGATCAATGGGATTCACCATCAACAAATCACACCCCTTCGCATCAAGCTTGGCCTTGCCTTGGGCAATCAGGGCTGCGTCCTCGCCTGCCAACGCAGCAAAACCAAGCAGGGTTTGTCCGCGAGGGCGATGCTTCGAAAGCGCCGCCAACAAGTCTGGAACCTGACTCCAGCCCGAGGCCAGCAATTCGGGCAACTGCTGTTTCGAAACTTTGGTTTCTAAACGCTCCGCACGGCGCAGATCAGCTACAGCAGCCACCATCGCTATTGCATCCAGCGATGGTTGTCGATCGCTCAAGACGCGCTGCATTTCATCAGCAGTGGTGACAGGGATGCACTCAATCCCCTCACACCATGGCTCTGGGACGGATATCGGTCCATGCACCAGTTGAACAGTGGCTCCGCGCAAACGCGCAACCTGGGCCAGCAAGACCCCCATATGCCCCGTACTTCGATTGGTGAGAACCCTGGCTTGATCAATGGGCTCATGGGTGGCCCCGGCAGAGACCATTAAATGTTTGCCCTCCCAATCACGATCAGCAATGGCACCCTCCTCGCTCCGACTGAACAAGGCTGCCGCTGCCAACTCGATCAACATTGGATCCGCCATTCGGCCATCACCGCGGCGATCGCAAGCCAGCAACCCAGACGCAGGGAGAAGGGGAACAACCCCCGGGAAAGACTGAACGACTCGCCAATTTTGCTGAACAGCGGGGTGATGCCACATGGCCGTATTCATCGCTGGGGCAACCAAAACAGGCACCTCAGTTGCCAGAAGCACGCTGGCCAATAATCCTTCTCCTGATCCTTGTGACCAACGGCTCAGCGTGCTGGCACTCATCGGAGCGACAACGACTAAGTCGGCCCATTCAGCCAATTCAATGTGCAGTGGTCGGCTTCTCGACGGATCCCACTGATCGCCATCGCAGTAACAGTGATGGCGGCTCAAGCTTGCGAGGGCCACTGCGCTCACTAAGCGTTCAGCACTGGGGGTGACCAAACAGCGCACCACAGCTCCAGCTTTCACCAGAGCACTCACTAATAACGGTGTTTTCACCGCAGCAATGCTGCCGCTAGCTGCCACGAGCACATGGCGCCCAACCAACGGACCAGGCATTGAATCAGTCCTCATCGAAAGGTTCCTGATCCACAAGATGGTGATACGGAAGGGTCAACTCAGGCCGATGAATGGCCAGGGCTCGCAACAGATGCCAATCCGTAAGGCTGTCGAAGGGAGTGCGGTAATCGTCTTCTTCAAGACGCCGAGCCAGCTCCGCCGTCGTGGCGTCATCAAATGCTTCGAGCTGTTCCGGCGTAACCATCAGCTTTCGCAAAGCGCCATGCTCCAGTTTGACGCAATCCCTGACAGCTAGCGTTTGGTGGCGGGGAATTAGCTCAGCTGGTAGAGCGCTGCGATCGCACCGCAGAGGTCAGGGGTTCGAGTCCCCTATTCTCCACTCAAATGCGATGCCACATCCCCCTTCTGCTGGCGCTCGGTTCTGTGGTTCTCCTGAGCACCTTGGCCCGTCCCGCAGCACTGCTGACATTCACAGCACTGGCCATGGCTTGGGCTGTTGGTCAAAAACAAATTCGCCGGCACTAACCCCCTATGGGGTAAAAGGGGGGTAACTATCCCCCCCTGTGATCGATGTCGCAGTCGAAACGCGAACAGGTCGTAAGCCACCTGCGCTACATCCGGCAGGAGCTTCGTGAGATGCACCAAGGCGTGATGGAAGACGGTCTCTTGCCTGAAGCAGGAGAAGTTCGAGGGGTGATGGCACAAATGGAGGCTCTCTTGGAGCTCCTTGAGGGCAAATCATCCCGCAAAGCGAAAGCTGAATCCAAATAGATCCAGACGCATACCGATCCTCGAGCCCAGGTCACACCTGGGCTTTTTTGGTGGGGTTGGCGTTTCGTAGGGCATAAAACCGGTCAGGTCCTGACGTTTGAGGTAAACAGGGGTCGAAACATTGGCCGGGTGATGGAGATCCCTGGTTCCTGGCTCATTGGCTTCATCTGAATCGGGAGTGTGAACCTTGCGACGACTCCAATCCACTCGCCTGCAATCCCAATGGGGCGAAGCAATCAATCGTCTTGAGCTTTGGACCCAAAATCCATGGAGAAGGTTGTCGCTTCTCGCCATTGCCCTCCTCAGTGGCTTTTTGTTGGGTAGTGCTGTGACCTCCGTCGCGGGTGTTCTCTCCCAAATGGATCCCGTGGCCTCGCTCATTGTGGTTCTTGGAACCGAATTCACTCTGCGTCGCGTTCGCAGGTCGGGAGGCTCATGGACGCTCCCGGAACAACTGCTAGACCTCAGCCGAATCGGCTTTCTATATGGGCTCTTTCTTGAGGCGTTCAAGCTGATTTAACGGCGCATAAGTCGTTTACGCAGACAAATCCACGGGAGCTCCATAGCCTTCGAATTGGCTCCTCTGCTGCCATTCATGGCTGGCGATCACTATTTCTTGGAATTGGAACCGCCTGAAGAGCGGCTTCGCCATGCCCCCCATGTGGTGATTGTTGGTGGCGGATTTGCTGGAATTCAAGCCTGTCGTGCCTTAGCTCAATCAGAGGTGCGGATCACCCTGATCGACAAACGCAACTTCAATTTGTTCCAGCCGTTGCTTTATCAAGTAGCAACGGGATTGGTCGCGAGCGGCGACATCGCAACACCCCTGCGCGAGCTAGTGGGCAAACAACCAAACGTGCAAATCCTGCTCGGCGAAGTCACTCAATTGATCCCCGATGAACACAAGATCGTGTTCAACGGAAAAACGTTCAGCTACGACCATCTCGTGCTCGCAACGGGATCTGGCAGCAGCTTTTTCGGTCAAGACCAATGGCGCACTTTTGCGCCACCCATGAAAATCCTTGAGCACGCCGAAGAAATCCGCAGACGCCTACTCATGGCGATGGAACAAGCGGAGCAGACTCCTGATCCCGAAGCACGGCAATTTCTTCAAACCGTTGTTGTGATCGGCAGTGGTCCGAGCGGCTGCGAGATGGCAGGCGCCGCCTCTCGAATGCTGCGCTGGTCCCTGAAGGATGCCTACCAGCAGCTCGATCCAACCCAAACCCGAATTCTTCTCATTGACCCGGGTGAGAAAGTGCTACGAAGCATGCCTAAGGAGCTCTCCAAGGAAGCCCTGCAAGCACTGCAAAAAGCGGGCGTGGAATTCCTGCAGCAAAGTCGTGTGCAAAGCATGCGCCCAGGGGAAGTGGTGGTGAGCACTCCAAATGGAGAGCAATGCATTCGAGCCGCCACCGTGATCTGGACCGCAGGTGTCCGTGCCTCACACCTAGGACAAGCGTTAGAAGCCACAACCGGTTGCAGCCTGGATCGCGGCGGACGCGTTGTGGTGGAACCTGACTTTTCTATTTATAACCATCCTGAGATTCGCATCGCTGGTGATCTCTGCAGCTACAGCCACACCAACGATGGTCAACCCCTCCCTGGCATGGCAGCACCCGCCAAACAGGCGGGCAGTTTCATCGGCAAAGACATTGCCGCCGTGGTGGCCGGTCGTCCACGCCCGACGTTTCGCTATTTAGATCTAGGGAGCATGGCCATTGTCGATGGGTCGAGCGCCGTTGCCGATTTGCGAGGCCTCAAATTCTCAGGACTGATTGGAGTGCTGCTTTGGGCAGGAGTGCACTTAGGGCTCATCCATGACATGCAGCAACGGGTCTCCCTCGCCACAAAGTGGGTTTTTGCTCTGATCACCCGTCAGCGAGCATCCATGTTGCTGACGGGCATGCCCAGCCAGCACATCGCGCTCAATGCAGCGGACGCCCACTTTCCAATGCAAACCGGTCTTGGGCCATCAATTGCTTCCCCAGATGCGGCTTTGCAAGCAGCCATGGAGTACTACTCCAAGGAAATCTCAGGGATATCGATCACTCAAAAGACGAACACTCAAGAGCTGATCGACACCAATGGGGATTCCGCAGCGGACTCAGCTGCTGCCATCAAGTAAAGCAGCGCCATGCGAACAGGAACCCCGTTCCTGACTTGCTCTTCCACAAGGCACATGGATGGGTCATCCAACAAGCGGCTCGTCATCTCCACGCCACGGTTGACAGGCCCAGGATGAAGGACGGGAACGTTCCGTCCACACAACTGAAGGCGCGCATGGCTCAACCCATAGTCCCGGTGATAGCGCTTAAGGCTGGTCAACAACTGCTGTGTCATGCGTTCCTTCTGCAGTCGGAGTGTCATCACGGCATCGGCACCCGGCAACGCTTGTTCAAGACGGCGTTCAATGGTGACCTTGCCGCGCTGCGCAATGGGATCGCAGGACTGCCCGGGCGGTGGGGCATCCACAAACGCAGCAAAGTCATCTGGCAACAAACTCGGTGGTCCACACAGCACCACATCCGCGCCACATCCAGTCAGTGCCCAGAGATTGGAGCGGGCCACACGGGAATGCAGGATGTCGCCGACAATCACGATTTTTTTACCGTCTAAAGATTGAGGCGTTGGCTTCTGGGCATCGAAGTGACGGGCCAGGGTTAGAAGATCCAACAAACCCTGACTTGGATGGCTATGAAGACCATCTCCTCCATTCAGCACCACGGTGCGCTCCCCCAGCTGATCTAAATCAGCGGCGAGTTGCTGAGGAACGGATGTGGAGCGATGACGAACCACCAGCACATCCGCGCCCATAGCGACGTAAGTGCGGGCGGTATCCAAAACGCTTTCTCCCTTACTCAGCGAACTGCTGGAGGGAGAAAAACTCATCACATCGGCTGAAAGCCGCTTTGCCGCCAACTCAAAACTGCTCCGCGTGCGGGTGCTGGGTTCAAAAAACAGCGTGGCCACAAGACGTCCCTGCAGCGCCGGCAACTTGCGAACGCCTGTTACCGGAAGGGATCGAAACCGTTGAGCCAGTTCAAGGATCGAAGCAAAATCGTCCCGAGAAAAGGAAGCAAGATCAAGAATGTGGCGGTGCTGCCAACCGCTCATAACGCCCCCTCATCACACGGTGACCACGCCTGATCAAGCGATGGTTGGCGATCCCCCATGGCACGACGACTGATGCTGCGACTCAGCTGCAAATACCAACGCCATGGGAGCTCCTGCCCCTGAGAGATTCCAATTCGCGTTGTGGTCACAAGCACTGGGCTAGCGAGGGATGCCGGTCTTGGTGCCAGCCACACGTCATGTTCGCCCGTCACCGGACAACTGTCATCTCCCCGATCAAGACCAAAACGCCGAGCCAGCAAACCTGGGCCAGCTGCCACCCGCTCCAGCTCACCTGGCATCGCGATCGCCCGAAGCAAAACACCATTGGCCCAATCAGAGCGATCCGTCACCACATTCACGCAGTGATGAATGCCATAGCTCACATACACATAAAACCGACCAGGCTCACCAAACAGCGTTTCGTTCTGCGGTGAGCGGCGGCGGTAGCCGTGGCAGGCAGGCTCGTCCTGCGAATACGCCTCCGTTTCCACAATCACACCCGACAACAAACTTCCATCCAGCTGCCGTTTGACCAACCTGCAGCCCACGAGATCCGGTCCGACCAGTTCGGCTGCACGGGAGAAAAATGAAGACGGGAGAGCTTGCGAGATGTCGCTCTGATTAACGATGCCGAATCCGACCGGTCCACCTCTAAAAATAAACATCTGTGCAAAGGGGAAGTCAGCACAAACGTTGGATCAATGTTTTTTGAAGAACACAATGGCGTTGGGGCAACCAGCGATTCAGACACGACGCCCTTCTAACTCTCCGAGCGCATGCCCGCCTCAACCGATCACGCGTCCAGACAACTGCAAGCCCGGCGGGACAGCACGTTTTTAGTGCTAGCCGGACTGTTCTTAGGAACGCTAGGGATGCTGAACATCCTGGGACTCACGCGCTTCCTCCAACTCGGGCACATCGGTGCCTGGCCAATCGTGGTAGCCATTGGTGCACTCCCATACCCAATCACGTTTCTCTGCACAGACCTGATCAGTGAGTTGTGGGGAGAAGAGAAAGCCAACCAGTTGGTGTGGGTGGGGTTACTGCTCAATGGCTGGGTGGTGCTCATCCTCTGGCTTGGAGGCCTATTACCGGGTTTACCAGGCAGCGACGACAGCACCTTCCGCACCATCCAAGAACTCAGCTTTGGCGCGATCGGGGCTTCCATGGCGGCATACCTGACGGCCCAATTTATTGATGTGCGCCTGTTTCATTTTTGGAAGCAGCTCACGAACGGCAAAGCACTTTGGCTCCGCAACAACGGCTCCACCCTGGTGAGTCAACTCGTCGATACAACAGCCGTGGTGTTGATCAGCCATTACGGAGCCCATGTTCTGCCCATCGATCCGGAGAGTCCACTCGTTCCGCAACTCGGCAGCTTCATCGTGGGCGGATATTTGTTCAAAGTATTGGCTGCCCTGGCCGATACGTTGCCCTTCATCTGGCTCACGGGCTGGCTGCGTCGATGGCTCGATATCCCTGGAGACGGAGTGGAGCTACTAACGCCCTCCATCAATGATCGGCAAGTCACCACGGAAGCGAACTGAACTCCTGCAGTGCCGCTACTGAAGCGCCAAGCTGTTGTTAACGGAACAAGACCACCATGGATGCCGCTCTTTCCGGCTTCAATCTCGGAACAGTGCTCTTAGCCAGCATTGTGCTGTTTCCCTTGGCCTGCTTGTTCTTTGGCACCCGAGGCGGTTACTACAACACCGATAAGTACGACGGGAACGGAACTGCGCACTAGATGCATTTCAGGGTCTAGCAACCCGATCGATCAACACGACACCACCCTTTGAGATGCCTGCCTCGCTTCCCAACCCTGCTGACAGTACGGAAGACATCCGCCTGGCACTGCGGAGTTGGCCTGAGGTGGAAACCTATCTCCAAACCTGCAAAGGCGTGATTATTCCGTTGGGATCCACGGAGCAACACGGTCCAACGGGGGCGATTGGAACTGATGCGTTAACGGCGGAAGCCATCGCCCTCGAAGTCGGTCGGCGGACCGGTGTTCTTGTCACACCAGCGCAAGCTTTTGGCATGGCTGAACATCACCTGGGGTTCGCCGGAACCATGAGCTTGCAACCCGCCACACTTCTGGCGGTCATGCAAGACCTCGTTTTGTCCTTAGCGCGCCATGGCTTTGAACGGGTTTTCGTGATCAATGGCCACGGTGGAAACATTGCTACGACCAAAGCGGCCTTTGCTCAGGCCCATGGCACAGCAGCAAGTCGCGGGCTGCCTGCATCACCACACCTACGCTGTCGCCTCTCAAATTGGTTTATGGCGGGCCCAGTGATGCGGCAAGCCCGTGATCTTTACGGCGACAAAGAAGGGCATCACGCCACACCAAGTGAAATCGCCGTCACACTTCAGGTGGAACCCAGCTTGCAAAGCAAACAGCGCGACTTGGAAGATCCAGCACCCGCTGGACCCATCCACGGTCCTGATGACTTTCGTCGCCGCCATCCCGATGGCCGCATGGGATCCCACCCATCGTTGGCAACAGCAGACCATGGAGCGTCCATCATCGAGACAGCTGCCACCGCGTTGAGCGAAGATCTTCGTAGTTTTCTGAGCGACCCATGAGCCGGATCTCCGCCGACGATGTCCGTAAGGTCGCCAAATTGGCCCGCCTCAACCTTCCAGACGACAAGATCGCCACTTACACAGGGCAGCTGGAATCCATCCTGGGGTACGTGAGCCAACTCGAACAAGTCGACACGACTGGCGTGCCAGAAACTACGCGGGCTGTGGAAGTCACCAATGTGACGCGTCAAGATGGCGTGGATCCAACACCTGTACGCGAAGAGATTCTGAATCAAGCTCCACAGCGCGAGGGTGATTTTTTTCGTGTACCAAAAATTTTGGCGGACTGATTAAACCCTTAAAACGACTTCCAGCGCTTTGGTTCAGTTTTAATCGCCAGTGAATCGACAAATGAAAGCCAGCCCCGCTGCAAACGACGAGCTGGCAGCACTTTTGCAACTCGACGCATCTTTCCTCGGCGAGTTTTATGGCTTCTTACACCAACTAAAATGTCATAAAGAAAGTTATATCCATCTCGCTGGGTTTCAAAAATTCCCAAACGCTGAGGTGATCCCTTTGAATCCAGAAGCGGCTTAGTAGCTTCATAGGCCGGCTTGTATTCAAACCAGGGAATAGAAGGCCAAAGATGATGGACTAAGTGATAATTTTGTCCCATAATCAACCAATTCATGAGTTGACCAGGATAAATCCTCGCGTTGGTCCAGCGATTTCTAGATGTAAAGGGTCGGTGAGGCAAATAGTCAAAGAAAAGACCAAGAGTGACGCCCACCATGAGAGCTGGAGCGAACCAGCAATTAAAAACAAAGGGCAGGAAATCAAAACGTATCGCAGCCAGAACAATTACCAAAAAGATGCTGCGTTCAAAGCCCCATTGCATTAACTCCCAGCGCTTCCAAAGACGACGCTGAAAGAAAAACCATTCGTGATAGAAAAAACGAGGGGCAATAAGCCAAAGAGGGCCAAACGTACTGACGATGTGATCAGGGTCGTTATGGGGATCATTCACATGGGAATGATGCTCAAGATGGACGCGCGTAAAAACAGGAAAACTAAAACCCAACAGCAATGCAGAGCCATGGCCCATCAGTTGGTTAATCCAACGATTCGGATGGGCTGCGTTGTGGCAGGCGTCGTGGATGACCGTGCCTTCAAGGTGCAGGGCTAAAAAGCCTGTACAAAGCAACAGGGGCAAGGGCCAACCCCCTAAGAACCAGCCCCAAATCGTGAGAGCGGCAAGGGCATATCCGCCAAAAAACAACCCAACCGTGGGGTTCCAAGCAGAGGGAGGATCAACATATTCGCGAGGAACAGAGCGGTACCCAGCTCCTGCCAGACGCCTCTCCTGTTGTTGAGCAGGGGTCTGGGTCATTCAGTGGTCAGGCAACGCATGAAAACTTTCCTCGCACACAACGTAGGTAAGAAATGCCCACCGCGAGACTTGAACTCGCACAACCGAAGTCACTGGTACCTAAAACCAGCGCGTCTACCAATTCCGCCAGGTGGGCAGTTCACACACTTTAAGGAGCGCCGCAGAATGGGGGAAGCGATTCGCATCGTCGAACCATGCTCGCAACCCTCAGCGGAGACATTTGCCTGCTGTTCGGCCTCGCCTTACTTCTCCTTCCACTGCTCGCTGTAGAGCTCAGTCGCCCTCGAGACGGGGTGTGGGGAGCGGTTGTGCTGATCCTCGGCCTTGTGCTGGTCACCAGCAGCGATCGGATGCGGGGAGCCCCCATGCTTGCCGTGCTTTGTGGAAGCCTCTTGATCAGCCGCCTCAGTGCCGAAGTCGGGCAATCCCGGTGGCGCGCCTTAAGCGATGAAGAGCAAACAAAACTTGGATCTGCAGATCACTGGCGCAACAACCTGCAGCAACTTGGCTCCGCTATGGCAAGCCTGGGAGAAGGCCTGACAGGGATCGTCAAACAACTCAAACCAGCCGGAAAATCAGGAGTCACCTCAAAAAAATGGGTTCGACCCGAGCTGGAAGCCTCCAACGATGCTGAAGCTGAGCCTGGACCCACCACCTCCTCTGAAGGCCAGTCCGAAGAAACACCTGAAACCACACCGGCCACAAGCGCGCCAGAGAGTGAAGGCGAAGCCTGATAATTCTTCAATCAGACCAGAGAGCCTGTGAATAAAGAAACACGCGGTGCCGCTGAGGAACGTCCCTCTTACAAAAACACCCTCAACTTGCTGCAAACCAGCTTCGGGATGCGTGCCAATGCCGTCACCCGGGAGCCTGAACTTCAGAGCTTTTGGGCGGAACACGGGATTGATTTCAAGCTGGGCCTCACCAACACAGGGCCGACCTTCACCCTCCACGACGGACCTCCCTATGCCAATGGCGCCTTGCACATGGGCCACGCCCTGAACAAGGTGCTTAAAGACATCGTGAACAAGCACCAAATTTTGAAGGGGCGCCGCGTTCGGTTTGTCCCTGGTTGGGACTGCCATGGCCTACCGATCGAACTGAAAGTGCTGCAGTCGATGGATCAGGAGCAACGCAAGGCACTAACTCCGATCAAGCTGCGCAAAAAGGCTGCTGCTTACGCCCGAAAGCAAGTGGATGGCCAAATGAAAGGCTTTCAGCGCTGGGGAATCTGGGCCGACTGGGATCAGCCATACCTCAGTCTTCAAAAGGAATACGAAGCCGCTCAGATCGGAGTCTTCGGTGACATGGTGCTGAAAGGGCACATTTATCGCGGTTTGAAACCTGTGCACTGGAGCCCCAGCTCCCGCACAGCCCTCGCCGAAGCGGAGCTGGAATATCCCGATGGCCATATCAGTCCGAGTGTTTACGCGGCGTTCCCCGCTGTCGAACTTCCAGCGGCCCTGCGCGATGCCTTGCAAAAGGAAGGGATCGTTCTCCCCAGCGAAGCGGAGGAACTGGGCAACGCCTTCCACGTTGCAATCTGGACCACAACCCCTTGGACCCTCCCCGCAAACCTGGCGGTGTCCGTCAACGAGCGCCTCGACTACGCCCTCGCCGATAACGGCAACGGTCGTCTACTGCTCGTTGCAGCAGATCTGATTGAGTCTCTGAGTAAAACCCTCGGCCTTCCTCTAACGCAAAAAGCCACCGTCAAAGGTTCGTTGTTGGCTGGCCTGATTTATCGCCACCCCCTCCTGGACCGGACAAGCCCCGTCGTGATTGGCGGCGAATACATCACGACTGAATCAGGGACTGGCCTCGTGCACACCGCGCCGGGCCATGGCGTGGATGACTTCCATACCGGCCAAAAGCATGGCTTACCTGTGCTCTGTCCTGTCGACGAGGCAGGCACCTTGACCGACGAAGCCGGGGCGTTTGCCGGACTCAACGTACTGAAAGATGCCAACCCAGCCATCATCGAAGCCCTGGAGAAGGCTGATGCCCTGCTTAAGCATGAGCCCTACGGCCATCGCTACCCCTACGACTGGCGCACAAAAAAACCAACGATCTTTCGAGCCACCGAGCAGTGGTTCGCCTCCGTCGATGGTTTTCGTGACCAAGCACTCAACGCCATCGACAAAGTGAATTGGACGCCTGCATCGGGTCGAAACCGAATCGAATCGATGGTGAAGGAGCGCGGAGACTGGTGCATCTCCCGCCAGCGCACCTGGGGCGTTCCGATTCCGGTCTTCTACAACCGCACCAATGGGGAGGTCTTACTCAACGCCGAAACCTTGGCTCACATTCAGAGCCTCATTGCCGCCCATGGCGCAGATGTTTGGTGGGAAAAAGACGAGTCGGAGCTCCTCCCAGCGGCCTACGCCAGCGAAGCCAGCGATTGGCGAAAAGGAACGGACACGATGGATGTGTGGTTCGACTCAGGCTCCAGTTGGGCCGCTGTTGCAAGCCAACGCGACAACCTCAGCTACCCAGCAGATCTGTACTTAGAGGGGTCCGACCAGCACCGTGGCTGGTTCCAGAGCTCTCTGCTCACCTCTGTGGCCGTCAATGGCCATGCCCCTTATCAACGCGTTCTCACCCATGGCTTCGCCCTGGACGAGAAAGGTCGAAAAATGAGCAAATCATTGGGGAATGTGGTGGACCCGATGGTGATCATTGCTGGGGGTAAAAATCAAAAACAAGACCCCCCATACGGCGCAGATGTCTTGCGTCTTTGGGTGAGTTCAGTGGATTATTCGGCCGACGTTCCCATTGGAGCAGGAATCCTGCGGCAGCTGGCTGATGTATACCGAAAAGTCCGCAACACCAGTCGCTATTTACTCGGAAATCTGCATGATTTCGATCCAAGTCGTGACGCGATTCCAGTGAGTGAACTGCCGTTACTCGATCGCTGGATGCTGCAACGCTCAGCCGAAGTTATGGACGACATCAATGCAGCATTTGAAAGTTATGAGTTTTATCGCTTCTTTCAATTACTCCAGAACTATTGCGTTTCCGACTTATCTAACTTCTATCTGGATATCGCCAAGGATCGTCTCTATGTGAGCGCCCCTGGTGATCGTCGCCGGCGAAGCTGTCAGACAGTCATGGCCTTAATTATTGAACGCCTGGCTGGAATGATCGCTCCGGTCCTATGCCACATGGCAGAAGACATTTGGCAAAACATTCCCTATCCAGTGGCCCATACGTCGGTTTTCCAAAACGGTTGGCCCAGTGTTCCTGCCGATTGGCGAGACCCCGCACTGACATCTCCAGTTCAGCAGCTTCGCCAGCTCCGAACAGCGGTGAACAAAGTGCTGGAGGACTGCCGCAACCAACAGGAACTCGGTGCTTCTCTGGAAGCAGCCGTCCGTTTGGAAGCCCACAGCCCGGAACTCATCGCGGCTCTCCAATGGCTCGATGAGCACGGCGATGCTGAAGTTGATGGCCTGCGCGATTGGCTGTTGGTTTCTCAACTCCAAATCGGCGGAGAACCATGGGCAGAACTCTTGGCCAGCCAAGACAACGAGCAAGCTTTAATTGAAGTGGCCCATGCCCGTGGCAGCAAATGCAGTCGCTGCTGGCATTACGAAGCGGACGTCGGTCAGCACTCCGACCATCCCGATCTGTGCGGGCGTTGCATTGAAGTGCTGAATAGAAGGGATTACCAACTGGCCTGAGTCAGCAACTCAGCCGGAGGCATCGGTCCTGCCAAGACGCGTTCATCGCCAGGCATGATCGGCCCCATCAACAGCTCTGCGCGATCAAGGACGGTGCCATCCGGAAGCACCGAAGCATCGGGATCAAATCGTGTGGGATGGGTTGTACTGCTACTAAAACCACGAAAAATAAGCAGTTCAAAGGGCTCATTTCCCACGACACCCACCAGGCGCAATACCCGATCACCATGGTTCCGACTGCGCTCTTCCAGCTGAAAAACCAGTTCGACATCGGTCATCAAAAATCCCCTGCAACGCGCCCATAACGCGGTAGGCGAATCAACAACCACTGCAGGAAGCCAGCCAGGTAAGCCACCAAAGCCACGTAGCCCACAAAGGCGGCAAACGCTTCAGTCCACTGCCCTCCAAAAATGAAATCAAACACCGTGGCCGCAAATCCATGCAAACCCTGAGGCGCCTCCAGCCATGCCAAACAGTTCGCCGTTTGCCCCCCTTGTAGACAGCTGAGGCCAGTGGTGGTCATCGCCACACTGATGACAGCAAAGCCACTCAACGCCCAGCGCCATAAGCGAACGGTGAGCGGCAAAGCTTTCCAAGCTGGCTGATCAGCAAGCTCTTCATTGAGATCCACCCAGAACCACACACTCACCACCATCAGCACCGGAGCAACAACTGCCGTGAGGTATCCGAGCGGCCGCTCGTCCACCAGCAGCAGCACACTGATTCCCATGAGGCTGGCCACTTTCCAGTACAGCCCAAGAAGACGCACAACCATGGCGTCACGCCGCCATGCAGACCAAATCAATAAGACGAGGGGAAGACCCACCGCAAACGTGGCGGCCAGCCGGTAAGTCAGCCACACCAATGCGCGGTAAGACAGCTCGTTCACAGATGGGGTTCAAGTTGGCGCCATTATCGACGCGCCCGGCTGCCCTGCAGGATTGATAAGGTCCAAACCATGCCGACGTTTTCTCCCTTCAGCTGGTTGCAAGGCGGTTCCCCAGCGCCCCAATGCCGCACTGGCTTGTCATCCAAACCATCTCTGGATGAGGCGGTTCGTGATGTCGTGAATCAAGTGGGACGCCGTGGAGAGGCGGATTTAGCCCTCGTCTTCGTTTCGACTGGCTACGCCAGCGACTTGCCCCGTTTGCTGCCGATGCTCCAGAACGGTCTCCGCGCCAAACATTGGTTTGGATGCGCAGGCGGAGGAGTAGTCGGAACCAACGCGGCTGGCAGTGCCTCCGAGCTCGAACAGGGGCCGGCCCTCAGCGTGACGCTGATGTGTCTCCCGGGAGCCGACATTCAAACCAGCGTTCTCAGTACTGATCAATTGCCAGACCTCGATGGAGCCTCCATCAACTGGCAGGACTGGGTTGGCATTCGTCCCGATGCAAGCCGCAGCCAAATCGTTCTGATCGATCCCAGCTGCCGGGGCATCAACGACCTGATTAGTGGTTTGGATTACGCCTACCCAGAAGCCGAAAAGATCGGCGGCATCGCAGCTCCCCACAACGCCCCCCATGGCTCCCTTCTGGTCGACCAAAACGTGGTGACGGGTGCAGCAGTCTGTTCAATCGGCGGTGACTGGGTGTTCGACACCGTGGTCGCCCAAGGATGCCGTCCGATCGGGCCAGTCTTCGCCATCGAACAAGTGCAGCGCAACGTGTTACTCGAGCTCAACGACGGCACCACAACGTCGACTCCAGTGGCCTGTCTGCAACGGGTTCTTGCCGGCCTGAGCGAATCGGAACGCGAGTTGGTGCGGCACTCGCTGTTTCTTGGTATTGAGCGTCGCAACCTTCAACTTCCAACCGCAGAAGGGCAACCCAAAGACAGCGCTTTTTTGATTCGCAACTTGATTGGTGTCGACCCCAACAATGGTGCTGTGGCTGTCGCCGAGCGGGTGCGTGCTGGCCAAAACGTCCAGTTTCATTTGAGGGAAGCCGAAGCCTCCCGTCAAGAGGCCCTTGCCCTGCTCAACGAACACGTCGATGCGGTGGAGCAACCGATCACGTTCGGACTTCTTATGGCTTGCCTCGGCCGCGGCCAAGGCCTCTTCGGATCACCTGACGGTGATGTGAAGCTGGGTCGCAGTGTGATGCCTGACCTACCCATGGCGGGTGCCTTCTGCAACGGTGAAATCGGCCCCGTCGCGGGAACCACCCACTTGCATGGCTATACCGCCTGCTGGGGGCTCCTCCGTCATGCCCCCGTCTCAAGCTCGAGCAACCGATAGGCCCTTGCGACAGCACGTCAATCCCCTCAGTCGTTCGTTTCAGCTGCCTCTACGGTTGCCCCCACCAAACGACCTATTCGCTCACCCCGAGCACCCGATCCATCTCGACATCGGATGCGCACGGGGTCGATGCATTCTGGGTTTGGCCGACCGTCATCCGGATTGGAACCACATTGGGGTCGAAATTCGGCGCCCCTTGGTGATCCCTGCCGATCGCGAAGCTCTTGAGAGCCCCCATGGGAACGTGCGGGTGTTGTTTTGCAACGCCAATATCAGCCTCGAAGGGTGGATGGAAACACTGCCCAAGGATCGCCTCCAGCGGGTGTCCATTCAGTTTCCAGACCCTTGGTTCAAGCGACGCCATCGCAAACGGCGGGTCTTGCAACCCCGCCTCCTCATGGCAATCGCCTCGGCCCTTCAGCCCGGGAAAGACTTTTTTATCCAGAGTGATGTGCGGGAGGTGATTGATCCGATGGTGATCCTCACGGAACTGTCTGGTTGTTTCGACCGCCCTGACGGTGATGCGCACCCGTGGCGCAAAACGAACCCGTTATCGGTGCCAACTGAGCGGGAGCGTTATGTGATGGATCAGCAGCTTCCCGTGTATCGGGTGCTCTTCCGTCGCAATCACACCAATCAACCTCCCATCGAAGCGCTAGAGCAGCGCTGGCAGCAGATCGATAATCCAGGTAGTGCTCCAATGCCAGAAGCCTGAAGGATGCCCGCAACGGATGTGTCCAGTCATGTCTCCAGTCGCTCGATACCAATGCTGTCGCGCTGGCAGGGCCTCCTAAGGGCAAGCCCTGCCACTTTGCACAGATTGGAGCTGTTAGCGGGCTGTCTTTTGATCGTTCTGCTCGGCGGTCTGCCGTTCTTCACGCGTTCGGGACTGACCCTTTTGATGTTGAGCAGCGGCCTTCTCTGGGTGATTTGGAGCCTCGTTACACCAGCCGCTCCGATCGAAAAAATCACAACCTGGCTCCTGATCATTTTGGGAGTGGCCGTTCTGGCCACGGGGGTTTCACCTGTACCGATCGCAGCGACAAAAGGACTGTTGAAACTGCTGAGCTACCTCACGGTATTTGCGTTGATTCACAAGCTTCTGATCCATCACCAGAGGTGGTGGGATCGCCTCCTGGCTGGCTTGCTCTGTGGTGGACTCCTCAGCAGTGTTTTGGCTCTCAGGCAGCTTTATGCCAGCACTGAAGAACTGGCGGGTTGGGCTGATCCGAACTCCATGAGTGCTGGCACCATCCGGATCTACGGACCACTGGGCAACCCAAATCTTTTAGCCGGCTACTTGCTGCCCTTACTGCCGTTCGCGGCGATCGCCCTATTGCGCTGGAAAGGTTTTGGTTGTCGGCTCTTTGCAGGTGTCACCTTGGTGCTTACCACCGTCGCCACGGTGCTCACCTACAGCCGCGGAGGTTGGTTAGGGCTGATCTCAGGCCTCGCCGTTGTTGTGCTTTTGCTCTTGGTGCGCAGCACACAAACGTGGCCGTTGATCTGGCGACGGTTACTCCCGCCAGCCGTTTTACTCCTTGGTGTTGTTGTGCTCGTTGTCGCCACCACTCAATTCGAGCCCATCCGCACAAGAATCAGCAGTCTTCTGGCCGGTCGTGGGGACAGCTCCAACAATTTCCGCATCAATGTTTGGTTCGCTGCAGCTGAAATAGTTCGCGACCATCCCTGGCTGGGCATTGGTCCTGGCAATGCCGCCTTCAACAGTATTTATCCGCTGTATCAGCAACCCAAGTTCAACGCCCTCAGCGCCTATTCGGTGCCCCTCGAGATCCTGGTGGAGATGGGGGTTCCAGGGCTAATTGCCTGCTTGGGACTTCTCAATGCTGCAGTGCGCAAAGGCTTGGCAAGCCTTCACCTCGATCGCCCAGAAGCCTTAGCAGGCATTGCTTGCCTGGCTGCCATCAGTGGAATGTTGGTGCAAGGCATCACCGACACGATCTTCTTTCGTCCGGAAGTCCAACTCACTGGCTGGTTTGCCCTAGCGACCCTATCCAGCCAAACCGATCAGTCCAAGGAGGCGTAATGCTGCTCGCAGGATTTGATGCCGGACAAACCAAGACGCGTTGCCGAATCAGTCGCTGGCAAGACGGTCGCTGGGAGCCGATCAGTGATGGTGATGGCCCCGGCGTTTCTCACCTGGCATCAGCCGGAGGTGTGGAGCGTTTCCGGGAAGCCATCCGCTGTAGTAGCTCGGAAGCGATGAATCATCACCCGGACTTAGCCCTCGATGGTGCCGTGATCGGCGCTAGCGGCATCGAGCAAGGATCCGTCGTCCAAGAGCAGGCAACGGATCTACTCGCCAAAACCTTGGCCCTACCAACGCCTCAGGTGCTGGCCACCGGCGATGAACGGACGGCCCTACGGGGCGCTTTCCCCAACGATGCCGGCATCGTTGTGATCAGTGGCACGGGAATGATCTGCCTAGGGCGAACTGATCAAGGTATGGAGCATCGCTGCGGAGGGTGGGGCTGGCTGTTGGATGGGGCTGGCTCAGCCTTTGACATTGGTCACCAGGGTCTTCAACTGACTCTCCAAATGGCAGATGGGAGGAGACCCGACCATCCATTGCGCAACCAAATCTGGACAGCCCTGGGTTGTACAACCAGCGCAGCAGTGAAAGCCAAGGTGGTGCAGCCAAACTTTGGTGCTTCAGGTTTTGCCGCGCTGGCCCCTTTTGTCACCGCAGCTGCGATGCAAGAACTGGGCGAAGCCCGCTGCATTCTTGAGCGATCAGCCCTGGCCTTAGCGACGTCTATCCACACAGTGGCTATGAAGCTCCAGCTCGATCATCCAGATCTGGTGGGCCATGGTGGAGCCCTCGAGCATCTCGATGGCTTCAGCAGTTTGGTGAAAACAGCAGTTCAGACCGTTCTCCCATCCAGCCACTGGATGCCGGCCGCAGGTGATGCCTGTCACGGCGCTTTGGTGATGGCCCAAGAACGCGTTGTTAAGCAGCGTTGAGGGATTGGTCCACTACGGATGCCAGGTGGTTAGCCCAGTATTCAACAAGGGACATATCAGCAGCCTCCACCATCACTCGCACCAAGGGCTCCGTGCCGCTCGCCCGCACCAAAACACGGCCGTCTGAGCCCATGGTTTCCTCAGCAGACCTGATCGCCGCCATGAGTGGCTCACAACTGGACCACTGCTTGCGTCGAGTTTGGCTTTGCACCGTGACATTCACCAACTTCTGCGGGAAAGGCTGAAAGCTGCGATCCAACCAATCGCTCAGCGTGATGCCCTGGGCATGACACAAGGTGGAGAGTTGCAAGGCGGTCAGCACCCCATCCCCACATAGGCCATGGGATGCCGCAAGGATGTGACCCGATTGCTCTCCGCCAAGGGCGGCTCCACTCGCCACCATCGCAGCATGGACATGCTGGTCTCCAACAGGCGTGCGCTCGAGGATGCCGCCCCGCTCTTCCCACGCACGTTGAAAGCCAAGGTTCGACATCACGGTGGCAACAAGTCGTTGATCGGTTAACGCGTGTTGGTCCTGCAGCACGGATCCCCAGAGGAACATCACGTGATCGCCATCCACGATCCGGCCGCTGCCATCCACGGCCAACATCCGATCCGCGTCGCCATCAAAGGCAAAACCCATCACAGCGCCTCGATCTTTCACAGCATCTCGTAGGGGGCCTAACGCCGTTGAGCCACAACCCACATTGATTCGGGAGCCATCGGGCTCACCATGCAAAACAGTCAGATCAGCGCCAAGGGCCTGAAATGCTTCAGCCCCACAAGCCGTGGCAGAGCCCCAACAAAGGTCGAGCACGATCGGAACCCCGTCGAGTCGGTGGGTGCCAACAGCAGAGAGAAGCATTGATCGATAATCCGACAAGAGATCGGAGCTCTGCCGCAGGCCTCCACAAATCGAGTGGTCATGGTCGGAATGGTCGATCTCACCACGCAGACCAGCCTCGATCCGGGCCTGACGCTCGGGGGTCAACTTCGCCCCGTTCGCTCCAAACACCTTGATGCCATTATCCGCTGGTGGGTTGTGGCTCGCAGAAACCATCAGACCGCCTGCTGCTCCAAACTTGCGGATCAACAGCGGCACGGCAGGGGTAGGACACAAACCCAGATTCCACACCTCACGCCCAGCGGCGGTGAGGCCAGCGGTTAACGCTGACGCAACCATGCTGCCGCTCGTGCGTGAATCCATCCCGATCAACACAGGCCCCTCGACGGCCAACACCCGTCCAACCCAGTAACCCACTTGCAAGCAAAGGGCGGGTGTCACGACGCTGCCCACGCGACCGCGAATACCATCAGTCCCGAAACCAGGGATGGCATCTCCAAGGGTCGGACCAGCAGGAGAAAACGCCGCTTGAACCATGGGTGTCAATCGTGGAGAGCAGATTACGGAAACGCCACCCTCACTCCTTCAATAGGTCTAACGCCAAGGACCGGGGAGGCAAAGCAAAACGATGTGCTCTCGTGCAATCCAAATCAGAAGACTCAGAAACCCCCCACACCACTCCAAAAACCAGCGCCGCCAACCAGGTGCGGCTTCGCTGCCAGCACCCTGGATGACACGACAGGATCACTGCGCTGAGTAGAACCCGCTGATTAGAACCCACAGAATGACAGCAGTGCCAGGACCCGCTTGAACACAGGCCCCCGACTTGGGACCCTTCTGTTAATAGGGACCACCGCCCTCAGTGGCTTTGCAGCCTGGGGTGGGCAGAAATTTCTGGTGGAGAGGCATCAGCCCCTAACGCCGGATCGATCGGCAGCGCAACTCTGGACGACCTACCGCTGGGCGATCGATCCCCAGCAGCGCCGGGAAGCCGCGCTGTTGATGGCTGCACAAACTGGCTCCTACGACGTCTTGCAAAGCCAGGCTTGGGGAACGAGCCCGCTCGGAGCGGTGGCCCTAGAACTCGAGGCGGAAACGGCCACCAGACGGGGAGACCAAAGCCATTCCCGGAAGCTCTGGGACGACCTGCTCAAACGATTCCCACATTCAGCTGCATCCGCATCGGCTCGACGCGTTCTAGGGGACCAAAACCCAGCACTGCATCAAGACCTACTGAAGAAACAGCCAAGCCATCCTGCGGCGCTGAGTGTGGCGGAATCGATGGTTCCAAATTCCACAATCGGCTATCAGGGAGCGATTCACCTTGCCCGTTGGGGAGCGCGTTGGCCAGGTGCGTTCAAGCGCATCAGCCAGGCATGCAACGACCACAGTTCAATCGCGCCAACGACAAAAGATCGCCAATGGCTTGCTCGGGGATTAGCCAGCCTTGGGGATGGCCCTGGAGCACTGCAGTGCCTTCAACACCAACAACCTGGGTCAACCTCCCAACCTTCAAGTGAACCCTCCACACAACTCGCGATTGGACAAGCCTTACTTCGAGGCGGACATACCGAAGAGGGGACGGAACTTCTCCTGAACTTGACGCGTAATCTCCCGGAGGCTTCGGCCAGCGTTGAAGCCGCGCGACTACTGAGTGAACCTGTACGACCTTCGCCTGAGGTGCTCGATGCCATTCCGGTATCCGTTCAAAATCGTTCCGGGGCCCTGGCGGCAGCACGCGTTCGACTAGCCAACGGGGAGGGTGGCGAGGACGTTCTGCAGCGCTGGCCGGATGATCCAGACGTCTGGCAACTGCAATGGGACCTTGCCAGAGAGGCCCTGTTATCGGCGAACTGGGATCGAGCCAAAACCATCCTGACCCGTGAACCAAGCGCACAAGCATTGCCCGATCCCCTGGAAACCCGGCGGCTGTACTGGCTTGGCTGGAGCGAAGCACAGCTGGGGGATCCAAAGCGTGCCAGAACGATCTGGCAGCTGCTAATCAGCCAGTTCCCCCCTGGCTATTACCACTGGCTTGCGAGCGAAGCACTTGGAGACGCCACACCCCTAAACCTGACAGGAGCTCCAACACCAACCCAATCGCAGCTGATGTCTTGGGCCCCTTTAAACAGTGCTCAATCCTTCGTCAACACGCTTTGGCGTCTTGGGCTGAAGAGACAGGCCTGGGAGACTTGGCGCAGCGGGATCGACCCCAACACCCCACAACCCAAACCAGAACAATTGGTCGAAGGCAGGCTTCGCTTAGCGGTTGGAGACAGTTGGATGGCTCTCGATCAACTGCGGTGGCTCAGCCTGCGTTGGCGGTCGGCTAGCTGCCGTGAACGAATCGACCTCCACCACAGCCAGCACCCGAAAATTTTTAAAGAGGTCCTCCATCCAGCAGCGAGCGCGCAGCAGCTGCCTCTCGAGCTGCTCTTGGCTGTGAGCAAACAAGAATCTCGCTTCTCGTCAGGCGTGACCTCCACTGCGGGAGCGATTGGTCTGATGCAATTGATGCCCGCCACCGCCAGAGACGTCGCTGAAGCCCCGCTTACAGAGGACGAAATCAGAGAGCCGAAGCAGAACGCCGCACTGGGTGCCGCCTACTTGCGGCAACTGCTTTCGCATTGGCGGGGAGATCCCTTTCGAAGCATCGCCAGCTACAACGCTGGGCCTGGAGCTGTGGGGTCATGGTCTACGCAGGGCCTCAACGATGCACCTGCCCTGTGGGTAGAACGCATTCCCTATCCAGAAACGCGGTATTACACCAAAAAAGTTCTCGATAATTTCTTTGGCTATCTAGGCAGGGACAAGCGTTTTTGCGAACCAACCCTGAACGGGATTGGGCAAGACATGCCCTAAACCAATTCCAGAGAACACAATGACGGCCATCAACAACACCGACGTTGATGGCCTTAGGGAAATCCCAATGCGTGCGAGATCAAGACGAGCTAAAAGCACCGCAGAGGTCAACACCAAAAGATCACTCAGCATGTTGAGAAACAGCACATAAATGCCCACGGTCACCACAACAAAAAGGTTGACCACCAAGGTCATGAAGCGGCTGTAAGCCATCAACATTGAAAACTGCCGCATCACCAGGGACGGAATCGTGCACACCACTACAACGGTGAACACCTGCAGCAGCTCAAGAGACCAAAACATTGCAGGACTAATGCCCCGCGCGTTACTGAACAGGGGTTGGACGAGATTCCAGTGATTGCCCAAGACCACGGCAACACAAAACAGCAACGTCAGGAACGGTGCCCGCACCGGCAGGCTCAGCAAACGCAACAAAGCCATGGGCTAACGCTAAGCCCGTTGCCTTGAAGTAGCTGCCAAAGTGACGTCACTTGCACACGACTGATGACCGGTAGCCCTCAGCCCATGCCGCTGGGCCGGCTTCAGCAAGTTGTCCTCGTGGTGATCGCAGTCGCACTGGCCATTGGACTGCTCTTCATGCGGGGAGGGATCCAAAGTGAAACCCCGATGGAACAACTCGCGCGGCGCTCGGTTGAACCGGAGGTTGCTCTCACCAACGGCAAACCAACGTTGATCGAGTTCTACGCCGATTGGTGCCAAGTGTGTCGGGAAATGGCCCCAGCGATGCTGGAGCTTGAGCGATCGACGCAAAACCGTCTTGACGTTGTTTTGGTGAATGTTGATAACCCACGTTGGCAAGACCTGGTGAATCGCTACGAAGTGAATGGGATACCCCAACTCAATTTGTTTTCGGCAGACGGCCAACCCCGCGGCAAATCGATTGGTCTACGAAAACTGGAGGAACTAACAGCCATAAGTGCGGCACTGATTAATGATCAACCGCTACCGCAATTTCGAGGCGTGGGAAGCGTCAGCAGCCTCGAGGGTGAGAGCACGTTGCAAGCATCGGTGGCGCAAACCGGTCCTCGAAGCCACAGCTGACTTGAGAGAGTTCGGCTCTGTCGCCATGATCAGTACACAATGATGATCTGCTAGCTCCATGGATCCCCGCTTCCGGGTCGACCTCATCGCGGCAACCCCAAATCCCCAACAGTGCGTCTACGTGGGGATGCACCAGGACTACAGCGAGGGTTTTGTTGCAGCCGACCGCGAACAATGGCCCGACGAAACCAAAGCGGGCGAAATCTGCGTCAAGCGTCTGCTGGCTGGGGAGCGAGGCCACTACGGCCCCATGGAGCATGCCCAGATCGTTTTAAACGTTGGCTGGTTTCCTCATTCCGTGATGCAACAAGCGCGGACCCACCGGGTGGGCGTGAGCTTTGATGTGCAGTCGATGCGATATACCGGCGAACGCATCTGCAGGGCTGCAGCTGGTGAACTCGACCTCGAGGAGGTGTTTTATTTGCGCCCGTTGGGGCAATACAGCAACCGCCAAGGCAAGAAATATGCATACAGCCAAGCTGAACGGGATAAAGATCTCCATCACTGCAAAATCAGCGCTGATCGATACCAAGAATTACTCGAAGCAGGCTTCGCAGAAGAACATGCGCGCGGGATTCTCCCTTTCGACTATCGGCAGCATTTTGTGGTGAGCTTTACCCTCCGGGCCTTCCTGCATTTCATGGATCTGAGGGCCAAACTCGATGCTCAACAAGAAATCCGCGAGCTTTGCGATCTAATGTGGCCCCATCTTCAAGCCTGGACGCCAGAATTTGCCGCTTGGTATGAAAAAACTAGGCTCCATAAAGCCAGACTTGCACCTTAAACAATCACATGAAATATTATATCTAAATAGTAATTAAATTTTTAGCTCAAACAATTTATACCTTTGCGAGGGTAACGCGTTCAGGCTGATGTTGATATTTTCCTTCGCGGTCGCTATACGTCGTAGCGCAAGGTTCGCCTTCAAAAAACAACAACTGACAGATACCTTCATCTGCATAAATGCGGCAATCAGCTCCTGAGCTGTTACTGAACTCAAGGGTGAGATGACCTTCCCAACCAGCCTCCGCTGGTGTGGTATTCACGATGATCCCGAGACGAGCATAAGTACTTTTTCCAAGACAAATCACAGTGATGTTGGGAGGGACTTTCATCTTCTCCAAGGCCACACCTAGGCCATAGGAATGGGCCGGAAGTATGAAATAACGGCCATCTTCATCTTCATGCAACGGTGTGGGCTCAAGATTGGCTGGATTGAACCGCTTCGGATTCATCACCGTGCCAGGCACATGCCTGAAAATCAAAAACTCTTGTGATGACAGACGAAGGTCATAGCCATAGGACGAACATCCAAAGCTGAGCACAGGATTCTCACGCTTCTCCGGGTCGAGATGACGCACCAATCCCGACTGAAACGGCTCGAGCATGCCCTGCCCAGCTTGTTCCGTAATCCAACGATCACACTTGAGCATCAGAAACCTCGGCGTAGTTCCGTGACTTGATCAGCCATCTCAACAACATTGGCGGGGATAGCAGGACCAGTGATGATCACATCCATCGAGCCTGGTCGTTGTTCAAGAGCTGAAAGCACTTCAGCTTCATCGATGTAACCAAAGCCGATGGCCAAGCCAATCTCATCGAGAACAAGTTGATCTAGATCACCGGTGATGAGGTGTTGACGGCAAACCGCCCAGACGGCTTGAACCGCATCGCGACAGCCTTCCAAGTTCGGCTCAGCAACACAGGCCGGAACAGCTGGCCGCAACCAAACGAGCCCCCCACATAACTGCACACGACCTGATGGCCCCTGTTGCACACCACCCTTCAAAAACTGACTGATCAGGACGCGGCTACCAAGACCTGCTGCGCGAACCGCTTGGCTCAACACACTGGAATAACTTCCGCGATAAGAAGCTGTATGCACCTGGAGCTGACCTTCTGGAGCAACCAGATGCAAGGCAGGCGGCGGTGCAAGAGCATCGGGAACAGGCCACAAACCACCACGTTCAGTGACACGGTGATCGCCTTCAAGAGAACGGATCTCCTGAGATTGATGGCGGTCGGTCAGGCTTGCGATCATCGGATCAGGTCACACCGGGACAACCCGGAAGACCTTGAATGTAGCGGCGTTATGCCATTCAACAAGGCATCCGACGCTACCTATGGTGGCTCAAGCGCAAAGAGAAGGGAACTGCGAGGCTGATGTGACTTCTTCTGTGCCATGAGCGATCCATCCCGAGCCCGAGCCGATGGCCGCTGTCGCAATGATCTGCGGCCGTTTTCTGTGACTTGGGATCCGATGGGGTTCGCCTTGAGTTCAGTCACTGTGAGAACCGGTCGAACAACTGTTCTCTGCAGCGTTTGCCTCGATGACAACGTGCCGCGCTGGCGTCGAGGCGAGGGGCTTGGGTGGCTCAGTGCTGAATACCGCCTACTACCCGGCTCAACACCGCAACGGCAGGGGCGTGAGTTGATGAAACTGTCTGGCCGCACCCAAGAAATCCAACGTTTGATCGGGCGCAGCCTCCGGGCGGCGGTCGATATGGCAAAGCTGGGAGAGCGAACCTTGCTGATCGACTGCGACGTCATTGAAGCGGATGCCGGCACCCGAACAGCAGCCATCACAGGGGCCTGGCTGGCGTTGCAGCGGGCCTGTAGCCGTCTTGTTTCCCAAGGAATTCTCGAGAGTTCACCTCTTCAAAGCCAAGTTGCTGCAGTCTCCGTTGGGTTAGTGGATGGCCAGGCCCTACTCGATCTCGACTACAGCGAAGACAGTCGAGCTGAGGTCGATCTCAATGTGGTGCAAGCGGACGATGGTCGACTGCTCGAAGTGCAGGGCACGGCCGAAGGCGCGCCCTTCAGCCGTGCCCAGTTGGATGAACTCCTGGATCTAGCTGAACCCGGGCTCAAGCAACTCATGCAGGCACAGCGAGAGGCTTTGGCTTCTGACTGAACAACCAATGAGTAATAACCGCTACATGACACATCCAGACAGATCCGTAGCTTTCAGCGCAGTCGCGGACAAGCCATGAGCAGCAGCACTGGTTTTACCCGCTATGCGCCTACTAGCACTGCGGCAGCAACCGCTCAGCCAGCAGGCCCTCGCTCGTTGATGGAGGTGATTCGAGGGCTGGAGGGTGCCAGCACTGAAATGGTGGAGCGCAATAAAACAATTTTTTTCCCAGGAGACCCTGCCGAACGCGTTTATCTGATTCGACGGGGCGCGGTGCGCCTTTCAAGGGTTTACGAATCCGGTGAAGAAATCACCGTTGCTCTGCTCAGGGAAAACAGCCTGTTCGGTGTGTTGTCCCTACTCACAGGTCAACGCTCGGATCGTTTTTATCACGCAGTCGCCTTCACCCGCGTTGAGATGGTGACAGCACCAGCAACCTCGGTGCGCAATGCCATTGAAGCGGACACCACTGTTGGACTCAGGCTTCTTCAAGGCCTCTCCAGCCGGATCCTGCAAACCGAAACCATGATCGAAACGCTCACACATCGGGACATGTCGTCCCGACTGGTGAGTTTTTTACTAGTGCTGTGCCGAGACTTCGGAGTGCCTGATGAGTTGGGAATCACGATTGATCTCCGCCTCTCCCATCAGGCAATCGCAGAAGCCATTGGCTCAACCCGCGTGACAATCACGCGTCTGCTGGGAGACTTGCGTCAATCCGGTCTCGTCCAGATTGACCGCAAGAAAATCACCGTTCTCGATCCGATCGCTCTGGCCAAACGGTTTAGCTGATCGGATCTGCAGCCGAGGGCTAATGCCATGAGTGGCTGGCTGCTGATTTTGTCCCTGCTAATCCTCGGGGGGATTTTGTCCACCCTTGGCGATCGGCTTGGCAGCCGAGTGGGGAAGGCTCGTTTGAGCTTGTTCAATATGCGTCCACGCCGCACCGCCGTGGTGATCACGGTGCTCACTGGCAGCCTGATTAGCGCCCTCTCACTTGGCTTGATGCTTTTGGTGAGCCGGCAATTGCGGGTTGGACTGTTCGAACTCGATACTCTTCAAGCACGGCTGAAAGACAGTCGTGAACAACTGGATACAGCAGAACGCGAGCGCATCGAAGCCCGCAAGGCAACAGTGCGCATCGAAGCCGAACTCAAAGCTGCTCAACAACGGGCTCAGACCCTTCGGCAAGAGTTGGCCCCACTCCAGGAACAACGTTTAGCCCTCGAGGCCGACAGAGATCGTCTCAGCCGCGACATCGCAGCCCGAGACGTTGAGATTCAAAAAACCGAAGCCGAGCTCAACACGGTGCGCAACCGCATCCAATTGGGTGAAAAGGAGCTCAAGGACCTGGAACGCAATCTTGTCGCTCTTCGCCGCGGGGCTGTCGTTGTACGTAGTGGACAAGTGCTAGCCACCGCCACCGTTCGCATGGAATCACCCGGTCAAGCCAAACAGGTGGTGGATCGCCTGCTGCAAGAAGCCAATTTCAACGCTTACGGCAAAGTCTTGCCAGGCCAACCACCGGATCAACAGATCATTCGTGTTCCCCGTAGCGACGTGAAGCGCTTGCAGGGGATCATCAGCAAACCAGGCACCTGGGTGATCTCGCTGCGATCAGCGACCAACGTTCTTCGCGGAGAAACGGTGATTTATGCGTTCCCGGAGGTTCATCCGAATCGGTTGGTCGCCCAACAAGGGGACGTCCTCGCATCCGTGAGGCTTGATGCCAGCGAACGCAGTAACACGGCGATTCGCACCCGACTCAATCTGCTGCTTGCCTCGGCCTATGCGGAAGCCAAACGACGGGGCTCGCTCACGGCCGGCCTGCAATTCGATGGCCAAGCCTTAGCGCAACTGGGGCAAACCCTGATGGAGCGTCCGGAACAGGGGGTCACCCTGGAGGCCATCTCCACCCGCGACAGCAATAGTGCTGATCCAATCTTCGTCGCCGTGGAGTCGAACCCTTGAGCCGTCTGGTCGCACTCGATCCAGGACGCAGCAAATGCGGATTGGTGCTGATCGACAGCGAACACAATCGTGTTTTAGAAGGCAAGGTGGTGCCACCCCAAGCAGTGATGGCCTGGGTGGATCACTGGCATGAGCAGCGCAGCCTGGATCAAGTGATCGTTGGCGACGGGACGGGCAGTGCCCAGTGGCTTCAAGCCTTCAACAGATTTGCCAACGTTCAGTCCGTCAATGAGCGCGGCACCACCTTGAGAGCTCGCGACCGGTATTGGGATTTATGGCCAACCAAAGGCTGGCAACGTCTTCTTCCGAAAGGGTTAAGGCTTCCCCCAAACGAACTGGATGCAATCGCTGCCCTGGTGATGGCTGAAGATCACCTCAAGCAACGCTGTTCATGGCTTGGGCCACCCCCAAACTTCTCGCTTAAAACTTGGCCCGAACAGTAAAGCTGTAATCACCACCAGGCTCGAGGCGGTAATCGGTGCGCACCAGAAAACGGAACAGGGCATCTTGAATCAAGGCTCGTCCTAACGACGGTTCCACCGTGAGTTCTCCGCGATCAAACGCCCAATAGAACTGCCACTGAAAACCACCAGCAGCCACCTCACCCTCCACACACTGATCTTGAAAGCACTGACGCAAGACGCGGAGATGGGCTGTTGTGGCAGGGAGGGCCGCCATCAAGTCGCTGAAGGGGATTCATACCTGAATCCATTAATCCAAGTGCCAGCCCGTTCCATACCCTGCTTTTTCAGGCGATCTAAACCATCCAACACTGCATCTAAAACTGCATCAACACAGGGCTGTTCGGCTCGACTGAAGGGGCCAAGAACATGGGACACCGTGCGAGCTCGTCGTTCGGCTGGATTCTCTGCGGGAGCACCGATTCCAATGCGTAATCGAGGGAAGACCTGAGTTCCAAGATGCTGAATCGTGCTGCGGAGACCGTTGTGTCCCCCAGCACTTCCCTGCGCTCGCAGCCGCAACCGCCCGAGCGGGAGATCCATATCGTCGACGAGCAACACGATGTCTTCTGGCTGAAAGCCATACCAATCGAGGGCTGCGCGCACGGAACGTCCACTGTCGTTCATGAATGTTTGAGGCATGAGCAAGCGCAATCGCTGATCCCCAAACCCCATATCAGCCACCAGACCATGCAACTTGGCTTGTTGCCGAAAACTGAAGCCTTCTCTGAGCGCTAAACGCTCAAGAGCCATGAAGCCGATGTTGTGCCGGGTGCCGTCGTACTTCGATCCAGGATTTCCCAGACCAACCACAAGGCTGAGCTGTTGGGCCATCACGACGGATCAAGTCCCCGGAGGGGGCTCTTCATTGGCCTGTTGCTCGGTCGAAGGCAAGGCCTCTGGCTCAGCCATCGCCTTATTGATTTCACGCTCGAACTCCTTGGAGGCAGATTGAAATCCCTTCAAGGTTTTGCCGAGTGTTTTGCCGAGCTCGGGCAAGCGCTTCGGACCGAAAACCAGAAGTGCCACGGCGCCGATCACCGCCATCTCGGGAAGGCCGACGCCGAACACATTCATGGTTTCTAGTTAACCCAAGCCATTCCAATTGACATTGATGCCTTCAAGGATCAATGACTTGTTGTACAGCTGAAGGATCACGAGAAGGAACACGAGGAAAAGCACCATAAAGATGCCCATCACTGGCGTGGTGCCCCAACCGGGAACGACCTTGCCGTACTCGGAGTTCAGAGGGCGGAGGAGGTCTCCCAGACGGGTGCGTTGGGCCATGGCGACGCTTGGGTCTCGGGTTAAAGGAAGTGCCGATACTGTAGGGGCCAGCTCCGGTTAGGGGCTGGTCCTGCCGAAAGATTGTGATGGAAACGTCGTCCCCTGCCCTATCTGTTGCCCTCGGCGTCATGGCTGTTGTGCTTGGACTCACCGGCTTTGGCGTCTACCAAGCCTTCGGGCCACCGTCCAAAGAATTGGATGATCCGTTTGACGATCATGAAGACTGACGCAGCTGTAATTCCGCCAGTTCTCCGGGTGCAAGCATCATTTGATCAACGAATGGGTCGTGCGTCCCACGCCGAACCAGCCAATTGTGTCCTGGTCGCCAAAGGCAACGGGCAGGGCCTGCGTTGAGGACACGACAAGTGACCCCATCCCGATTCTTCTGAAGAGAAATGGGAGTGAGGCTGACGGGCAAGGCAGGAAACCATTGTTTTGCTCGTGCTGGTTGGGGTCCCCACCATCCCGGCTCCCGAAATGCGATCGCAGCCTGGGTGACGCCCGACGCGCTCCAGGAGCCGGCGATCGGCATCAATGCCATGCGCTGACGATGCCAACCGCGATCCGCGCTCGGGTCAGGCCAGGTTGGTCCTCGCAACAACGAAACACCCAGACGATCCGCGTCCCAATCGACGCCTTGGGGTCCATCGAGCAAAACCGCAAGACCACCGCCGGGGGCAGCGGCCTGGGATGCCGCCCATGAGATCACGGGCAATTCCCAACGGGCCATTTCCCTTGCAGTGACGGGTGATGCCGGGCGCTCAATCACGCCGCCACTGGTATCAGCCGCCACGCGCACAGCCGACCGAGCCAATGGCATGGTCAACCGCAACAGTTCGTGGCGTTGAGACCAGTTAATACTGCAAATCAACTCCAACCAAGGCCGATTCGCCATCAATCGCAAATCCATCCGCAAAGCACTGGAGCCAAACCGTCGTCTGAGCACCGCATGGGCCACCAATGGGCCTTGCTCAATCCACTGGAACCCATCCAGCACATCCACGCCTAAGGAATGCTCGCCGTAATCGGCGGCTAGATCCCAGGCATCCCAAAACTCACCCCGATCCTGATACCGCTCCAACCGCAGTGGTGCGGAGAGTTGATCACAACCTTGCGCATCTCGGACTTGAAGGATGCCCTCAGATGAGAAATCCAGCTCAATCAGGCCATTGCCCATCCGCCAGACATCGTCACCCAACTCCTGAATCACGACAGGGCCGATGGGCAATGGGGGGGCAACGGGCTCAGAAGGCTGTTGCTCAAGTGACACAGAACTGATGCCGCGCTGAAGCGGCAATTGCACCCACGTGCCTCCCACGGACGACGTCTGCTGAGGAAGGCGCTGGCCTTCCACACTCCAACAACCCTTCGGGAGGCGAAGCAAGGGCGACCAAGCTGACAAGGGTTGAAGCGCGCACCAGGACCAGTGCTGCCCCGACAACGCCTCGTTGCGGACCTGAAGCAGTCTTACAACGCTCAGATCGCGCTGTTGTTTGGCCTTCCGACGGGCATCGCGCCAGAGCGTCTCGGCCTGATCAAAGACCTCTGGAATTGATGTGCCGGGGAGGATGTCGTGAAATTGTTGAAACAACAGTGGTCGCCAATCGCTACCCGGCGACGCTTGGCCGCTGAGGGCGAGCAAGGCAGACGCACTATCCGCCTCACGCAGCAACCTCTCCAGAGTTTTGTTATGTCGCTTTTGATCAGGACGACTTGTTGCACAGCCACGGTGAAGCTCTAGATAGAGCTCATCGCGCCAAACCGGCCAATGCTCAGACGCCGGTTCAAGATCCGCCAAGAACTGGCGAACCGTGCCACTTCGCATGGATACAGCCGCAGAATTTGAATTCCAGAGCTGCATTTGTTCCAGCATTTCTTCCGTAGGACCACCACCGTGGTCGCCAACGCCTGGGATCCAGAGCGCTGAATCCCGACCGGTTTGATCCTGCCAACTGCGCTGCTCTTGGAGCATGTCCACCGGATCACCCCGCCGACCAATCGGGGGGAGCATCAGGCTGTTCACCTCATAGTTTCCACGGCTACGCCAGCGAAACAACCGATGCGGGAAAGGGTTAACAGCATTCCAAGCCAACTTGTGCGTACAAAACCAGCGCACCCCAGTCGCCGCAGCCACGGCCGGTAAACCTGCCCCAAATCCAAAGCTGTCGGGCAACCAAGCGAGGTGATGCGTCCAATCCGGAAAGGTGTCGTAGCTGTACTGCTGACCAAGTGAAAATTGCTGCCACAGCGATGCGGTACTCACCAGCACGCAATCGGTCTCGACCCATGGACCGTTAATCGGCTCCCATCGCCCCGCCTGACTGGCCGCTTGGATCTCAGCAAAGAGCGCAGGACGATGGTGCTGCATCCAGGCATACAAAGCCGGTGTGGAATGGGCAAAACGAAGTTCAGGCCAACGCCTCATCAAATCGAGGACCGAGCGAAATGTTCGTTCTGCCGCCTGCCACGTATCGGCCACAGGCCAAAGCCAAGCCAAATCGAGATGCGCATGGGAGATCCAGAGGATTTCGCCCGGGGTGGGCTCTGCAGCTTTGAGCTGTTGAACCACAGCCTGTAAAGCCACTGACCCGCTGGGCTCCAGCCCATTCCATTGCATCGGTAAATCCCCTCCTGCGGCCAAGTGCAACATCAGGGATTGAGGAACCAAGCTGAGATCCGTATCCAGATTTGGCGTATCTGGTTCAAGGTCCAAATCAGTGCTGATCAAGGCCCCGTCGTCATGGAGGGGGCTGCACAGTTCGAGCTGAAGATGAAGAGTGGCCCCCAATCGACACGACTCCGGCACACGCCAGCGGCAAGCCGTATCGAAAAGGTCTCCTTCATGGATCAGGACACCGTCGACCCAAAAGCGCATCTGCTCAGCCCACCAACTCATCCCCAAACGGGCATGACTGGCTTGCACCTGACTCCAGGCGCTTGGCCAGGCCAACTGTTGCTCCAAACGCACCCATTGACGGCCGCGAGGCCAGATCAGCAAACCCCGAGAAAACCAGTCAGGCCGGTGCTTCTTCCCCCACGCCTCCTCAATAAATGGCCTCGATTCCTGCGCGCCTGAACGGCGCCAATCACGACGCAAGTCGCGATGTGCACGACTGCGAAACGTTTCAATCCACTCCGATCGACCTACCGACATGGGGTACTTCCCGGTTGAGACCCTGTCATTCCCCATAGGATGATCGCTGTGTCAGACGCCGGTCGGTCTCCATGCTCGCCCTCAAGATCTCCGTTTACTCGGTCGTCTTCTTTTTTCTCGGCATCTTCGTCTTTGGCTTCCTGGCTAGTGACCCAAGCCGCACGCCAAGTCGCAAAGACCTCGAGGATTAGAACGATCCCGATCAGACCGCGCCAAGCACTGGTCTGATCGGCAACCATTCTTTGGCCCTGAGCTGTCACACTCACGGGCCGATGCAGTGATTCTTTGGCGGCGTCCCGCCTCGCTATTGCCCTCACGGGACTGCTGGCATCAGGGGTACTTTCGACAGGATTGTCGAGCCCTGTGGCAGCGGAGGATTTCCGTGTGAAATTGCCTGCCAGCGATGCAGACATTTCCTCAGATGGTGTGGCTTCTGCCAACGTTGAAACGGCCGTTGTCCCTGAGCAGCTCGAGCTAAAGGCCGACCGTCAGTTTTACGACAGCAAACGCAAAATCACCATTGCGGAAGGCAATGTGACAGCGCGGTTGGGTGAGGCCCAAATCCAAGCCGATCGCATTGAATTCGACACTGCGTTTCGCACACTTTTTGCACGTGGCTCCGTTCGATTGCGCCGCGGGAACCAGTATTTCCAAGCCTCTGTTCTGCGTTACAACCTCGTTCAAAACGAAGGTGAACTCGATGATGTCTATGGCGTGCTCGACCTGGAGGGCACGTCCTCAACGCTGCCAGCTCTTACAACAAAGCCAACAGTCGGTTCATCCTTAATAGAACCAAGCAGCCAAGTGGCCGAACGTGAGCCCCACAGCAGTGTGGAAGACGACAGCAGCATGGCCTGCACTCCGTTCTTGCCCCCCGTACCGGATTGGCACCCGCAGCCCTGGGCCGTCACCGCCTGGGGAGGGCAGATGATTGACGCCGCCTTTGGTGACACATTTCTGTTCAACGGCAGGATGCGCCCCGAAGCCGTGATGGGCGTTGGTTTGCAGAAACGCATTGCACGAGCTGGCCCCGTTGCCTTGGAACTCGAGGCTGATTTATTCAGCCATGTGGCAAAACAACAGCGTGGTGGGGAATACAACCAAGACACTCCTTACGCCGACTTACCCGCCCAAAGCTTCGGGGAAGGCGTGCTTGGTATCGGTGCTCGTCTGTGGGTTCAGCCCTGGCTGAGCTTCAGCCTGATGGAGGGCGTTAGCTACAACACCGATCAAAGCCTTTATGAAAAAACATTCAGAAAGAACTACTCACAACTTCTGAACTACCTGGGCTTTGAGCTCGAAGCGGCCGTTTCTCAAGACCTTTCACTGGTCGGACGGATTCATCACCGCTCAGGCGCATTCGGCACTTACAACGGCGTCACGGAAGGAAGCAACGCCTACCTATTGGGCTTGCGATACCGCTGGGGTCGCGACCTTCCCAGTTACGACGTGGCGGTCATGCCGCCGCCAGACGGCTGTCCAGATCCTGATCGGGATCAGCGCATCAATCCCAGTTCGTTGTCCGAACGCCTGGAATCAATTGCGCTTGGAGATGGCGGCCAACCGCAACAACATGTGCCACTGCAAAACAGCACAAAGCCAGCCGAGATCACTCCAGCCGAGCAGCAGGCCTTGCGAACGGCAGCCATTCAAACCATCGATCAGCGTGTCTCCGACATCGGCCTGACCGGTAGTTTTTCCATCGAACGCCGCAGCGGCGTTCCAGTCCGTCGCCTGAACTCATCTGTTCAAGATGAAAATCGCTTCGGCGTTGTGAAGGTGCCGCAGCTAAAACGCCTCGGCAGCGCCAAACTCCTGAATGGAACCATCAGTCGCTGGCGAATCCAGGCGAATCGCATCCGCATTACCGCCAAAGGCTGGCAATCGGAGCGGATGGGATTTAGCAACGACCCCTTCACGCCATCACAATCTCGGATCGATGCCGAGGGCGTGATTGCAAGGGAACAACCAAACGGCGACCTTCTGATCTCAGCACGTCGAAATCGGTTGATCATTGATGAACGACTGCCCATTCCAGTCACCCGACGCCAACTGATCGCGAAAGAAGAAGAAGTGGAAAACCGCTGGGTGATCGGTATTGACAACGACGATCGCGGTGGCCTCTTTATCGGACGAACCATTCCACCAATCACCATTGGCAACAGCACGGAATTGTCACTCGAACCCCAAGTGCTTGTGCAACGGGCTGCCAGTGATGGCGGCGAAAATTTGGGAGACGTTTTTGGCCTTGAAGCCAAATTGACGAGTCGAGTTGGCGGCTATCGACTCAACTCCGAAGCCGATATCAGCTCCTTTGATGGCGATGAGTTCCTTGATAACAGCCGTTACTGGGTCGACTTCGGTCGCAACGTTGATCTGGGATTTCTTGGGGAGGTTAAAACAAAATTATTCGGTGCTTATCGCTATCGCACCTGGAATGGTTCGCTTGGTGAAACCGACATCCAAGCTGCCTATGGCATTTATGGGGAAAAGAGTGGTGAATGGTCGCAAGGAGACATCACTCATCGCTATTTAGTTCGAGGAGCAGTTGGTGATTACTACGCAGATCGGTTCAGAAAACCACAGATGTTGCGTAGTGGACGTGGAAGTTTGTTTGCATCACTCACCAGCAACTTCCCCCTCTGGAAAGGGAAGAGCGCCGAACTAACTCCAACGCAGGCCTATCGATATTCGCCCGTTGCCATCGTTCCTGGGATCAGTTTGGCCACCAACATCAACAGCACGATTGCGATGTACAGCGAAGGCGCACAGCAATCAAGCCTCAGCTTTAGTGGTGGTCCGACGATCACCTTGGGCACGTTCAGTAAGCCATTCCTGGATTTCACCCAGATCTCTGTGATCGGAGGGGGCACTCTTAAGAACGGTGCAAGTCCATTTGAGTTCGACAGGATTGTGGACTTTGGCACCCTTGGAGTAGGAATTACGCAGCAGATTATTGGTCCGCTGATGTTTAGCACTGGAGTCAATTTGAACGTTGACCCAGGCTCGGCCTATTACGGAGAGGTGATCGACTCCAATTTCGAATTGCGCTGGCAGCGTCGTAGTTATGACATTGGTTTGTACTTCAATCCCTACGAGGGAATTGGAGGCGTACGATTCCGATTAAATGATTTCGATTTTAAAGGAACAGGTGTTCCATTCGTGCCATACGCCCCAACAGATTGGCTCAATCACAACAGCAAGAATCAACCCTACTAATTAATCTCCACCACCAATGATCAAATGGCTTCCTGTTAAGTTAGCCCCTGCAAAACGTATACCTTCGACCTGCACAT
Source organism: Synechococcus sp. BL107 (assembly GCF_000153805.1). Lineage (NCBI taxonomy): Bacteria > Bacillati > Cyanobacteriota > Cyanophyceae > Synechococcales > Synechococcaceae > Synechococcus > Synechococcus sp. BL107. Next base: position 618,566 of record NZ_DS022298.1, on the reverse strand, counting down.
TCGGCGCAAATGCATTGATGACCACAGCGTGACGTAGGTCTGCCTGCCTTAGGTCAACACCTGAGAGTTCGGCATTCGTGAGGTTGGCACCGCGCAAATCAGCGCCGGACAGCCGAGCGCCACTGAGATCAGCACCTTCCAGATTGGCGCCGCGCAAATCAGCATCCCGCAGGTCTGCCTGCCGCAGATCAGCACCGATGAGATGGGCATCCCTCAGGCTTTGGGATCGAAGATCACAGCGCGGACAATTGCGATCAAACCCCTTGTAGGGCTGCACCTCTAGAGGCAATGGAGACGAGATAGCAGGGGCAGCCGCAACCAGGGCAACCACACACAACTGAACATTCCGAAGAACACCGTTCACAGCTCCACCAAAAACACTTGTCTCATTCATAGACGAAAGAGACCCAGATTGCCATTAGCGCCTTACGAAATGATTGAGGTAAGGCATCCCATCCATCAACGTTTTCACCTTGGAGCTGTTGTCGAGCAACTGCGATGTTGCATCCCATCGCCCACTCCGCAGCATGTCCCTTGGGCCAGGATCCATGGTCACGTCCCAGCGATCTTGATCCGAAGCAAGCGCCATCTGATCAAGATCAAGCGTCCAATGCAGCGTCGCATCATCATTCACCAAAGCCTGAATCGCCAGAATTTGATCGGGCGATGCGGATGCACAGGGAATTCCTAAAGCTAGGCAATTGCCAAAGAAGATCTCCGCAAAACTGACACCAACAACGGCACGAATACCCCACCGCATCAATGCCTGAGGTGCATGTTCCCGGCTTGATCCACAGCCAAAATTACCATTCACAATCAAGATTGAAGCGCCTTTAAAACGTCCTTGATCAAAGGGATGCTCGCCAGCCAACTCAAGACGATCATCAGCAAAAACCTGATCACCGAGGGCATCAAAACTGACGCATTTCAGAAACCGAGCCGGGATGATTCGATCGGTATCAATATCCTCTCCTTGGATGATGAGAGCCGTGCCAGAAACATTCTGAACAGCACCATTTGGAAAAGTAGACATCAAGAGGCTGGGTGAAGAGCAAGGGTGCGGACATCAGTCACCCGGCCATGAATAGCCGCTGCAACGACCATCGCCGGACTCATCAACAGGGTCCTGCCACTTGCTGATCCCTGCCTGCCCTTGAAATTTCGATTGCTAGAGCTGGCGCTGATCTGGCGCCCCTCCAACCGGTCTGGATTCATGGCCAGACACATGGAACAGCCTGGTTCCCGCCATTCGAAACCAGCGGCAGAAAACACCTGATCCAGGCCTTCAGCCTCAGCCGCACGAGCCACCTGTTCGGAACCAGGCACGACGAAAGCCTTGACCCCTTTGGCCACCTGACGGCCACGGGCGACGGCTGCAGCGGTCCGAAGGTCACTTAACCGACCGTTGGTGCAACTACCGATGAAACACACATCAATGGGAACACCAGCGATGGGAGTGCCGGGCTGAAGATCCATGTAGCGATAAGCCTCCTGCGCGATCGGACGCTCACCGGGATCAAGCATCGACAGCGTTGGGACGCACTCATCAATCCCCAAGCCCTGACCCGGCGTAATGCCCCAAGTCACCGTTGGTGCAATCACCGTTGCATCGAAGACAACCTCATCGTCCACCTCAGCAGCGGCATCTGTTGCAAGAGATCGCCACCACTCCACCGCCGCAGCCCAAGCCGCACCGCTTGGGGCATGGGGGCGTCCCTCGAGGTAATCAAAAGTGGTCTGATCTGGATTGACATATCCACAACGCGCTCCACCTTCGATCGCCATGTTGCAGAGCGTCATTCTCTCTTCCATCGACAACGCTTCGATGGCCGAACCCGCGAACTCATAGGCATAACCAACTCCACCTTTGACGCCCAAGGTGCGGATCACATGCAGAACCAAATCCTTCGCAAAAACCCCAGCGGAAAGCTGTCCATTCACCAATATTCGTCGCACCTTGAGTTTGTTCATGGCCAGGCTCTGGCTGGCTAGAACATCCCTTACCTGACTCGTTCCGATCCCGAAGGCGATCGCTCCAAAGGCCCCGTGGGTGGACGTATGGGAATCGCCACAAGCAACGGTCATTCCCGGCTGGCTCAAACCGAGCTCAGGAGCAATCACGTGAACGATGCCCTGTCGACCACTCCCGATGCCGTTCAGAACGATCCCGCTCTCAGCGCAATTGCGTTCCAAGGTGCTGAGCATTTCCTCTGCCAAGGGATCGGCAAACGGACGCGCTTGAGAGGTCGTGGGAACAATGTGGTCCACCGTTGCCACAGTTCTTTCAGGGCAAGCGACTTTGAGCCCCTTGTCACGCAGGCCCGAGAACGCCTGGGGACTGGTCACTTCGTGAATCAAATGGAGACCCACGAACAATTGTGTGGACCCTCCGGGCAGGTCTGCCACCCGATGAAGGTCCCACACCTTGTCGTAGAGGGTGCCGGAACTCAACAGTGCTGCTGCAATGACTGACGACCTTACGACTGGGCCAGCAGGCGCAGACGCAGACGGTCGAGGGCACGAATCACGCTGAGCTGTTGCACCGCCGATCGACCCCGACGCGCGCCAAATCGCTGCACCCACGTGTCGCAGCCCTCTGGCCCCGCCAAGGCCAAACAAACCATGCCAACGGGCTTCTCAACGGTTCCTCCCCCTGGGCCCGCCACACCACTAATCGCGATGCCCCAGTCGCCATGAAACCGAGTGCGAAGACCCTCTGCCATCGCTTTCACCACTGGCTCCGAGACAGCACCATGCTGATCGAGCAAGGCCGCTGGCACGTCCAAAAGCCGTTGTTTCACAGCATTGCTGTAAGCAATCACGCCACCCGCAAACACGGCCGATGAGCCTGGCACCGCCGTAAGGGCAGCACCAAGGGAACCCCCCGTACAGGATTCAGCAACAGCCAAGGTTTGGCCTGCCTCCCCAAGCAATCGCAACACGACCGACGCCAGAGTGTCGTTATCCCGTCCGTAGCAGAACCGTCCTGTCCGTTGCAACAACTGCTCCTCCATGGGATGCAGCAAAGCCTCTGCTTGGCCAGGCGTGGATCCGGAGGCGGTCAACCGCAATGTCACATCACCCAATGCGGCATAGGGAGCCACGGTGGGGTTTGCAGATTTGAATAGATCACCCACCTGCTCTGCCAAATCAGACTCTCCAATTCCGGTGAAATGAAGCCTTCGACTCACAAACGCAGAGGAGGCGCCACCGTTCTGACGGAACCACGGTTCCGCTGTCTCCTCCCACATGCTCCTCATCTCCGAGGGGACTCCCGGAAAAGTGAGGATTGTGAAGTCGGGACAAGGGGACCAAATCATCCCCGGAGCAGAGCCCAGCGAGTTAGGTAAAACCTTTGCACCAACTGGCAAGAACGCCTGTGATCGATTACTGGCAGCCACGGGACGACCACCCGCAGACAACTTGGACTGAATCTCTTGCCAGAGTTCTGGACGCTCTTCAAGGGGGGTGTCAAACGCCGCGGCCAAAGCCGCGGTGGTGAGGTCATCAGGAGTCGGCCCTAACCCTCCAGTTGTGATCAGAATCCGGCACCGCCCAGCGGCCTCATGCACAGCGGAGATCAGCCGCTCGGTGTTGTCGCCCACAACGGTCTGGCGAAAATGCGGAAGGCCTAGATCCGCCAGCCTCTGTGCCAACCAACGAGCATTGCCATTGAGGATGTCACCCAACAGCAACTCCGTGCCCACACACAAAATTTCGACGCCGGTCTTAGCCATGGGGATTACCGGGCGGGGTTGATCCACCAGCAATGCCCGGCGGAGTGGCCTCTCGCAAAGCCTTTTCAGCTTGCAGTTGACGGCGACTCACGACCACCGTCGCGACAAGAATCGCCGTCGCTAAAGCCAACCAGAGAAAACGCATTTCCGCATCCACCATCACTAAAGCGATGGATGCCAACCACTGGGTAAACACGTAAATCAGCAGGACAGTTCGTCGGTGACTGAAACCCGCCCTGAGCAAGCGGTGATGAAGATGACGGCGATCTGGATAAAACGGGGATCTGCCTTCCCGCAACCGACCCATGATCACTGCCGACATATCCGCTAACGGCAAGGAGAGGATCAGCAATGGCAACAACAAGCTCACCGTGGTGAGGCCCTTCGCCGGGCCAACAATGCTGATAGAGGCAAGGGTGAAGCCAAGGAAATAAGAACCGCCATCCCCCATAAAAATTCTGGCCGGATTGGAGTTATGTCGCAAAAAGCCCAAACAACACCCAGCCAATGCCGCCGCTAGGAAACCTGCCGCAACTTGATGCAACGAAAAGCTGACGGACACCAAACCGATGGCCGCAATCCCGGCAACACCTGCGGCAAGACCATCCAAACCATCAAGCCAATTAATGGCATTGGTGATGCCCACCAACCAAATCACCGTGGCCAACAAACTGAGGCCATCGGAGAGATGGATCGCTGAGCCGGTGGAGCTAATCCAGGGCAAATCAATGGCACCAATGCGAACCCCCTGGCTCCAGATTGCTGAGGCCACAAGGATTTGACCGGCCAATCGGGGCCATGGTGATAGGGCATACAGATCGTCGGCCAAGCCGATCAGGAAAAAACAGAGCGAACCAGCGAGGGTGCTCCAAATCAGCTGATCCCGTTCGGGAGCCACGAGGCCAAAGCCTCCCAGAAGCCAAATGGCCGACAACGACAAGACAAATCCGCTGACCATCGCGATGCCACCAACACGCACGATCGGGGTGCTGTGTTGCTTGCGAGCATCAGGCTGGTCGGTGAAACCAAAGCGAAGACCGAGACGTCTCACCAGGGGAACAAACCCGATGGTGAAACCAGCTGCCACCAGGAAACTCACCGTGGCAACCACAATCGGGCTGGCTGGGAGGTTCACTGAGGCTCCTGAAATGAAACGGCTCGCCGAGTTAACGCTGCCCAAATCTTAGGGAGCTTCAACTGGGGACACCATCGCGATTTGATGACGTCACAGCAACATCCGTCACACAAGCGCAGGCTGCTTGCAGTCGGCGTAAAGAGGGAAGCGGGTGCAAAGAGTGGACACGCGCTCAAGACAGCGCTGACGCATCGCATCGTCCTCAGGGTGATGCAAGCGGTCGGCAATCACATCCGCCACCTCCTTAAACGCGGCAAGATCAAAACCGCGTGTGGTGAGTGCAGCGGTACCTAGACGAAGTCCACTCGTCACAAACGGAGATTCCGGATCGAAGGGCACGGTGTTCTTGTTGGCCGTGATGTGCACATCACTCACAAGCAGGTCAGCCACCTTGCCCGTCATCCCAATCGAGCGTAAATCGAGCAACACAATGTGGTTGTCGGTTCCACCACTCACCACGTCAATTCCCCGTGAAATCAACTGCTCTGCCAAGGCTCCGGCATTGGCCACCACATGCTGGCTGTAAGTTTTGAACGACGGTTGAAGCGCTTCTCCAAAAGCAACAGCCTTGGCCGCGATTACATGTTCCAAAGGGCCGCCTTGCGTGCCTGGAAAGACAGCTTTGTCGAACTTCTTGGCAAACTCTGCATCCCGACAAAGGATCAAACCGCCCCGAGGCCCGCGCAAGGTTTTGTGGGTCGTGGTGGTAACAACATCGCAGTGGGGAACTGGACTGGGATGGACACCAGCCGCCACCAGACCGGCGATATGTGCCATATCGGCCAGCAAAAAGGCTCCAACTTCATCAGCGATGGAGCGGAACGCCGCAAAATCGATCGTGCGCGGATAAGCCGAGTAGCCACAAACAATCAGTTTTGGTTTGTGCTCGATAGCAAGCTTTCGGATCGCCTCCATATCGAGGCGCTGGGTTGTTGGGTCAACGCCGTACTGAACAACGTTGAACCATTTACCGCTCACGTTGACGGGCGATCCATGGGTGAGGTGACCGCCATGGGAGAGATCAAGACCCATGATCGTGTCGCCAGGCTTCAACAACGCCAGAAACACCGCGAAGTTGGCCTGCGCACCACTGTGGGGCTGGACGTTGGCCCATGCAGCATCGAATAACTGCTTAGCGCGTTCGATCGCCAAGGTTTCGATCGCATCAACGTGCTCGCATCCGCCGTAATAACGCTTGGCGGGGAGGCCCTCGGCATATTTGTTCGTAAGCACAGAACCCTGCGCTTGCATCACGGCTTGCGACGCAAAATTCTCGCTGGCAATGAGCTCAAGATGCGTTTCCTGACGATGACGCTCCTGGTCAATCAGACGGGAAATCTCGGGGTCAGCCGAAGCCAGACCTGCATTAATGGCCCGTTCGGAGACCTGGCTCATGGGGAAAGGACGTAACCGGTATACCAATCGTAAGAAACGGTTCTTGGATCGGGATGGGCAAAAACAAAAAAAAAACTGCCTAATCGGCAGTTTTCAAGCGCGCCTGGAGAGATTCGAACTCCCGACCCTCTGATCCGTAGTCAGATGCTCTAATCCGCTGAGCTACAAGCGCTTGCGTGAATCCATGAGACTCCATCAAGGTGCCGATCGTCAACTGGGCCGCAGCCGAGCCAGGATCACAGCACGACCGTTTTATTGCGATGCCGATCCGCTGGTATGGCCCTGCCAACCCTGAAGACCCGACTTATCGGCACTTTGAACGCATCGTCAACTTTTGTTTGCACGCTGGCGTCTTCGCTGCAATCAACAGCGGTGCCTGGTTTTTCCAAGAAATGAAACATCCTTTTCCGGAACCCTCACTCAGTTGGATCACAGGGGTATGGGCTAGCGCTCTGGCCATTCAGTTGGTCAGCGTGATCGCTCGTCGCCCAAGGGAGTCCGATTAGAGCCACCATGAGACAGCTCTGAGCTGCGACATGTCTCTCTCCGCATCCGACTTGAAAGATCTGCAAGCAGCTGTGGCTGATCGCCTGTACCTGCAGATCAATGGCTGGCATCTCTACCTCGGTGATGCCGGTATCGCTGAGGCTCTTGCCGTTGAATGCAGCGCCCTGATCAATCAAGGGGCCGCTGTCGCAGCACGGCAAGCCATCGAAGCGGTGAAGGTTCCTGTAGCCGGCGGTGCCAGTCAGCTACCGCTGGCTCGGTTAATGCCGCCAGCCCAACTGAGAGACCTTGAGGACCTCCTGCAGCCTTACTGCTAACCGAAAAAGCAGTTCGGGAGGATGGATCAAGACCTGTGGTCGATAGATCCCATAAAGTCGCATGACGACAGGGTTCCTCCGTGCTGCTAATCGAGGTCACCAACGCACGTCAAGTCGTGCAACAACGCATTGGAAAACTCGGGGCACGACTGATTGGGAAAGTGGTCGATCCGGAAAAGCAAGTGGAAGAGGCCTTGATGCAGGAAATGGAAACTGCCTTCAAAGAGTTCGGAATCGAAGCCAAAATCTCTTCAGTGGCCAATGCCCAAACCATCGGCACTGGTCTGCTGGAACTTCCGATTCAAGTAAGAGCAACCAAAGAAGTGCATCACGACGATTAATCGAACGCAGGGGTCCAGAACACCCGTTCAACCAGCACCAGTTCAGCCAAGGTCGAGCCGCGCATGCAGGGGGAGCGTGGTGCCCACGTCATCCTGTTGATCAACATCCACCACAAGGCTGAGACCTTGGACCTGACCTTTCAAAGATTGGCCCGCGAGGGCCTGAACGAAGGCCCAGGGTTGCCACGCAGCCAGCAAATTCTGGGATGGCTCAGCTCCGAGCACAAGCGCATGGGACGGGCGAGCGTCGGTGCTGATGGCCTGCCACTGCCTAAGGCGCGGCTGCAACCCGCGGGTGTCCTGACGATGCTTCAACCCAGTGAGGGTCTCCCCCCACCAATCCACTGAGGCAGCATGAGCTTGAGCTACGGCCAACTGGGCCTCAAGGCCAGCCGTGCGACCACGCTGCCGCACAAGGCGCGTCCAAACCGAGAGCTTTTCGCCATCACCATCCAACTCTGATCGCGATAGGCCTTGCTCCTGAAGCTGAGCATCCACCACAGCCTGCTGCGGCTGCTCACGGGATGTCGTCAGAAGCCAACCATCGGCCTGGTGTTGCCAAAGCAAAGGGCCCTCATCAAGCTCCACCAGCGTTGCGGCAGCCGCTTGATCCTTTAACTGGGAACGCAGAATCGGGCCCAGCCACTGCGCCAAAGGGTGCTGGTCATCAGAATCCAGCAGCCTGGATGGGTTCTGGAGCTGAGCCAGCCAGAGAGCCCGACCACCGGCCGTGTCGGACAAATCTTTGAGGGGTGGCCATCGCTCTGGGGACAGCTTGTCGCGGAATGCAAGAACAGCATCTGCAGCCAACGTGGCCCCATCCGGACGCAGTGATGCCACCAACCCCGCCAAGTCGGAACGCTCGGTGAGCTCCACAGGGAGCTGCAACCATCGCTGCATCGCAGCAGGAGACGCCGTTAAAACCGCCACCCCATCACCGAGATCAGCCACGGTCTGCTGCAGCCGTTGATCCCCCAACTGATGTTGGTCCTTCAACTGGGACACATCGAGGGATTGCTCGAGCACGCCGCGGCCTGAAGCCAGCAACAGGAGATCGTCATCGATCAGGGCGGTCGCGAGAGGCTGGGGATCGCGACCGATCAAGGCACCACGACCGCTAATCACACCAATCCCGCGGTAGCTACTGATCTGCAAATCAGTGCCAGCCAAACTTCGGGTTTGCCAGAAGCGCTGCAAGAAACGGCGGGCACCGTCGCTATCACGACTGGTCAGGGCCAGAACCCATCCAGGGTCAGACGCGCCGTCAAGCAAGGTCAGGCTGATTTCCGAGCCAATCCAAGGTGCGAGTTCTGCATCAAACTCAAGGCCAGCCAAGGCAAACGCACCATTGCGCCAGGCACGGGCTCCATCTCGGGCCGCACGACGTTCTGAAGCGGGCGCCACAGCCTGGGCATAGGCGGGCAAGCGTGAGGGATCTGCCAGCCAATGCAACGACACAGAAGCATCACGGGGCACAAAGCGGGCCGATCGCGGCAATTGCAACGGCTGCTCCGCCAGATGAAGCGGGCTACGCCGATCCATGGTCCAAATCAGACCCGTAGCTAGCAGCACTAGCGACAACAGGGCGGCACTAACCGCGGTAAGAAAGGAGCGGGCCTGCATGGGCCTGCGATCGCGAATCACCTCATCTTTGTCCATCACCGCAGAATGGCGCCATGAGCCTTGTCCAACCACGTCCGATCAGCGCCCCTGACCTACAGCTTTGGCTCCAGGGAGATGCGCCTTCACCACGGGTTTTGGATGTGCGAGAAGCCCAAGAATTGATGATGGCCAAATTTCCCACCGACGTGCTGCACTTGCCTTTAAGTGCGTCGTCTGAATGGATCGAAACACTGCAATCGCGGCTTGTACCCAACCAACCCGTCGTGGTGCTTTGTCATGCCGGTGTGCGCAGCCATCACTTCGGTCTATGGCTCCTCGATCAAGCCTGGGGCCTAGAGGTTTGGAATCTGGAGGGGGGCATCGACGCCTGGAGTACCCAGGTGGATGACACCGTCCCCCGCTACTGATGAAGCCTTTATCGCGTCGTCAAGAGCAAGTGCTGCAGGCCACGGTGCATCACTACGTCGACACGATGGAGCCGGTGGGAAGCCGAACGCTGGTACAACGCTTCTCGATGCCAGCCAGCTCAGCCACCATTCGCTCAGCGATGGGTGCCTTGGAACAACGTGGACTGCTCACCCAACCCCATACATCCTCTGGCCGGATTCCAAGCGCCCTGGGATATCGCCATTACGTGGACTGCCTCCTCCCGGAACCTGCAGCCACCGTCCTGCACTTGGAACGGGAACTCACGGGACTCAGCCTTGGCTGGGCCGCCCTCGATGATCTGCTCCTGCAGCTCGCGCGCCGACTGACTGATTTCACCGGTTTAATGAGCCTCATCACCCGACCAAAGCGGACACAACCTCAGCTCGAAGCGATTCGTCTCGTGCAAAGCGGCGAACGGTTACTGGTGATGCTGGTGGAAAACAGCGGTCACGCCAGTCATCTGAATTTGCGGCTGCCCCATGCAACGAGTGATGAGCTGGATGCCATCGAACGCTGGACAGAAGAGCAATTGCGAGCGGGGGTCCTGAACTGGGAGAAATTGCCCACCCAACTCCAACGGAGTGGCGATGTGCTGCGTCATGCCCTCGAACATCCCTCGATCTCGCTCGCACCAACAACCTTGGTGCACGGTTTATCACGACTGGTCGCCGAACCAGAATTCCAAAGCGCCCAAGACCTTGGCCCCTTGCTTCAGCTCATCGACGATGAGCCCACGGCCCTGATCAGCCCTGGTGCTGAAGCGCGGGTGTTCATCGGCCAAGAGCATCCCCAATCCGCGCTTGAGGCCTGTTCTGTGGTGCAGGCTCCGTACCGATGTGGACAAGAGGGAACTGGCCACGTGGCCCTCATTGGACCCATGCGAATGGCTTACGCCACGGCATGTTCCGCAGTGGAGCGTGTCGCTCGCCACCTGGAGCTACTGCTCAGCTGACGGGCAATTCACCACTCAGAGCTTGTCGCCGAGCTTCTCAGCGACTGTGTTCACATCTTTATCGCCACGACCCGAACAGTTGATCACCACTTCACAACCCTGGGGCAGGGTTGGGCAGAGCTGCTCCAACCAAGCAAAGGCATGGGCTGTTTCGAGGGCGGGAATAATTCCCTCTAACTCACTCACCAAACGCAACGCATTAAGGGCTTGTTCGTCGGTGACTGCGGCGTATTCAGCCCGGCCAATCTCTTTGAGATAGCTGTGCTCAGGGCCAACTCCGGGGTAGTCCAAACCGGCACTAATCGAATGGGCTTCTTGCACCTGGCCATCACTGTCTTGCAACAGCAAGCTCATCGCCCCATGCAAAACCCCCGCCCGGCCTTCGGTGATGGTGGCGGCATGACGGGGCGTATTCACACCGTCACCGGCGGCCTCTACGCCAATGAGACGAACCGTGGTGTCTTGCACAAACGGATGGAACAACCCCATGGCATTCGACCCCCCTCCCACACAGGCCATCAACACATCTGGCAGGCGACCAAAGGCTTCCTGGCACTGCTGTTTGGCTTCCTGGCCAATGACCGCGTGAAAATCGCGCACCAGCATTGGATAGGGATGGGGACCAGCGACAGAACCGAGGATGTAGTGGGTGGTTTCCACGTTGGTCACCCAGTCGCGAATCGCCTCACTTGTGGCGTCCTTCAACGTGGCTGACCCTGCTGTCACCGGTTCCACCGTGGCGCCAAGAAGACGCATACGGAACACATTGAGAGCTTGTCGGCGCATGTCCTCCGCGCCCATATAAATCACACAATCGAGGCCGAATCGAGCGCAAACGGTTGCTGTAGCCACACCGTGCTGGCCAGCCCCTGTTTCCGCGATGATTCGTTTTTTGCCCATCCGCAGGGCCAAAAGCGCCTGACCGAGGGCATTATTGATTTTGTGAGCACCGGTGTGGTTCAGATCCTCACGCTTCAGCCAAATGCGTGGGCCACCATCATCGCGGCGGTAATGGGTGGTCAGTCGTTCCGCTTCATAGAGGGGGGTGGCACGACCCACGTAGGTTTTGAGGAGATGGTTGAGTTCCCCGGTGAACGCTGGGTCTGCCCACGCTTGAGCTGCCGCCTGCTCCAACTCCGCCAAGGCTGGCATCAGAGTTTCTGGGACGTACTGGCCACCAAAGCGTCCAAAACGTCCATGGGCGCCTGGGCGGGCTGCCGGCTGGAGGCTGGAGGGATCCGGTTGGGAGGCTTTCGGCAGAGTGCTGGTCACGGATCCAGATCGAAGCGTTGAATCAGCGTAAGCAGGCAATCACGCGATGACGTGAGTCGCAAGCTTTGATCCTGAGATCAAAAAGCTCGACATGGTGCCTCAAGGCTCTTAAACAAGGCGCCCACCGGGGCACTGACGTTCGTCATCGAGAATGGGTTGACGTCGCGAACACAGGTTGATGCCCAAGGGCGGCTGGCAGGAATTCAGCAGCGCCGAGAGTCTGCAGCGACCCAAGGGTCCAGCAGCAGCGCCAACTCCGAAAGCAGATCAAATGGTGCGGGTCCAGCCGACCCGTGGAGGGAAAGGGGGCAAAACAGTGACTGTGATTCGTGGCTTGGAACTCGAACCGGATGGCTTCAAGGCCTTACTGAAAAAACTGAAGAGCCGAATCGGCAGCGGCGGCACCACCAAAGACGGCGTGATCGAACTGCAGGGAGACCAGGTGGATTTGAGCCTGACCCTGCTCATGCAAGAGGGCTACCGACCAAAACGGGCGGGTGGTTAAGGAACAGCATTCAGCTGGGCGAGAATGCACGCCTTACTGCCCCTTGTCATGACCGCGTCCACCCCCAAGGCCACCAACATCGTCTGGCATGAGGCCTCAGTCGATCGGGCCGCCAGGGCGGATAAACGCGGCCATCGCAGCGCCATTCTTTGGTTCACAGGGCTCTCTGGCTCTGGCAAAAGCACCCTGGCCAATGCAGTGAATGCTGCGTTATTTGAGCGCGGGCTTGCCACCTATGTGCTGGACGGTGACAACGTTCGCCATGGCCTCTGCAAAGACTTGGGCTTTTCCGACGCCGACCGTGAAGAAAATATTCGCCGTATCGGCGAAGTGGCGAAATTATTCCTCGATGCAGGCGTGATCGTTCTCACCGCTTTTGTGTCGCCGTTCCGGGCCGACCGTGACAAAGCACGCGACCTCGTGGAGGAAGGGGATTTTTTCGAGATTTTCTGCGCGGCGGATTTAGACGTTTGCGAATCCCGCGATCCCAAGGGTCTGTATGCAAAGGCCCGCTCAGGCGCCATTAAAGAATTCACAGGTATCTCAAGCCCTTACGAGGCTCCTGATACCCCAGAGCTGAAGATCGACACGGGCGCTCAAGAACTGGCGGAATCGGTGGAGGTGGTGATTAAGGCTCTGCAGGACAAGGGAGTGATTCCGGCTGCGTGACGTCCGGCGAGTCCAGATCCGAGCGTGCTGCGTCGGCCAGCGTTTTGATGCAGCTGGCCACCGGCACCGCCAACAGCAACCCCAGCAGTTCTCCCAAACCAAGAATCCCAGCCAATCGGGCACCGACCGGGAGAGCAATCAGGAGCCAGGCAGGTTGCAAGCCCACAATGCTGCCCATTAATCGGGGCTGAATCACCTGATCCACAATTTGGCCGACCGCAATGGCGGCGGCGAGGAGCTCCAACCCCGTGCGAGGGTCCTGCACCCCAAGGATGGCGCTCACAAACACAATCGTGAGAGCACTGGCATAGGGAATGAGGGTGCTGAAGCCGATCAACACGGCGAACAACACTCCATAGGGGATCTCCAAAACGGTGAACACCAAGAGCTGGCCCCCGCTGAGGATCAAGGCCAAGACCACCTGACCAGCGAAATACCCACGAAAGGTTCGACCCAGCGTGGTGGTCACCAGCTCGCGCCATCGAGCTGGCAACCACTGGGCGAGACCAGCCGTAATCGAGTCGGACCCCAGAAGCAGGAACACCGCCAACACCAACACGATCACGGTGTTGATCGACGTGCCGACGGTGGCCCCAAGGATGCTGAGCAAGCGTTGGCTGAGCTGGGTCGCCACCCGACTGATTTGAGAGACCAAGTCGCTGCTGAGATCTGCAAAGTCTGCAGGGAGCCCATGGGCAATGGCCCATGCCTGCCCTTGGTTAATGCCCTGTTCAGCGGCAGTGAGTAACGACGGTGCAGCACTAATCAATTGGCTGAGCTGCACGATTAGCAAAGGCAAGAGCTCAACGACCGCGAACGCAAGCAATCCCGCGGTGAGCAAAACCACCACAGTGATTGCCGGTAAGCGCGGCAAACCACGCCCCATCAGCCATCGGCAGGGGATGTCCAACAAAAAGGCGATCAACGCTGCCGTAATAAACAGGCCTGGAAATGGGGCGAACTGCACCAGCACCCGTTTGAGCACAAACACGTTCAACCCGATCACGGGAAGCACCAGACCAATCCGAAACCAGGCGGGCCAAGCGTTCACTTAGCGGGTCTCTCCGACGAGCGAAGCGCTAGAGGCACCAGCGACGTATTGGCACCAAAAACCCAGCCAAGCGGCAATCCCGAGCAACTTGAACCCCTCCTCAGTGAGTTGAATCGTTGTAGGGGGGAAGGGCAAATAGTTCTGCAAAGCATCAATCAACACGGAACCACCCAGAAGCAGCACCGACAACAAAAAAGAGTCCCCTCCAAATCGTCGTAAAGGTTTGCGGAAGCAGACCAGCAGCAGCACGCTGAAAACGGTGTAGGTGATGTAAAGCGTGGCCTCCCCGAGATAGCGGTCATGGACGAGAAACATGTCGTCTAAGCACAACCAGAGGGAAAAACCGCCCCCGCAAAATGCAAACTGCCGCCAAGCGACAGGACCTCTGATTTGGCCCGAACCAGCTGCAAACAATGCAATCGCAGCCGCTGCCATCCAGAGCAAATACCCAACGCTGGAGATAAAACCCAAGCCCAAGGGCGCGTCGCATGTTTGCGCCAGATCACGCACGACCAGTTGAAGATCAATTCCCTCAGCCGAACTCCAAACCAGAGAAATGGCGTAGAGGGCCGCTGCAGGCAAAAGCGTCCACCGAATCGTGGAGCTGAGGGTGGACGTTCCGGTTAAGCGCTGCATCAGCTCATTTGCTCCAAATAAGCGCTGCTGCCCAGATCGAGGAGGCGCGCGTCTTTTGCCACCACTGCATCGTGCAGGCTGCTGCGGTAGTCCGCTAGCCGCTGGGTCAAGTCGTCATCGGAGCTGGCCAAGATCTGCGCCGCCAACAAACCTGCGTTAAGCCCCCCTCCAATCGCCACCGTGGCCACAGGGATACCAGCGGGCATCTGCACAATCGAATGCAGTGAATCCACCCCCGACAAAGCACGGCTCTGCACAGGCACTCCAATAACCGGCAGAGTCGTGAGAGCGGCCACCATGCCAGGGAGGTGGGCCGCACCACCGGCACCGGCAACGATGACGCGGAAGCCACGTCCGCGGGCTTGCTCCGCAAAGGCCACCATTTCCAGAGGGGTTCGATGGGCTGATAACACCCGCACCTCGACCGTGACGCCGAGCTGCCGCAAGATCGCGGCGGCCGGTTCCATCGTTGGCAGATCGGAATCGCTGCCCATCACCACGGCAACACGGGCAGAACAAGAGGGTGTTGTCACGTCAGATTCCGGCGAGACTGCCATCGTCTCCCCCACCGGCCTGCAGCGCCAGCCCTAATGCGACGGATCACCAATGTGCGCCTCCCCGCACCCTTGGGTGGTGCGACAAAACGTCAGCACTGGCTGGACCTCAACATCGAGGGAGTCGTGACCGCTTTGGGTCCCATGGGCTCGGGGACATCTCAGGCAGAGAACAACTGGAACGGCGACTGGATCAGCCCCCGTGGCATCGATTTACAAATCAATGGGGGCTTGGGCTTGGCCTTCCCCGAACTGACACCCCATGACCTACCGCGACTCATGGAGCTGCTGGATTTGCTCTGGAGCGATGGCGTCGAAGCGATTGCCCCAACCTTGGTGACTTGCGGAATCAAGCCCCTTCGCAATGCCCTCGCCGTTTTACGAGAAGCCAGGACGCAGCATCGCGCTGGTCGCTGTCGACTTTTGGGGGCCCACCTTGAAGGTCCATTTCTGGCGGAATCACGCCGGGGCGCCCATCCACGGGAGCACCTGGCCAGCCCAACCCTCACGGCCTTGGAGACACGCATCAACGGCTTCGAATCCGAGATTTCCTTGATGACCCTGGCCCCAGAACTGGTGGGAGCCGATGCAGTGATTCAGCGGCTGAGGGAGTTGGGGATCACGGTGGCCCTCGGGCATAGCGCCGCCAACGCAAACACCGCTGGCCAAGCGTTCAGCCAGGGGGTGGGCATGCTGACCCATGCTTTTAATGCCATGCCAGGCCTCCATCACCGCGCGCCGGGCCCAGTCGGCGAAGCCTGTCGAAACGGCAACATCGCCCTAGGACTGATCGCCGATGGCGTGCATGTCGACCCCACGATGGCGGTGTTGCTGCAACGACTTGCCCCAAGCCAAATCGTGCTGGTGAGCGATGCCCTGGCGCCCTATGGGCTCGCCGATGGAACCCATCGCTGGGATGAACGAACCCTGCTCGTGACGAATGGAACGTGCCGCCTGGAGGATGGAACCTTGGCGGGGGTAACACTGCCGCAGCTCGAAGGGGTAAAACGCCTTGCCCGCTGGAGCAAGGAGATTGGGCCAGCGATTTGGAGCGCCACGATTGCTCCTCGCCAGGTGATCCAATCCACTTGCAACATCCAAGAGGCATTACTCGGACAACCGTTATCAGACCTCCTGCGATGGACACAAAACGCTGACGGTGATTTGCAGTGGGCCAACGCTGCTTAGGATCTCGCGGTCTCAGCGCCTCACCCCCATGGACTCCGATCAGCTCCTGGAGCAGACGCAGGCTGAGAAGCAAGAAGTCAAGGGTTACTTCGAAACCACAGGATTTGATCGCTGGAATCGCATCTACAGCGAAAGCGACAACGTCAACAAAGTGCAGCGCAACATCCGCATCGGCCATCAAAAGACCGTGGATGAGGTGCTGGCCTGGATTGAGAAGAGCGGCGAACTCAACAACGCGAGCTTCTGTGATGCCGGCTGCGGCGTCGGCAGCCTCAGTTTGCCGCTGGCTGCCATGGGAGCCGGTTCCATTCAAGCCAGCGATATTTCAGAGGCCATGGCGAAGGAAGCCGATCGCCGCGCACGGGAGAACGGTCTCGACATGGCCAAATTGAACTTCTTTGCCAGTGATTTAGAGAGCCTTAGCGGCTCTTTTCACACCGTGTGCTGCCTGGATGTATTCATCCACTACCCCCAGAAACCGGCCGAGGAGATGGTGAAGCATCTCTGCGGGCTCACAGAGCAGCGACTCATTGTGAGCTTTGCCCCTTACACACCGCTGCTGGCGCTTTTAAAAAGCATCGGTGAGCTGTTCCCAGGCCCAAGCAAAACCACCCGGGCTTACACCCTCAAAGAAGACGGCATCGTAAAAGCAGCTGAATCTTGCGGCTTTCAGTTGGTGCGTCGCAGCCTAAACAAGGCCCCTTTCTACTTCTCTCGCTTGATCGAATTCAGCAAGAAATAGATCGCCGAGATTCATCACTTTACAGGATCTAATCTCGCCTTAAAATTAGCAATTTACCCGCCTTTTACCGTACGCAAAACCTAAATTTTGGACGAACAAATTCATACATAAGGACAGCTTTAAGCGCATTTATTTTGCCGAAATCACTCCTTAAGCGTTGAAACTTTTAGGCAGGGCGGCCTGCAACGATAAGCCTCCAGCCGTTAGTCCATCCAGCCGCCATGCATGCAAGCCATATCCCCCATCCCCCGGTGTCGCATGGTCGGAAATCTTTCGATTGAGGAGATACAACGGATCTCCCAACAGAGGACTACCCAATTGGGCTAAATGAATTCGGATCTGATGGGGCCGCCCAGTACGGATTGTCACCTCAAGCCGATCGCCAGCAGCGCAACGGTCTAACAATCGGACCGTGGAGTGGGCCGTGAGCCGCTTCCGAGTCGGTTCCTTGTCCCGCGGTTCTGGCCCCCAAAGCCAACCCAGCAACGGATGCTGACGCTCCACCACATCAGTACTCACCACCAAGCTTTTGCCGGGCTCCAAGCCCTCCACCCGATGGGCCCAAGCCTGATAAATCTTCTGACAGCGACTGTCTGGTCGGAACTGTTTTGACAGCGCTGCCCGGGTTGCTGCCGTCCTCGCGCACACCTGCAATCCCGACGTAAACCGGCCCAGCCGATGCACTGGTTTCGCCCCCGTGGATGCCAGCAATGCAGTGAGCGTGTGTTCCAAAAAACCGCCTCCAGGCATCACCGGCAGCCCCGATGGCTTGTTAATCACCAAGAGATCACCATCGTCATGAATGGTGTCCCATTGATCCGGTATGGCCTCCTCAAGCCACGGTGGCCTTTGCCAACGAATCTCATCCCCACTGGCCAGCTGGGTATCCCCCCGCAACGGTTCACCATTGCGATGCAGTTCACCGGCAGCAATCCGACCCAACCAAACGGTTACATCGGAATGCTGATAACGGTTTGCCATCCATTGGCTTAACCATTCACCCTCGCCATGGCGCAAGACCCGATCGTGATGGGCCCAACCTGCATTGCGTGCTGCCGGCCGCCAGCCCTGCCTCCAACCGGCAACCCCATCAGCCATCAGGTCACCAGTCGATGTTCGAGGGCATAACGCACCAATTCCGTGCGGCTGGAGGTGCCGGTTTTATTGAACAAACGGCTCACGTACTTCTCCACATTGCGGATCGAAGTTTCCAGTTGCCGGGCAATTTCTTTGTTCATCAACCCCTCCGCCACCAACTGCAGCACACTCGCCTCCCGCGGCGTAAAGCTATGCACCACAGGATCCTTGGAGGGCAAGGCTTCCGCCTGGGCCAACAAGGAGCGGATCTCTGTGATCTGCTTCGCCATCTGCCCCATATCCGTATCAGCGAAGCGGGCCGCCTCCTGTAACAGCCGATGCTGCCGTTGCGCCACATTGCGCACCCGCGCCACCAGCTCATCGGGATCGAACGGCTTCGGGATGTAGTCATCCACCCCAGCCATGTAGCCCTGGGTGCGATCAGCCGTCATGCCCTTTGCCGTTAAGAAAATCACAGGCGTGCCGCCGAGCCGTTCGTCATCCCGCAATTTCTTCAGCAGGCCATAGCCATCCAGCCGAGGCATCATCACGTCGCTGATCACCACATCGGGCAACATCTGCTGCGCCTTGGTGAATCCTTCCTCTCCATCCACCGCGGTGGCGACATCGAACCCCTCATCCTCGAGATAGGCCTGAACCGCCGTGCGCAGCCCGGGCTCGTCGTCCACAAGGAGCAACCTTGGTGCCGGAGGCGGTGCCTCTTGCTCTTCAGTGGGGGGAATCGGGGCGTCGCTCATGACTGGAGTCGCTCTGCAGTCAATGTATGGAGGTTGCGCTTAAGGGGCCAGTGCGGGTAACTGCTCCTGGCGTTCGGACAGCAGGGTGGAAAAGCCCAGTTCCAGGGCTTTGTTACGCAAGGTGGCAGGGTCGGTTCCCGCCACTTCCGGCACACAGGCGGCCCACCACACCAAGTGGTCTTCTCGATTGCCCTCCAGGATCGGGCCACCGGGATTCAAATGCCGAACGAACACCGCTGAAAGCGTGCGCTTCACCCGTAAAGGGTTGTCGACACCGCAATTCACCGATTCCACATAGACATTCAAATCGGACGGGGATTCTTCCCAAAGGCTGTAGCTGCGCAAGGTTCCATCGACCCCTCCGGGCTTGATCCCATAAATGCCAATGATGCGAGGGCCACCAGCATCCGGCTCCTCCAACAGCACCTGCAAATCCTTGGGTCTCGACTGTTTCATCCGCTCCAGCACCTCTTGACGGCTAATCGCCACTGCCGCCAGCGGGGCCAGCAGCAGCGCCAACCCAAGGCCAAGACCCAAACCCAGCCGAGCCATCGGGAAACGCAGACCCATGCGAGGAAGGAACACAACGCCAATCATGATCGCAACAGTTGCCAACCCCCACTGAGCGGCGCGCCCCTCGCTTTTGATTTCCAAGCCACCACCCCCTGCTCAGCGGAGGTGGTGGAAGCGATGGCGCCCTATTGGACTGAGCATTGGGGTAATCCGTCGAGCCGTCAACATCGCCAAGGCCTCACCGCATCGGCAGCCATTGCCCTGGCGCGGCGCCAAATCGCAGAGGCCCTCTGCATCGATCCCAATCGATTGATTTTCACCAGTGGCGCTACCGAAGCCAACAATTTGGCCTTGCTTGGCCATGCGCGAACTCACGGTGGCGGTCACCTGATCAGCGTGAGGACGGAACACCACGCTGTGTTGGATCCCCTCGCCCAACTCCATCGGGAAGGATTCCAGATTTCGCTGCTAACGCCCCAGCCCAATGGCTTAATCACTCCAGCCCAACTGGAGGAAGCAATCAGGCCGGACACACGTCTGGTGAGCGTGATGGCCGCCAACAACGAAATCGGTGTCTTGCAGCCCCTGAAGGAACTCGCAGAGATCTGCCGAGACCGTGGGGTCGTCTTTCATAGCGATGCAGCCCAAGCCTTTGGACACATTGCGCTTGAACCCGACAACCTGGGGCTTGATCTCGTCAGCCTCAGCGCTCACAAGCTCTATGGCCCCAAAGGCATCGGCGCCCTAATGATCCGCGAGGGGCTCGAGCTGGAGCCCCTGCAATGGGGAGGTGGGCAGGAAGCAGGCCTGCGCGCCGGCACGCTGCCCAGCCCCTTGATCGTGGGCTTTGCGGCGGCTGTACAACAGGCCATGGCGGATCGAGACGAACGTCAAAGACGGCTTTCTGGGCTGCGGGATCAACTCTGGAACGGGCTTAACGATCAACTCCCCTCCATAGAACGCAACGGTGCCGCAGCTCCGCGCTTAGCCCACAACCTCAACATCACCCTTCCAGGCGTGAGCGGCAGCCGCCTCCATCGCAGCCTTCGGCCCCATCTCGCCTGCAGCAGCGGTTCCGCCTGCAGCAACGGCGCACCATCCCATGTGCTCCAAGCCCTCGGACGGTCCCGCGCCGACGCCGAGGCCTCCCTTCGCCTCAGCCTGGGACGTTCGACCACGGCCAGCGCAGTCGAACAAGCCATCGCATGCATCGTTGAGGCCGTGGCTGCACAACAAACCTGAGCTCCCTACGGTCGGCCCAGTCGTCCTTTCACCGTCTCTCCAAGATGAGCAGCGAACGTGCCCAACTATTCATCGGCACTGCCATTGAGGAGGGATGGACCGCATTCCGCCGAGCTCCCTGGACCTTTGTTGGTTTTGTGCTCCTCACTGGAGTGCTCAGCCAGCTGTTAGCGGTCCTCCCACTCCCTGGCGTGGGCAGCTTGTTGAGTGCTTTGGTGAACCTTTGGGGGGCGGTTGGTTTAATTCGCGGATCGTGGATTGCGCTCAACGGTGAGGCACCCCGATTCCAGGACTTTATTCAGTTGAACTGGCCTGCTATTTGGCGACTATTCAGCAGCCAAATCGTTCTCACCCTTTTACTGGTGCCGATTGTTTTCGGTTTGATCTTCGCCAGCCTCACCGCAGCCGATGCCTGGGGTTTATTCACCCCAATCGCAAACCTGGCTCTCACCGTGGATCCCACCGATCCACGGATCACTGAGGCCTTCAGCGATGTCGGCCCGCGTTTGCTCCAGCAGGTGACCACCAATCCCTTCGCGGTGGCGATTGTTGTTTTCACAGCACTTGGAGGCCTTTATATCCAAGTGAACCAAAGCTTTCTTGGCTTCATCGCCCTCCTCGACGGTCGCGGCCCTCTTGCCACCATCCGCCATGGATTGATGGTGGTTCAGGGCCAGTGGTGGCAAGTGTTCGGCCTATTGACGCTGCAGGCACTCATCTTGCTTCTAGGCGTTTTGGCCTGCTTCGTCGGCCTCGTCGCCGCGGCTCCCGTATGCCTGTGCATCACCGGTGCCGCCTACAGACAACTGTTTAGCGCCGACGACCAAACGGGCCTGCTCAAAGACCGTTGACGCGACGCGCCAAACGCCATTTGGCGCTTCTGCTGCGGGGGTTGCTGTCCTGTTCATCTTCCGTTGCCACCGTTGGTTTACGCGTGATGCGCTCCAACCGCTCATCCTGCAGAAACGCCGTTTTCACACGCCGATCCTCGAGTGAATGGAAACTGATCACCCCCATCACCCCTCCTGGTTCGAGCCAGTCCGGTGCCTGGTCCAACAATCGATCCAACACGGCGAGCTCATCGTTGACCGCAATCCGCAACGCCTGAAACGTTCGCGTTGCCGGATGGATGCGACCGCGACGGGCCTTCGGCGGGTAGCACCCGGCAACGGCGTAAGCCAACGCTGCCGTGCCCTCATAGGGGCCCTGGGCCGCCAAGTCGGCCTTGATCCGTCGGGCAATGCGGCGGGATAAACGCTCTTCCCCATAGCCATAAATCAGATCCGCCAACGCGTTCTCCTCCAACCGGTCGATCAGCTCAGCCGCAGTTTCCGCATCACTGCCAGGATTCATCCGCATGTCGAGGGGACCATCCAGACGAAAGCTGAAACCCCGCTCCGCTACATCCAGCTGTGGACTGCTCACCCCGAGGTCGGCAAGCACCATCAAAACCGGGGCAGGTGGGGTGTAGCTCGCGAAGTTGGTCGCCAAAATTTCAACGCGATCACCAAACGCAGCCAATCGCTCAGCCGCTGCGGCCCGGGCCGTGGGGTCTTGGTCGAGTCCGATCAGATGGAAGCCAGGGAAACGCTCCAGTAACAGGGCGCTGTGGCCGCCACCGCCGAGGGTGGCATCGATCAAGACGCCGTTTTGATGGGGCAAGTGCTCAGCTCCAGCCACCACGGCATCGGCCAAAACAGGCACGTGGCTGAAAGGAGGCACAGGCCATCGGCAAGGACTACCTAAGATCTATACATCGATTGCACCTGGGCTCCCCATGACGCAGCTGGAAACGCGCACGGAGCCCATGGTGGTGAACTTCGGACCCCATCACCCCTCCATGCATGGGGTGCTGAGGCTGGTGGTCACCCTGGATGGCGAAGACGTGGTGGATTGCGAGCCGGTGATCGGCTATCTCCACCGCGGCATGGAGAAGATTGCCGAGAACCGCACGAACGTGATGTTTGTGCCCTATGTGAGCCGCATGGATTACGCGGCCGGCATGTTTTACGAAGCTGTCGTCGTGAACGCGCCGGAAAAACTGGCCAACATTCCCGTGCCAAAACGCGCCAGCTACATCCGAGTGCTGATGCTGGAGCTCAACCGGATCGCCAACCACCTGCTCTGGCTTGGCCCCTTCCTCGCAGACGTTGGCGCCCAGACGCCATTTTTCTACATCTTCCGAGAGCGGGAGATGATTTACGACCTCTGGGAAGCGGCCACAGGACAGCGGCTGATCAATAACAACTACTTCCGGATTGGTGGCGTAGCAGCAGATTTGCCCTGGGGTTGGCTTGAAAAATGCCGTGATTTCTGCGACTGGTTCGCCCCCAAGATCGACGAATACGAAAAGCTGATTACCAATAACCCAATCTTCCGCCGCCGAATCGAGGGTTTGGGCACGATCGAAACCAAAGATGCGATCAACTGGAGCCTGAGTGGTCCGATGCTGCGCGCCTCAGGAGTGCCATGGGACCTTCGCAAGGTGGATCACTACGAGTGCTACGACGACTTCGACTGGCAGGTGGCCTGGGAGAAGGAAGGCGACTGCTTCGCGCGTTATCGCGTGCGCATCGAAGAAATGCGTCAATCGCTCAAAATTCTTCGCCAAGCCTGCGACATGATTCCTGGCGGTCCCACGGAAAATCTCGAAGCGAAGCGTCTGAATGAGGGCAAGGGCAGCGACGCGGCTGGATTTGACTTCCAGTATGTGGCGAAAAAGGTGGCTCCCACCTTCAAGATCCCTAACGGAGAGCTCTACACCCGACTCGAATCAGGCAAAGGCGAAATTGGCGTGTTCTTGCAGGGCAACAACGACGTCACCCCCTGGCGGTTCAAGATCCGGGCTGCTGATAGCAACAACCTCCAGATCCTTCCCCACATCCTGAAGGGACACAAGGTGGCCGACATCATGGCCATCCTGGGCTCCATCGACGTGATCATGGGATCTGTGGACCGCTGATCCAGGCAGTGAACTGCCAGAGAGGCTTGTCACACTGGGAAACGCCAGCACAGGACTCTCAACACTGAATCGTTTCCTTCAACACATTCAGCGCACAGGTTTTCTGCTTCCCGCTGCGCTCACAGGAACGTTGTGGCTAAAGGGAATTCACCCTCAGCTTCCGGGGTTCAGCTGCCCGCTGCGGGCTCTTACCGGCATCCCCTGCCCCACCTGTTTCCTCACCCGCGCCACCAGTGCAGCCCTAACCGGAGACCTCCACGACGCTATGCACTGGCATCTGTTCGGCCCTGTGCTGGCAGCGGTCTTGGTCGGTTGGTCTGTCGTTTCAATTCGCCAGCGGCGGCTCATGCCCCGAGGTGTCTTTCGGAGAGCAGCAGCCAGGCCAACCCTCGCCCTCGGCACTTGTTCGCTCCTTGCCTACTGGCTCCTACGCCTCAGCTTCAATGCTTGGCCCTCCAGCGCCTAAATCAGCGCAAGAGGCCACGCTGATAGGCCATGTTTTGAAGGTAAAAACTGGCCATCGGAATCACCGCAAGCCCAGCAAGACCGCAGGTGATCGCAGCCAACACCGTGACCACGATGGCCGCAAGCACCTCAAGCCCCACAAAACTCATGCCGTTCTCTGAGCGGTACACCACCTGGAACGCTTGGGAAAACGCCTCACCTATGCTCATCTCGGTGACAAAAATCCGGTTCACATACACCGGCGTAACGAGGGCCACGGCCAGGCCAGGCAGAACGCATAAGAGCAAACCGATCGTCATCACGATGGAGAAGAACAAACCGGCCAGCACGTAACGCCAGAACCGTTCTCTCAACAACGCCAGCGCCGCCCCGATGGTGACCACGTCACCGCGTTCGTAATACACCGCTGGGATCGCCACCATCAGCACACTGAGAAGACTGGAGAGCACTGAAAAGGGAATCTGCGCGAGTTGACCCAGGATTGCGCCAAGGGAAAACGCTGAATCACTGGAACCCCCCAAGCTCCCCACAGCCATCACGATCAGCACCGATACGGCGAGACCCAAGACAGCCAGGGCGATGCTGCCCACCCAAATCACCAGGAGCACCGGGATGTGTTTTAGGAAAGCATCCCAAGCCTTCTGAATCGAAGGATGTTCAAAGGCAATGGATGCAGCCATGGGTTTCGGCGGATTCGGTGTCAGGGTGGCAGTCCATTTCTGCATCGACAACGCATCGCAATGAACGCCTACCCATGGCTGGAAATCCACCGAACGGTGCGCTTCAGCGACACCGATGCCGCCGGGGTGATGCACTTTCAACACCTCCTGGGCTGGTGCCATCAAGCGTGGGAAGCCAGCCTGGAACAGTTCGGGATTCCAGTTGGTGCCGTTTTCCCCGGTGGGCGCTCCGAACAACCCAGCGTGGCCCTGCCGATCGTGCATTGCCATGCAGACTTCCGGGCCCCCATGCATGTGGGGGATGCCGCAGTGATCCACCTTCAACCCAAACGGATCGATCCCGGTTGTTTTGAGGTGATCAGCCAAATCCGCCTGGGTGATCAACCCGTCGCCAGCGGTGGCCTACAGCACCTCGCGATTGATGCCGTGACGCGCAAACGCTGCAGCTTGCCCGAACCGATCGAACGTTGGATCGAAGCCTCAACCCTGGGCCAAATCCAACCGCTTTAACCAGTCACGCCAGGCTTGCCGCTGCCATTTCCCAGCATCCGTTGGAGCCAACTCAGGACACAACACCCAGCGTCGAGGACGGTCTGACGTAGGCCATTCAGCCGTCATGGCTGCCAACTGCTCCAGAACGACGGAATCAGACGTCCGCACCAATGTCACCAACCGTTGGCCCCATTCCGGGTCGTCCATTCCCAAAAACAAAACGCACTCCACGGGTAAACCCGCCACGCGAAGCTCACGCATCAATCGGGCTTCGAGCTGCTCAGGAAAAACGGTTTCACCACCACAACTCAATGCTGTATCCAGCCGACCCCTAATCACTAACCCCCCATTGATCTGGGCCCGGTCTCCTGAACGCCACCAACCCGTGGAATTCGCAACAGGCAACAACACTTCAGGCTGTTCATCACGCCATGAGCCCATTGCCAGGCGTTGGGTTCGGACCTCTAAAGCTTCATCAACTCCGAGCCGCAATTCCACATCGCTCAAGGGGGCTCCGCAGGATGAATCCCCAGCCAAAAATTGTTGAGGGGAGAGCGCCGTCACCATCGCCGCCGTTTCAGTTGCCCCGTAGCAGGGAGCCAAGGGAATTCCGGCAGCCCTTGCTTGCTCCGCCAGGGGCTTGGCCAACGACGCCCCACCAACCCAAATCACCCGCATCTCGCCCAAGAATTCCCGGCCAGCCGGATGAGATAGCAACCGACCCAACTGTGTTGGCACCAACGAGAGCAACACCGCACGATTCGACCAGTCCGGCAAATCCCTGCAATGACGGAGCAGTTCTCCAGGCTGCTTCATCAACGTTGAAGGCAAGCGGTGGTGGGGCACCCCCCAGCTGCGGGCGCGCCACCAAGGCATCAGCCCACTGACGTGATGAATCGGCAAAGGATTGAGCACTAGGCACCGCTGGGGATCCATCCCGATGTCCTGCAGCCAAGTGGCCGTGGCGGCAGCGGAAGCATCGAGATGGTGGCGAGGCTGCAAACACCAGCGACGACCACCGCTGCTGCCTCCACTCCTCACCACGACTCCCGGACCTGGCGGGAACAAATCCAAAGGCAGCACCATTGGTGCATCTGCCAATGGCACCCATCGACCGGCATCTAAGGCCTGCAAGATGTGGTCGGGATCAATCACCCTGCAGCTGCCCAGACCAGCTCTGGATTGTCAGAGAACAAGGGTCCTTTAGGACACCATCCCGGCGCAAGACCAGGGGCAGCAGGCGTTGGACCAACCCACTGCAACGCCGCCAGATGGTGCACCCAACGGCGAGCGATCCCAGTTTCGAAGGCGGTACTCACCATTCGATTGGGAACTCCAGATTGGATTTGCCGCAACAACGGCCTTGGATCCCCATCCACCGACGGACGCCGAACCTGCCAGCCAATCCAGCTGTTTCGGAGCTCGGGTCGATGCTCAAGTGATTCATCGAGGGCCACCGATCCGCGTTGGGCCAATTGCTCGAGCCCTTCGTGGTCAGTCACCGCCAACGGCTGCTCCAGCCAATCAAACCGCGACTCCTGCCGCAACCGCTCTAGCCAAACTCCTGCGGTCAAGCGATCCCACCCGCCATTGGCGTCCAACCGCAGCCTGGCGTTATGGGGAAGACGCACGAGAAGCTGCTCCAGCCAACGCTGTTCGCGTTCCGATGCCTCGGTGGCCACCTTCCACTTAAAGGTGAGCGCGTGGGATGGCGGGCAGTCGATGAGAACTTGATCCAATGCCATCAGCATCTGCTCGCCCGCTGGCAGGAGCTGAGCCGGGGGAGGCGCTTCCTGCCAAGGCTCGGACGACAAGTCCCCCACGAGTCCATCCAACTCGGCTAATGCTGCAGCTAAGCCAAAGCCAAGCGCCCCTGATGCTTGAGCAATCAAGGCCTCAAGCTGACCACGGCTCACCTCTCCAGGCAGTTCCTCCAACAGGGTTTGGCAGCGCAACCACTGCTCCGTTCGCAACGGCGCCACTTCCCCCCAACCCACGGCACCGGTATCGCCATCGCATAACCGCAGCAACCACCCGCGCCGCTCGAACAACACACCAGTAGCGGTCCTCAACGGTTGCAAGAGCGAAAAGCTAAAGGGACGCACCTGAAGCTGGATCGTCATCCCAACGGCCACAACGGTGCAAGGGCTAAGCCGAGGGCAAGCCCTAATCCATTCCAAGCCTGAAAGCGCAAGGCCAAGAATTTGCTGGTGCAGGTGCGCTGCGGCTGATTGTGATGTCGCCGCATTAAACGAATCAAAGCCCATCCAGCCGGCAAGCCCAAACCACTCAGCAGAGCCGTAGGCGGCCAATGGCCCAAGGCCACTGGCAACCACTCCAAGGTGAGGGTGAGGCCCACAAACCAAGGGATCAGCGCAGCCGCCCGTGCGGTCCCCAGGCGCACCACCGGTGAGCGCTTGCCATGGGCTGCGTCTTCCTCCACCTGATGGAAGTGGGAACAAAACAGCACCAACGAGGTGGCCAAGGCCGGCCCAGCTCCCAACACCAATGCAGATGTCCAAGGCACGTCCCCCACTCCAGCTGGAGCGAGCACCAACAGAGCTGCAGACGACGCCACCGGACCGAACGCCAACCAACAGAGCGGTTCCCCCAGCCCCTGGTAGCCCAAACGAAATGGCGGACCTTGGTAGACGTAGCCCAAGCCACAACTGAGCAACACCAGCAGCAACACGGCGGGATGGCTTCGCCAGGCCAGCCATCCCATCAAGCTCAAACCGAGCAGTAGGGATGCAGTTGACAGCCAAGCAATGCGATCCCGACGGCCGGTGAGATTCACAACCGAATGGGGCTTACCAACCGCATCCACTCCCGTATCGGCATCAAATAAATCGTTGCTCAGGTTCTCCCAAAGCAATAAAAGAATGGCGGCGAGCAAAAAACCGAAGAGCTGGTCCCAACGCAGAATTCCCTTAAAACCAAGCTGCCATCCAGCGGCCAAAAGGACCGGCATCACCGCAACCGAATACATCGGCCACTTGATCGCGGCCTTCCATAACGCCCGTCGTTGGGCGTAACGGGTTGCGACAGCCTGCGGCTCTTGCATGGGCAGGACCCGTGTCAACCAGGAGGAGGGCCCATACATTTGAGCAGTACCTCGGCCCAACGACGCAACAGATGTCTGCTGATCTGAGTTTCAGCAACCTGATTGCCACCGCCCAACGGGGCTGGCTTGACCGACAGCACGACGACGGGCTGTTGAGTTTGGCCCTGCCATTGGACGGCATCGATCCGCTCAGGGGCCTGCCTCAGCTGGCTGTTGACCACACATTCCGCGTGCTTTGGGACAGCGCACCCGGCCTCTGCTTTGCCGCCGCCGGCCACTGCCAGCAGCTCGAATTGGCGGGTGCTCGACGCTTCGAACTCGCCCAACGATTCGCCGACCTGAGCTTGAGTCGGCTCACAGACACCAAGACCGACACGCCAGCCCAAGCAAGACCCAGGGTGTTGCTGTCGTTTCAATTTTTTGATCAAACCAGTGAGCGCGACCACAACACCCACGGCTGCCCATCCGTGCAGGCCGTGTTGCCCCGCTGGCAACTCAGCCGCCAAGGGCGACGGGGCTGGCTTCGCTTAAACGGTGTCGTAAGCAACGCCGCCGAAGCCCGTGAACTCGCCGAGCAACTGTGGTTGAAGCACCTCGACCTCCAAAACAGAGAATCCGACCAACCCAAACCAAGCTCGGCAATTCAACTGGACACCCGCGACAGCAGCTCCTGGCAACAGCGCTACGCCAGCGCCCTGGAGCGTGGTTTGGATTTGGTCAATGGCGGTGAACTCCACAAATTGGTTCTGGCGGTGCGCCAATCGTTCGATGTGGGAACAAGCTTCGATCCCTTGCCGCTCCTAACCCGTTTGCGGCGTCAACAGGCCGGCAGCTGCCGCTTTCTTTGGCAACGCAAAGCGGACGATGTGTTCTTTGGCGCTTCCCCAGAACGGCTCTTAAGCCTCCGCGGCGGTTTCCTCCGCAGCGATGCCCTCGCTGGCACCGCCGGACCAGGGGACGACGGCCAGCAATTGCTCCGCTCCGACAAAGACCGACGAGAGCATGAACTGGTGGTGGAAACCATTACCGACCAACTCCGCGAAAGCGGTCTGTCTCCCTGGCGCCGGCCCCAGCCCCAGCTGGCACGCCATGGGCGCCTCACCCATCTCCACACACCCATCACTGCCGCTGCGCAAGGCAAGTCGGTTCTGGCACTCGCCGAACAATTACACCCCACCCCTGCCGTTGCCGGACTACCCCGCCGCGAGGCGATGGCCTGGTTGCGAGCGCTGGAGCCGTTTGAGCGAGGAAATTACGCCGCACCGATCGGCTGGATCGACAGCGCTGGAGATGCCGAACTCCGTGTTGCAATCCGTTGTGGCCACGCCCAGGGACGTCGTTTGGATCTCACCGCAGGGGCTGGTCTCGTCCGCGGCTCCATCGCCGAGCGGGAGCTTCAGGAAGTGGGCTTGAAGCTCGCCGTGCTCGCCGACCAGCTCGCTCTGGGGTCGACAGAATCGCCCCAGCTCAACAGCAGGCCTCTAAGAGAATCTGTTTTTTAGCCAAGGACAACTAAAGGGCGTGATGCAGCCGTTCGATCGTTTGATCGGCCAAGGGTTGCTGCATGAGGCGTTCCACTTCCCGCACACCCGTGGGACTGGTGACATTGATCTCACTCAACATCCCAGCGATCACGTCGATGCCGACAAAGAACAAGCCTTCTGCCCGCAGCGCGGGGGCTAATGCAGCACAAATCTGCCGTTCGCGATCGGTGAGTTCCGTCGCTTCCGCCTGACCGCCGACGGCCAAATTGCTGCGGAACTCTCCCGCCAGAGGGCGGCGATTCACCGCCCCCAGCGGTTCGCCATCCACCAGCAGGATCCGCTTGTCACCGTCCGTCACAGCAGGCAAAAACGCCTGGGCCATCACTGGCAATCGCTCTTGCTCCGTGACCAGCTCCAACAACGCCTTAAGACCAGGCGCTTCAGCATTCACTCGGATCACACCCAAGCCAGCCCGACCTCCGAGGGGCTTCAGCACCACCTCTCCTTGCTCCTGGGCAAAGGCTCTGAGCTCTGCCACCCGTCCGGACACGGTGGTAGGAGCCATCCAACGGCAAAAGCGCAACGCACCAAGCTTTTCGTTCCATGCCCTCAGGGCACTCGGGCGGTTGAGCACCCGCACACCGGCACGTTCTGCCACCTCGAGCAGATGGGTGGCGTACAAATACGCCTCATCAACGGGGGGATCTTTGCGCATCCAAATCACGTCAAAACCTGTGAGGCACTGACGTTCACTGGCACCAATCGTGATCCACGGTTCCGTGGTGACCGGAAGCGCCATCGCCAACGGTTCATCGCCTCGGGCAATCAAATCTGCAGGCGTGCATGCCCACACCTCATCACCAGCCCGCTGCGCGGCCTGCATCAAGGCCGCTGACGAGTCTTTAAGCGGATTGATCTGCTGGAGCGGATCCAGCACAAACAGCTGACGCATGGATCAAGCGTTCAAAAGGGAGTCGAGCTTTCCGGCTCTCTCCAAACCATGCAATTCATCACAACCACCCACGTGGGCGTCGTTGATGAAGATCTGAGGAACACTGCGGCGCCCGTTGCCACGAGCCGCCATGGCATCACGACCAGGCTCATCGCCGTCAACACTGATTTCCGTGTAGGCAGCACCCTTTCCATCCAGCAGTGCTTTGGCACGAATGCAGAACGGACAGGTGCGCCAGGTGTAGATCTCAACCTTGGCCATAACAAAAAAAGCACCGCTGCAGCGACTCTATGCAGCAAATGCGCTGATAGCTTCAGAGTTGATTAGGGCCGAGTCCTTGCTGGATCTCACCGACTTCAAGCGCGACCTGTCTGAGCTCACTGACCGCCTGGGCCATGCCCAGGACTGTCTTTGACGTACCTGCACTGAACGCTAGGCAGCAGGATCTCGAACAGCTCGCCGCACAACCAGACTTCTGGAACGACCAGCAAAACGCCCAAAAACAAATGCGTCGCCTCGATGAGGTGAAGGCTCAGTTAAAGCAATTGGCCGACTGGCGCAGCGCCATTGATGACGCCAAAGCGACACTCGAGCTGTATGAGCTGGAGGCGGATGAAGACATGCTGGGGGAAGCACAGCAGGGCCTCACAGAACTGCGTCAGGGGCTCGATCGCTGGGAACTTGAACGGTTGCTGAGCGGTGAGTACGACAAAGAAGGCGCCGTCCTGAGCATCAATGCCGGCGCCGGCGGCACCGATGCTCAGGATTGGGCCCAAATGCTGCTGCGCATGTACACCCGTTGGGCCGAAGACCACGACATGCGGGTGACCATCGACGAGATCAGCGAGGGAGAAGAAGCAGGAATTAAAAGCGCCACCATCGAAGTGGAGGGCCGCTACGCCTATGGCTACCTCCGCAACGAAAAGGGCACCCATCGATTGGTCCGGATTTCTCCGTTTAACGCCAACGACAAACGTCAAACCAGTTTCGCCGGCATTGAAGTGATGCCCAAGCTTGAGGAAGACGTCGATATCGACATTCCTGACAAAGATTTAGAGGTGACCACATCGCGCTCCGGTGGTGCCGGTGGTCAGAACGTGAACAAGGTGGAAACAGCCGTTCGCATCCAACACTTACCCACTGGCCTGGCCGTGCGCTGCACCCAAGAGCGCTCACAACTGCAGAACAAAGAAAAAGCCATGGCTCTGCTGAAGGCCAAATTGTTGGTGATTGCCCAAGAGCAACGGGCCGCTGAAATCGCCGATATTCGTGGCGACATCGTGGAAGCCGCCTGGGGGAACCAGATCCGTAATTACGTGTTCCATCCCTATCAAATGGTGAAAGACCTGCGCACTCAGGAGGAAACGAACGATGTGCAAGCGGTGATGGATGGCGCACTTGACCCGTTCATCGACGCATCTCTGCGGCAAGGTGTCGACCGACCCGGCGACGATGCCGACAGCTGACCACCCATGAGCACCGAGTCCAACCAGCCCACCACTCCGCCGCCCAGCTTCGTGAAGCAAGCGATGCGCAACATGGTGCGCAAGGGTCGTCAAAGCTTGCTCCACTTCGGCCTTACTGCCGTTGGATTCTTGGGTTTCATCACCCTGGTGGCTTGGTTAGGCCGGCCAACCTTGCCTCAATAGTCCATGGAGCTAGACCTCTCCCTGGATGCGAGTGGTGTCGGGATTCCTGGACCACTGAATGGGACCTTGTTGACCCATGCAACCTGGGTATCGGTGTTGCAGCAGTGGATTGAGTTCATCCGTTCCAACCCAGATCTGTCTTGTCCTTCCGTCGTCCGGCAAGCACCAGAGGTAAGCCTTGGATTGCGTTTTACCGACGATGCAGGAATCACTGAACTCAACAGCGAATGGCGGCAGCGATCAGGCCCCACCGATGTGTTGTCCTTTGCAGCCCTCGACGACACACCCGACTGGCTCGAGGGCGCCGCAGTAGAACTTGGCGACATCATCGTGTCGCTCGACACCGCTCAACGACAGGCCCAAGACCACGACCACAGCTTGGGCTATGAACTGCATTGGCTGATCAGTCATGGCCTCCTCCACCTCTTGGGCTGGGACCATCCCGATGAGCGAAGCCTCAGGGCAATGCTTGACCTTCAGGAGCGTCTTCTCGACAGTACGGGTAACGTTCTGCCTAAGGACAAGCGTCCTGTGGAGATCGAGTGAGTGCTGATGCGTACAACAACAGGCCGGCACCGCTCCACCGATACAGCACCTGATGAGGTTGCAGTGATGGCCCGTTCCCTCCGACATGGAAGTTGGCGCATCGCTGGGGATCTTCCGGCCAGCTTCCGTTACGCCGCCCAGGGATTGGGCTACGCCTTCGCCACCCAACGCAACTTCCGCATCCATGTGCTGATCGGTTCGGTTGTGTTTGCGTTGGCGGGCTGGCTTCAGCTGGATCTGATCCGACTAGCCGTGCTGGTGCTGACAGTGACGGCCGTTCTTGTGCTGGAGCTCCTGAACACGGCCATGGAAGCGGTGGTCGACCTTGCCATTGGCAGGAGATACCACCCCCTCGCCCGCATTGCGAAAGACTGTGCAGCAGCCGCTGTTCTCACAGCCGCGATCAGTTCGATGCTGATCGCCACGTTCCTGCTCCTGCCCCCCTTACTCCTTCGCCTGGGGCTTTAAGCCTCACCCTTTCGCCACCTCTTTGCTGATGTTGCTGGTCATTGATAACTACGACAGCTTCACCTTCAATCTGGTGCAATATCTCGGCGAACTCGCCCCGCAGCATCCTGTGGCTGCTGATCTCAGAGTGGAGCGGAATGACGCCCTAAGCCTCGCGGAGATTCGTCGACTGAATCCCAAAGCGATTCTCCTGTCCCCAGGCCCTGGCGATCCAAACCAGTCCGGTGTCTGTCTGGATGTTCTAAAGGAACTGTCTCCAACCACTCCCACCTTGGGGGTGTGCCTTGGCCATCAGGCCCTCGCCCAGGTCTTTGGAGGAACGGTGGTGCGTGCTCCTGAGCTGATGCATGGCAAAACCTCACCGGTTTTGCATCACGGTGAAGGGGTGTTTGCAGGCCTCCCCCAGCCCCTCACAGCCACCCGTTATCACAGCCTGGTGGCAGATCGAGACAGCCTGCCGGATTGCCTCGAAGTCACCGCGTGGCTTGCCGACGGCATGGTGATGGGTTTGCGGCATCGGGACTTTCCCCACGTGCAGGGGGTGCAGTTCCATCCGGAGAGTGTGCTCACAGACTCCGGGCACCAACTGCTCGCCAATTTCTTGAAGGAAGCAGCGAGTTAACGCTGTTAGCTTCAAACTCAACTTTTGAATCTCGCATGACCCTCCTGCGCTCTGCTGTGATCGCCGCCGCGGGCATGGCGTTATCTCTTCAAGGGGCCGCCCATGCCGGCGGGGGCGCGACGATTACCAGCTACGGCCAGCGGGCTCTTTTGATCCAGGGAGGAGGACAGTCCGTACTGCTAAACCCGTATCAGGCTGTTGGCTGTGCAGCAGGACTTCCAGAGCCTCGGGTGAATGCAGGAATCATTTTGGCGAGCTCTCAGCTCGCCGATGAGGGGGCACGGGACATCGCCGGTGGCCGATATTTGGTAAAGCCAGGGGCCTATCGCATCGGTGGTCTCAACCTCGAAGGCTTTGGCAGTCCACACGACCGAATGGGCGGTCGACGTTTTGGAAATGCCACCATCTGGCGCTGGTCACAGGGGGGCTTGAACTTTGCCCATCTCGGTGCCACGGCTGGCCCAATCTCCGGCGCTGATCAGGTGTTGCTTGGACGGCCAGATGTACTGATCCTTGGCGTTGGCGGGGGCAGCAAAATTTTTGATGGAGATGAAGCCGCGGCCCTTGTGAACGAGCTCAATCCCAAGCGCGTCATCCCCGTGCAATACGTGATTGGCGACCCTCCTGAGGGCTGCGATCAAGGCGGCGTGCAACCCTTCCTCGATGCCATGGCGGGCACCACGGTTCGCAAGGTGGGGCGCTCCATCTCGCTTCCGGGTCAGCTCGATGATTCAACGGTGGTCACCGTGATGCAGTGACCGTGATGCAGTGACCGTGATGCAGTCACCGTGATGGAGTGATTGCACTGAGGCCCATCAGCCAAAGGCGTAGAGCACCATCTCGAGGGCACCCAAACCAACGAGGAACGTACCTGCCAGCAATCCAAGGTCCTTACGGGAATTGGCCATGGCGAGATTGGGAGCTCCAACCAGAACTGTTCCGCCAAACCTAAAGAAAAAATAAAGACTGGACATGTTGTTTCGTGACAAGCCCCATTCAGAAATGTAAACCGACTGCGTCGCAGGGCTTTTTGAAGAGATTCAGGCGAACACAAGCACCCTTTCCGCCCATGCACTTCTTCGCAGTCAACACTCTCAAACGCTCCTTTGGCTTTGATTTCAGCCTATGGGCAAGCCAGTGAGAAATGTCTCCGCGCACACCACCACTAGCGTGCAACCAAAAAAAAACCTGTCGCAAGGACAGGCCGAGTGATGGGGGGTCTCACATTAACGCCCTTAAACACCAGATGCAGCGGTTCAATAACAGTGAATCAGAGCTTTTCTAAACTTCACAAAAAGAGTCCAGATTCTTGAGTGAATCAAAACTCACACCACATAAAGAGATTTTTGATTACTATTGCTTCAACACCACAAGATGTGGTGCAAAAGGCCGGGTGATGGGGATCGTCCAGGCATCTAATAACCGCTTCATAAGTGAAGCGGTTTTTTAGTGCTCAATGCTTGTTTTATACCCAGCAGCTCAAGGGAGGTCCATGGCAGGACATCACGACACAGTCAGCTTCTGAGCTGCACCTGGGGGCCTTGTCGTCTTTCACAGATACGCAATCGCCTCTTTTCAGCCGCAAATAGCCCATAACCGTTGAGATTGAGTGATTTCGCTCTCCCCTCTACGTCCATTCCTTGGCCATGAATGATGTGGAGGTGCAAACCGTTGACCACCAAACAACCCATAGGTAGAACGCTTGTACTCATTCAGGGTGGCATGAGCGTTGGTGGTGTAAGCGTTCCATCAGACATGACGTCTGCTGCGAAGCAAAAGCGGCTCTTGGCGCTCCCCGTGCAAGCAGGCGATGTTGTGATCGTCTGGGCGACCCAAGAGGCGAAATCGACTCAATCAAAAGATTGGTGGATGGGAGAGGTGTTGCGTGTGGAAGACCTGTCCATGGATGGCGATCCATCGCCCTTGCTTCAAGTCGCTGACGTCGACACAGGCATGGTCTGCCTCGTGGAATGCGCTCAGGTGCAGCGCGTGCGCATCCCGATTCATGCGCCCATCACGACGTCCTAAGCCGCTTCACATAGGGACGCCAAACCCTGCTGATCCAACCCCGCAATCAAAGCCAGCAACAGCAATATGCGCGCTTTCTGCGGGTTCAGGCCACTCGCCGGCAGCAATCCAAACTGGGCTTGATCCGCATCGCCATAGACCGGGCCAGAACCGCAGCGGTTCGAACGCAACATCAGAGGCAAGAGGCGATCCCAGGCTCGTAAGGCCGAACGCTCTCGCTCGGACAGCTGCCCTGCTCCAGTTCCCGTGAAGACCAAACCCTGAACGCCAGCTCCTAGGAGAGCCGAGATCCAATCACCCGAAGGCTCCACGCACCCGTAGACGATCGTCACCCATGGCCAATCATTGGGCAGCTGGATCTGGGCCAAAGGCTTTGGACGCCCCGCCTCCGCGGACGGAAGATGGACGCCGGCATCATCCACCCAACCCAAAGGACCTGAATCAGGACTCGCAAAGGCACTCACCCCTTGGGTTGCGATTTTGGTGACCGCCTTTGCGCCATGGATCTGACCATCCATCACCACCAAGACCCCCTGGCATCGGGCCGCAGAGCTCACCGCCACCTGAATCGCCTGGTACAAGTTCAACGGCCCATCAGCACTGAGGGCCGTGGCCGGACGCATCGCTCCCACAAGCACCACGGGACGGGGATCGTCGATCAACAGCTGCAGCAACCAGGCGGTTTCCTCCAGCGTGTTGGTGCCATGGGTGATCACCACCCCGGCCAGCTCTGGATCCGCCGCAAAGGCGTCACGAATGCGCTCCACGAGCGCGCGCCAATGTTCAAACAGCAGGTCGGCGCTGTCGACATTGGCGACCTGCTCGACGCTGATCGTCGCCAGATTCTGCAGCTGCGGCACCGCCGCGAGCAGGGCATCACCCCCCAGCACTCCAGCGGTGTAGTCGTTCAGCGTTGCACTGTCGTCTGCAGAGCCGGCGATGGTGCCGCCAGTGGCCAGCAGCAGCAAGCGGTTCATCGCTCCAGGGGGTAAAACCCCTCCATGAAGCGCTGCATCTGGCTGGTGGTGCCGATGCTCACCCGAAAACAACCATCAATGAGGGGCTTGCCCGCCATCGAACGCACCAGGATTCCCGCCTGCCGCAACGCCGCATCCACCTCCGCCACCGGGCGCTGGGGCCAGATCAGCAGATAGTTGCCGCCATCGCAGTGGTGGCGCACGCCAGCATCCCGCAGCGCATTGAGTGTCCAGTCGCGAGCCCGCAGCACCTCAGCCACGTAGGCATCCACATACGACTGATCCGCCAAAGCGGCGAATGCTGCTGCCACCGCCACACTGTTCACGTCGTAGGGCCCCGTGACCCGGCCAATCCGATCGATCACAGCAGGATGCCCAACGGCGAAGCCGATGCGAAGCCCAGCCAATCCGGCTGTTTTTGCCAACGACCGCAACACCAACAGATTGGGCGTAGCTTCGAAATCAGCAGTCGGCAGCACGCTGTCGCCCGTAAAGGCTTCGTACAGCTCATCCACCACCACCAAGGTGTTGGGGGCTGAAGCCGCCAAAGCGATCACCTGATCCGCTGGCAACCGCGTGCCGGTGGGGTTGTTGGGATTGCAAATCAAAAGCAACCGTGGCGTCTGCGCACGCAAGGCCGCTTCAATCCCCTGCAACGGGAACGCAAAAGCATCACCCTCGTAGGGGATCGCCTCAATCACCATCCCTTGCATCCGAGCGCAAGGGGCGTAATACCCAAATGTGGGAGCTGTGGTGAGCAGTCGATCTCCTTGATCGCCATAGGCCTGAAACACGGCATGAATGGCCGCATCAACCCCGTTGAACAAACCCACCTGATCGGGCTGCAAGCCACTACGGCATTGGGTTTCCAGCAGGTTTTGCACCACCGCCTCGCACAATCCCTCGTATTCGGGATAGATCGAAATGTCTTCGGCGCTGAAATTCCGCACCGCTTGAGCCACTAAAGGGCTGGGTCCAATGGTGTTCTCGTTGAAATCCAGCCTTAAAAGTTCCCGACGCCCTTCCAACGGAGCGCTATAAGCCTGCAGCTGCTCGACAGCCGCACGAGCCGGAGGCGGAGCGGAACTGTTGGGGTTCACAAGAGGTTGGCTTTCGAAGCGAAGTCTGGCAGGGCTGTCTTGGAAAGGCTGATTTGAACAGGCCCCCGCACATTCAGCAGCACCGCCAGCACCATCTGCGATGCATCAAAGCTGTAAGACAGGTTTTCGATGAAATAGGGCGAGCCGAACAGGAACATGCAAGCCAGGGGAGCAGCCCAGGGTTTGGGATGTTGAAACAAGCGAGTGAACAACCAACTGGTCCAGCGGACTGGTGAGCACCGTGCGCGGTGCTCACATCAAGAGCAGCTGACTGACGAAATCCGCGAGGGGGCGTCCATTCTCACTCCAGCCATAGGAACCATTCAGAGACCGACCCAAATCATCGAAATAAAGCGGTGCGTGCAAGCCCAACGGCACCACGATCAGTGCAGCGACACCGATGGCGACCGCAAGGGCACGGCGATCGGTCGAAGACAACATCAAGAGTCGTGGAAGTGAACCACAAGGGTTTTCCCTTCTTTGGCCAAGCTGTAGAGCGATGTCGATGCAATCGGTTGAGGGGTACCGATGTCCTCAGGCTGCAGCATCTTGAACGGCTTACGGAAGCCCTGATGTTTCAAGCCGATATGCCCCCACCAGTTGCCCTTCACGGGCTTCACCAGGCGCTTGAGGTAAGGAAAGGTCCGGAAGGTGTTGTCCGCCACCGGCGCCCGCGGTGTTTTCCCCGTGATCACCACACGATCGAAATCAGCGTTGCGGAGTCCACGCTGCTGCAGGGTTTGGGTCAGCGACTGCAGCACCTGTTGATTCAAGCCCTGCTGCGCCGCCTGAGCATTGGCATAGGCATAGGTGATCGTGATGCAGGCCCACGCCGCCGCTACCAACACGAGCAACACCCCACGGTTCCACCAGCCTCGCCAACCCTTCCGGGTGGCAATCAAAGCGAGGCTGGCCATCACGACGCCAATCCCCACAAAGGTGCGCGGTTCAAAGATTGGTCGACTGAGCAGCAGAGGGAGTCCATGGGATAGGGCGACAATCACCAACACAGCGAGTGTTCCGAAGCCAACCGATCTGGCCGGCTGCCATCGCATCGCCCCAGGCCTCAATGCCTTTTGCCTGCCCAAGCAGGCAGTGAGCAACGCGACCAGAGCAGCAATGAAAAAAACCAAACCGGCCTCGGTCTCCCGCCAGTCGTCATGCAGGGTGGAGAGATAACGGCCACTGTTTTCCACCAACACAGCTGGAAGATCACCAAGCGGAGGCAAAGCCGAGTGGTAAGCCGCGTAATCCTTCAGCTCCAGTTGACTAAAAACTCCGTACTTGTAAATCAACAAGGCCAACACCTGACAGGCCACCAAGTCGGCGAAAACCCTCCAGCCAGATCGCCCTGTCGTCCCATCGGGGAAGAGCAAAGCCATCAACACGACGATCCAAAACGCAGAATTGGCCGGCTGATACGTGGCCAACGAGCACACCCCGAGCGCCACTGCCGCAATACGAGAGCGGGGGCCTGAGCACAACACCAGGCATGCACCAGCCCCTAGGCATAGGAGTACCGCAAACACCATCAACGGTGAATCGAAGGAGTACGACAGGGTCTGCAATGCGTAGGGCTGACCAAACAAAAAAATGGTCGCCAAAGCTCCGGCCCAGGCCGCGCGATGTCCAACGATGCGGCACAGC
The DNA here is from genome assembly GCF_000153805.1 of Synechococcus sp. BL107. Lineage (NCBI taxonomy): Bacteria > Bacillati > Cyanobacteriota > Cyanophyceae > Synechococcales > Synechococcaceae > Synechococcus > Synechococcus sp. BL107. Next base: position 578,787 of record NZ_DS022298.1, on the reverse strand, counting down.
AACAAACTCGACAGCGCCATGCCCGGCAGACAGAGCAGTTGGCCCAGCGGACTGGTGAGAACAACGCGGTCGGAGCCCAGCATCAGGGTTTGGTAGATCAGCTCCGCCAAGGGACGACCATCTTTCGACCAGTCGTAAGAGCCACTGAGCGAACGCCCGAAATCGTCGATAAACATCGGCACCTTCAGTGCCAACGGCACCACGAGCAGCAGACCCACCCACAAGGCCGCCACCAACTGCCCGCGATCCCGTGACGTGAGGGACCAAAACGAAGCGGAATGCTCCGAAGCAGCGATCGTCATGGGTTCACCTCTGGTGCCTTGAACATCTCCTGAAGGCGTCGCCCCTGGAAAGCAACATCCATCAAGGCTGACGACCCAATCGAACGCAGCGCGCCCATGTTGTCGTCTCGATCACGATCAGATAAAGGGCGACCATCCCTGGCCCAGGAATGCATGCCGTTCACCGCCCGCTCAAAGTCGTCTTGGTAAAGCGGCACACACAGACAAATGGGCAGAACCAGCACCACAGCCGTCACCAATGCGGCCCCCAACTGGTTCCATTCCGATGTGTTGAGTTGCCACTTGGACAGCCACTGAGGCTGCTCCGGCAGACCCTGCATCACATCCGCTCCAGCGTTGGAATCCCTAAAAGCGCCAAACCACATCGCAACGTATCGGCCGTATGACGGCAGAGGGCCAAGCGAGATGCCAATGCAGAGGGTTCCGCTTTGAGCACAGGAACCTGGTCGTAAAAACGGTTGAACACCTGACTGAGTTCGAACAGGTAGCTGCAGAGGCGATTGGGTAAGAGCTCGTCTTCCACCTCGACAATCACCCGATCAAATTTGAGTAGCTCCCGCACCAAAGCCCACTCTTGGGGTTCGCTGAACTGCAAGGCAGCGTTGGACACGCCGAGATCTCCACCCTTGCGAGCAATGCCAGCAATGCGGACCACCGCATACAACAAATAAGGCGCAGTATTGCCCTGCAGGGCCAGCATCCGATCGAAGGAAAATTGATAGTTGGTGAGACGGTTTTGGCTGAGGTCGGCGTACTTCACAGCCGCCAGACCAACGGTGGTGGCCACATGGGAGATGAACGCATCGGACTCGGTGCGCTCCTCCTCCTGCAAGCGCGACCGCAGATCCTGTTCCGACCGCTCCACCGCCTCATCCAATAGATCTCGAAGCCGCACGGTGTCGCCGGCGCGGGTCTTGAGCTTTTTGCCGTCTTCCCCTTGCACCAGCCCAAAGGGCACATGCTCAAGACGGGCCTCAGCGGGAATCCAACCCGCCCGTTCCGCCACCTGAAACACCCCAGCAAAGTGGTTGGCCTGGCCTGCATCGGTCACGTAAATCACCCGTTGCGCCGCATCCCCCGCAGGCGACGATGCAAACCGGTAGCGAATGGCGGCGAGATCCGTGGTGGCGTAATTGAAACCACCATCACGCTTCTGCACGATCACAGGCAACGGATTGCCGTCTTTGCCCGTCACGCCCTCAAGGAACACGCACTGGGCATCGTCGTCGGTCACCAGTAAGTCGACCGCTTTCAGGCCCTCCAGCACCGCCGGCAAATAGGGGTTGTAGAAAGATTCGCCTCGTTCGCTCAAGCGGATATCAAGCCGGTCGTAGAGCTTCTGAAACTCACGACGGGATTGGTCGCACAGCAGGCCCCAAGCCTTCAGCGACACGGGATCCCCCCCCTGCAACTTCACCACCTCGTCGCGGGAGGTGGCCTGAAAAGCATCGTCGTCATCAAAGCGTTTTTTTGCTTCGCGATAAAACGCGACGAGGTCTCCCAAGTCCACCGCATCGGCGGTGTCCAAGGTTTCAGGGGCCACCTGCTTGAGGTGAGTAATCAGCATCCCGAACTGGGTGCCCCAGTCGCCCACATGATTCAGCCGCAACACGGAATGGCCGCGAAACTCCAACACCCGCGCCAGGGAGTCGCCAATGATCGTGGAGCGCAAGTGTCCAACATGCATCTCCTTGGCAATGTTGGGACTGGAAAAATCCACCACGACGGGTGCCGCATTGTCGACGGCGGGAACGCCAAGACGATCGGTGCCTAAGCGTGCGGCAAGCTCCTCCGCCAGCCGCTCCGGGCGAATGGTGAGATTAATGAAGCCTGGACCTGCGATCTGCGGCGCCAAACAAAGCGCATTGAACGCCTCATCGCCGCTGAGCTGGTCCACGATCGCCGTCGCGATCTGACGCGGCGGCTGCTTCAAAGGTTTGGCCAACGGAAGCGCACCGTTGGCCTGAAAATCGCCAAATTCCGGCTTACTTGCTGCTGCAAGTTGCGGATCCAACGTGGCTTCCGCATCCGGAAAAGCCCGTTGCATCGCCGCCCGCAGCTGGGCATCCAGGGTCTGGGACAGGCTGAGCATGTTCAGTGCAGGGCCGGGAGGATCCGGCTCTGATCATCGCCTGCCGTTTCAACTGAAGCGCATGCTCAGATCCAACCAGCGGCTGCGGGTCATCGGGGCACTGGTTGAGATCAGGTCGATCCCAGTGGCGGCAAAGGCACGGAGTTGTTCGGGCTGCACCCCAGACGCCTCCAGCACAACACCGCCCGGAGCCAGCTGGCGCAAGCGCGGCACCAATACCTGCAGCTGCTCGGGGCTGAACTCATCCAGCAACACCCCATCGGCCCCGGCTTGCACCGCTTCACAGGCCTGCTCGCCCGTTTCCGCCTCCACAATCACCCGACATGGCCAGGGCGCCTGATGGCGAACCGCGTCGATGGCAGCAGTCATTCCCCCAGCCCAAGCGAGGTGGTTTTCTTTGAGCATCGCCGCATCATCCAAGCCCATGCGGTGGTTGCTGCCACCACCACAACGGACGGCATATTTCTCGAACATGCGCAGCCCCGGCGTGGTTTTTCGGGTATCGGCCAATCGAACCCCAGTGCCATCCAACTGCGCCACCAACTCCCCGGTCGCCGTCGCGATTCCAGACAGGCGCATCGCCAAATTGAGGGCAGTGCGCTCCCCAGCCACAAGGGCGGTGGCGGGGCCCTCAAGCTCCAGCAGACGCTGCCCAGGCTGTACGGGCTCTCCGTCGGCCACCAGCAACTGAACCTGGCAGGCGGGATCTAAGCGTTCGAAGAGCTTTTGCACTACCGGACCGCCACAGAAGCGGCCCGACTGTTTCGCCAGCCAATGCGCCGCCGCCTGCTGCCCCTGCAGAGCAACCGCTGTTAGATCGCCGCGGCCGATGTCTTCATCCAACCAACGATCCAAAGCACGGCTGATTGCCGGGGCCTGCCAGTCCACAGCTCAATACGTCGGGCCCTTGAGCCTATTTCCCGATACAAAAACGGGAGAAAACGCGCTCCAACACGGCTTCCGTGAGTTCTTCTCCGGTGATTTCACCAAGGCCACGGATCGCCTCACGCAGATCAATGGTCCAAAAATCCCAGGGCAATTGTTGTTGTGCCACCTCGTGACTCCGCGCCAATGCCGCCGCCGCCGCGGACGCCAAATCGCGCTGACGGGTATTCAACGACAGCACAATTGCGGCCGCATCCCCAGCGCCACATCGTTCAAGCAACACCTGAACCAAGGCGTCTTCGCCGGCTCCATTGAGGGCTGAGAACTGCACATCTACCTCTCTCGGCAAGGGTGGACCATCGAGATCGGACTTATTCGCGACAACAACGCGGGGGACGGCGTTGGGAATGCGCGCCAGCAACTGGGCGTCGGTCTCGGTCCAACCGGCGTGACCATCCACGATCAGCAGCACGAGATCAGCCGACATCAACGCTTCCTCACTGCGCGCAATTCCGAGCTGTTCCACGGCATCGTTCGTGGCACGAATCCCGGCCGTGTCCATCAGCGTGATTGGCACCCCATCTAGAACGATTTCGCTCTCCAACAAATCGCGCGTGGTGCCGGGCAGTTCGGTCACAATCGCCCGCTCCCGACGGCTGAGGCGGTTCAACAACGAGCTTTTTCCAACATTGGGTCGCCCCACTAACGCCACCCGTAGGCCATGCCGGAGGGCATCCCCCCGCTCCCCATCCGCCACCAAAGCCAACAGCTCGGTTCGCACCGCTTGCAGTTCGTTCAACAAGGCAGTGCCATCGAGCGGCGGCAGGTCGTCCTCGAAATCAACCCGAGCCTCGAGCTCTGTGAGCTGGTCCAACAACCGCTCCCGCAAGGCCGTGATTCGAGCCTGAATCCCACCGTCGAGTCCGGCCATCGCGAGATCGGCAGCCCGCCGACTTCGCGCCGACACCAACGCACTCACCGCTTCCGCCTGGGTGAGGTCGAGGCGGCCATTCAGCACTGCCCGTTGGCTGAACTCTCCCGGCAAGGCCCGCCGCACCCCGGGCTGCTCCAATACCCGCTCCATCACCTGCTGCACCGCCATCACCCCGCCATGGCAATGGATCTCCACCACATCTTCCCCGGTGAAACTGCGGGGGGCGCGCATCAACAAGAGCAGCACCTCATCCAACCGACGTTGGCCATCAACCGCCATCACATGGCCATAGAGGATCCGATGGCTGCCCCACTCCTGACGACCAGGACATCGGACGACCGCTTGACCAACCTGCTCAGCCACCGGCCCCGACAACCGGATCACGGCAATCCCCCCCTGCCCTGGTGCCACAGCCGTAGCGACCGCAGCAATGGTGTCGAGACGAGGCACAGCGAAGGCAGGGTGTGTAACTCCATACCTAGGATCCGGACCTCTTTTGATTGCAAGTGCTGATGCGCCGGCTGCTGCGAGCCAGTCGCCACCGACTCCGACGGAGTCTTCACTGGCTTTGGGCGCAAGAGGGAACTCCTGGACAACGTGCCCGCGGCCTAGCTGCAGGGGTGTTTTGTGGCTGCTTTCCCTTTTTCGGCTTGCAAATCGTGGTGAGCGTTGGCGTCGCCTCCCTGTTGAAGGGCAACCATTTACTGGCCGCCGCCGGAACATTGGTGAGCAATCCACTCACCTATATCCCGCTGTATTGGTTCAACTACTTGGTGGGAGATCAACTGCTGGGCCCAAGCGCTGGCGCGGACACTCTCAGCTCGATCAACCGCAGCAACCTTTGGCTCCAGGGTTGGGACTTCACCCAACGCATTTTGCTGGGGTCGAGTCTGGTGGGCCTGATCTTGGCGGCCGTGAGTGGCCTGGTGGCCTACAAACTCTTTCAGCGCCGCAGCATTCAGCCATCTCGCCCCATCACGGTGTCTAACCAGTGGCCATAGGGCGCCCAATCGTCATGCTGATCAATGGCCTCCCAGAGGGTTTCGATCAACGGCCGCGTTGGGGGACACGACAGATTCCAGCGCTGTAAGCGCTGGATCACATCCGCTGTCGAGCGTTGTTCGATCCACCAGGCATCTCGCCAGGCCTGCCAGACATCCCGCGGCGGCGCAGGCGCGTCCAGAACAAATGGCTCTAGAGCGTCCGCTTCCTCCGGCAGTCCTTGCGCAACGACACGTCGACACAACGACGCAAAAAAGTCGCCGTACCCCACCGGCCAAGCCGCGAGTAACGCCAAGGCATGGCGCACCACCGCATCATCTCCAGCCTCAGGCAAGCCCAACCGACGCCGTATCCGAGAGCAGTAGTGCTGGCTATAAACCTCGGCAAATCGCTCGAGCCGTTCCTCCATCACCTCCCGGGGGAGCAGCAGGGCGAGGGGCTCTTGCAGCATTTGCAGATTCTTCCGACAAATTGCAGGCTGACGACCGTAGGCGTACAACCCGGTCTGGTCGAAATAGGCCGCAGTGAAGGACGGATCCCAACGGTCGAGGAAGGCAAACGGCCCGTAGTCGAAGCTTTCGCCAACCAACGACATGTTGTCGGTGTTGAGCACCCCATGGACGAAGCCCGCCGCCATCCACTCAGCCGCTAAGCGCGCCACCCGCTCGACAAGCTCGCCGTAAAAGGCCAAGAGTTGACGCTGCAGTCCAGCGCGATCGCCAGCGCCAGCGGGATGGGCTACCGCAATCTCGGGGTAATACACAGCCACCACATGGCACAGCAATCGCTCCAAGCCGGGGGCATCACCCAGATACAGGAGTCGTTCACAGGTGCCAAAACGCAAATGGGTACGCGCCATACGCACCATCACCGCGCTTCGCGTGGGCGAAGGCTCATCACTGCGATACAGATCCTCCCCGGTTTCAATCAAGGAGACGGTTCGACTCGTCGTGACGCCCAGTCGATGCAAGGCTTCCGAGGCGATCACCTCCCGTACACCTCCCTTCAAGGTGAGTCGTCCATCGCCACCCCGGCTCCATGGCGTCGTTCCCGAGCCCTTGGTTCCGAAGTCTTGAAGCTGGCCATGGCGGTCTCGCAGCTGCCCGTAGAGAAAGCCCCGACCATCGCCGAGTTGGGGGTTGTAGTTCCCAAACTGGAAGCCGTGATAGCGCAGGGCCAGGAAGGGAACCCGGCCTTCAAAGCGTCCGAAGGCCTGCTCTAGATCGGTATCCGAAATCTGCTGGGACTCCACCCCCAACTGATGCAGCACAGCATCGTTCCGAAAGCGCAGTTGCGTGCGCGGAAACTGCGCTGCCTCCACCACATCCCAATACGCCGCACCCAACGATTCGATCGAACCCTCAAATGGCAACGCCAGTAAAAGGTTGCTCAAGCAATGCTCCTCAACTCACCCCGATCCGCGCAATATCGATCACATCAGCCATCGAGCGGATCTGGGAGAGAGTGCGACTCAACTGATCAGCACCCTGGAGTTCCACACGTAGATCAATACAGGCCGGCCGACCAGTTGCCGTTTTCACCCGCGCATCACTGACGTTGATCCCCCCGTCGGAGAGGCGCATCAGGATGTCTTTCAAGATGCCCACGCGATCAATCGCCTCGATGCGCAACTGCACCGGAAAGTTCTGGCGGTCGCCATCGGGCTTGGGATTCCAGCGCACCGGCAAGCGCCGTTCCCGCGGGATCGACTCCACATTGGTGCAATCCTGCCGATGAATCGTGATGCCGTGATTGCCAAGGGCAACGGTGCCCACGATCGCCTCACCCGGCAACGGACTGCAGCAACCACCGAGGCGATAGTCCAATCCCTCAATCCCCAAGATGGCCCCCGCTCCACGGCGATGGGGCTGAGCCGACTCCTTGGGTGCCACCAGAGCGAGAGCGACCTCTTCATTGCTGAGGGGCTCCTCCTCCTCTTGCGCCTGCAGCCTGATTTCCTCACGGAAGCGGTTGAGAACCTGCTGCAGCGTCACCGCGCCAAATCCCAACGAAGCCAAGAGGTCTTCCGTGGTGACGACATTGCAGCGCTGGGCTACGCGCACCATGGTGTCGCCGTTCAAAAGAAGATCAAAGCCGTCGCGGCCAAGCTCCCGTTCCAACAGATCTTTCCCCCGCTCAATCGTTTCATCTCGATGGCTGCGCTTGTACCACTGGCGGATCCGATTGCGGGCGGTGGGCGTGGCAACAAAATTGAGCCAATCCAGGCTGGGGTGCGCGGTCTTGCTGGTTAACACTTGAACGAAATCACCGTTTTGCAGCGGGGTCGCCAAGGGACACAGCCGATCATTCACGCGCACACCATTGCAATGGTTGCCCACCTCGGAGTGAATCCGATAGGCAAAATCAACGGCGGTGGCACCTTTGCGCAAACCCACCACATCACCTTTGGGCGTAAACACAAAAACCTCCTCATCGAAGAGGTCTTCTTTGATCGACGAGAGGTAGTCGTTGTGGTCGTCATTGCCACCCTCCTGTTGCCAATCCACCAGCTGCCGCAGCCAGTTGAACCGTTCCGCATCACTGCCGCAACTGGCGGGTGAGCCGCCCTCCTTGTATTTCCAGTGGGCAGCAATCCCAAATTCGGCAACCTGGTGCATCTCCAAGGTTCGAATCTGTACCTCGATCGGTCGATGACGACCAATCACCGCTGTATGCAGCGACTGATAGCCATTCGGCTTCGGCAAACCGATGTAGTCCTTAAACCGTCCAGGAATCGGGCGAAACGTGTCGTGCACCACAGCCAAGGCGCGGTAACAGGTCTCCACGCTGGGCGTCGTGATCCGCAGCGCTGCCACGTCGTAGATCTCGTGGAACGCCTTTTGTTGGCGCTCCATTTTGCTCCAGATGCCATAAAGATGTTTGGGCCGACCACTCACCTCACAACCCTCAAGGCCGGCGCGCTGCAACCGTTCATTTAATAAACCAACGGTGACCCCCAGCCGCTGCTCCCGCTCACTGCGCTTGGTGGCCACCTCTTGCTGAATTTCCCGAAAGGCCTCGGGTTCCAACAACTTGAACGCCAGATCCTCAAGCTCCCATTTGAACCGTCCGATACCAAGACGATTGGCGAGGGGGGCATAGATCTCGCGGGTCTCCCGCGCAATCCGTTGACGCTTTTCCTCCTTGAGGGCACCGATGGTGCGCATGTTGTGAACCCGATCCGCCAACTTCACCAACACAACCCGAATGTCACTGGCCATCGCCATAAACATCCGGCGCAAATTTTCGGCTTGTGCCTCGGTGCGGTCGTTGAAATGAATGCCACCGAGCTTGGTGACCCCCTCCACCAGCTCACGCACTTCCGAGCCGAAATGCGCTTGGATCTCCTCGAGGGATACGTCGGTGTCTTCCACCACATCGTGAAGGAAACCCGCAGCGATCACCGGAGCACTGGCGCCGATATCGCGCAGCAGATCAGCCACCGCCACGGGATGAACGATGTAGGGATCGCCACTCGCCCGGAATTGCCCCTCATGCAGCTGAAAACTGAAGTCGAAAGCCGACACCAGCAACGCCTCTGGATCGGTCGGACAACTTTGACCCGCTCCTGGCGGCACGTTGGCAATGCATTGCCGCAGCCACTCGGGCAAGACGATCTGATAGTCCTCTGGATTTCGAATCGGACGCTGCCTTAATTCCGGCAAACCGCGCGTGAACAATGCCGAGCCCTGACTGGCTCTTTGTTCATCCGGTGTTGAGGCGGCGTGTCGCATCCGGCCCGGCGGGTCATTCCATGGTATGCAGAGCTGGTCCTTCCGTCTCCCCGTCCGTCCGCGATATGGCACGGCCAGTTTTGGAGCTCAATCAGCTGAAGTTGCGGTATCCCGGCAGCGAGAGTTGGACCCTGAATGGACTGGATCTGTGCCTAGAAGCCGGAGAGACCCTGGCGTTAGTGGGGTCGTCTGGATGTGGCAAAAGCACGGTGGCGCGGGCGGTGATGCAGCTGCTTCCCATGGGCACCACCTGCGAAGGGGGGTTGAAACTCACCGGACAAGACCCGCGCCAACTGAATCGCCCCGCCCTGCGTCAGTTGCGCGGACAAGCGGCTGGTTTGGTGTTTCAAGACCCGATGACGCGGCTGAATCCGCTGATGCCCGTGGGAGAGCATCTGCTCGACACCTTGAAAGCGCATCGATCCTCCAGCAGTGCCCAATGGCGCAAAACGCGGGCGCTCGACCTGTTGGAACGCGTTGGCATCGGTGCGCAACGGTTCCGGGCCTATCCGCATGAGCTCAGCGGAGGCATGCGGCAACGCTTAGCCATCGCCCTGGCCATTGCTCTCGAACCGCCGCTGCTCATTGCCGACGAACCCACCACAAGCTTGGACGTGGCCGTGGCTGGTCAGGTGATGGCGGAGCTGAGTGGACTCTGCCGTGAATTAGGCAGTGCCTTGCTGCTGATCAGCCATGACCTCGCCATGGCCTCCCGCTGGTGCGAGCGCATGGCGATGCTCGATGGGGGGCGCCGGGTGGAAGAGGGCCCAAGCCACCAACTGCTCACGCAGCCACAATCCGCGGTGGGGAAGCGACTTGTCGCTGCGGCCCTGGCGCGGGAAGGGGGGCAATCCCCGGAACGTCCAAGCAGCGAACCCGTCCTGCGGGTGGATGCGATGCGCTGCTGGCATGGCATCGGTGGCATGCCTTGGTCGCCGGTGTGGCTCAAAGCTGTCGACGATGTGAGCTTCGAGCTCCTCGCCGGCGAAAGTCTTGGGGTGGTGGGGGCATCGGGATGCGGCAAAAGCACGCTCTGTCGGGCTCTGATGGGGCTGAACAGCATCCGCGGAGGACAAGTTCACCTGCTTGGACAAGATCTACTGCGCTTGCGTGGACCGTCGCTACGGGTTGCTAGACGGGCGATTCAAATGGTGTTTCAAGACCCACTGGCCTGCCTGAATCCAGCCCTGAGCGTGGCGGATGCCATCGCCGATCCGCTGCTGATCCATGGCCTCTGCTCAAAGGCGGCTGCCCGGGAGCGAGCCCGAAGCCTTCTGGAACAAGTGGGTTTAAGCCCGGCTGATCAATTTCAAAACCGCTTGCCAAAACAGCTCTCGGGCGGCCAACAACAACGGGTGGCGATTGCCCGCGCTCTGGCTTTGGAGCCCAAGGTGCTGATCTGCGATGAAAGCGTGAGCATGCTCGACGCCGAAGTTCAAGCGGAAGTGTTGGACCTATTACGGCAGCTTCAACACAAGCTTGGGCTGGCGATGATTTTTGTGACCCACGATCTGAGCGTGGCCAGTGGCTTCTGCCATCGCGTCATCGTCCTCGACCATGGGCACATCGTGGAAGAGGGTCCGGGCGATCGCATCTTTCAGGCGCCCCAGGCGGCGATTAGTCGCACCCTGGTGGACGCCTGCCCTCGACTGCCGCGTTGAACCAATCAGCAGAGGGCGCCGATTGATCTAACCGGCGGATGGCGCCCCGGAGCGTCGACGTAACACCAGCAACAACTTCTCCATCACGGGGGGCAATGGTGCCTCAAACACCATGCGCTCTCCTGTGATCGGATGGTCCAATCCCAACTGCACAGCATGCAAGGCCTGGCCGGGAAGATCCACGGGAAGTTTGCGACAACGGCTGTAGGTGGGATCCCCCACCACGGGATGATTGATGTGGGCACAATGCACCCGTATCTGATGCGTTCGACCCGTATCGAGCTTGAAGCGCAGGAGGGAATAATCGCCAAAACGTTCCACCAAAAACCAGTGGGTGCGGGCATAACGCCCGGATTCATCACTCACCACGGCATATTTTTTTCGGTCGACAGGATGGCGACCCACCGCACCAATAATCGTTCCACTATCGCCATTTGGAACCCCATGAACCACAGCAAAGTATTCCCTTGAAGCCACCCGTTTCTGAATCTGAACCTGCAGTTTTACAAGGGCTTCTTGAGATTTTGCGACAACAATGCAGCCGCTTGTGTCTTTATCCAGCCGGTGCACAATTCCCGGGCGTAATTTCCCACTAATGCCAGGAAGATCGGGGCAATGGTGAAGCAATCCATTCACCAATGTGCCGTCTTTATTACCCGGAGCTGGATGCACTGTGAGCCCAGCCGATTTATTCAGCACGATGATGTGCTCATCCTCAAAGAGCACATCAAGATCCATCGGCTGGGGCCTTAAGTAAGGCAGTGGCTCCGGCGGGGGCATCCACAACTGAACCTGATCACCCTCCCGAAGTGGTGTTTTGGCCTTTCCCTGTTTGCCATTGACGCGCACATAACCAGCATCAATAAATTTTTGAATCCGAGCACGGCTCTGCTCCGTGCGTTGGCTTACCAACCAGCGATCCAGCCGCATCGGAAGCGGCTTCGGGTAGGTGAGCGTCACCAACTCCCCCTCGCCTTCCCCGAACGTGTGCGTAAACACTTCCTCTGGCAGGGGAGGTCGTCCTTGGCCCTGTTCCGACGACGTCAACGGTTGAGAAGCTCCGGCAATTCCAAGGCGATGTTGCCTAGGGCGGATTTACGAAAGTCATCCAAAAGCCGCTGCGCCATGCGGGCGGTGTCGTTCGAGGTGTGTCGCGCCGCAGCCGCCTCGAGCCAATAGAGGGGGTCAAGGGTCTGACCGGCCACAGGAATGCCGTACCGCGTTTCCAACACACTGAGCACCACCCCAGATGCCTTTCGTTCCGACGAATCAATCAACAGCTGCAAAAAGGCCTGAGCCACCAACTCGCCGTTGTAAGCCGCCTGGCCAATGTCATCACAGAGGGCAAGGTGCAAGGCGGCCTGTTGATCATCCAATCGGGGTGGAAGAACACCTGGAGCATCGAGCAGATCCAAGTCCTGGCCCAGCCGCACCCAACGCAGGGTGCGGGTGACGCCCGCCCGCCGGGCACTGGCGACCACCTTTTTTTTCACCAATCGATTGATCAAGGCCGATTTACCAACGTTGGGAAAACCGAGGGTGAGGGCACGCACGGCCCGCGGGCGCATCCCACGATTTCGACGCCGCTCATTCAGCTGATCCCCAGCCCGGATCGCCGCCTGCTGCACTTGCTTCACCCCAGTACCGGCCTTGGCATCACACCAAACCGTGCGCTGACCTTTGGCCTTAAACCACTGCTCCCAGGCCGCCCATGCCTCCTTGGTGACCATGTCGCGCCGGTTGATCACCAACAAATGCTGCTTCCCTTTCAACCAACGGTTGAGATGGGGATGGCCTGTGGCCAAAGGAATACGGGCATCACGCACCTCAATCACCAGGTCAACCTTTTCGAGGTTGCGCTTGAGCTGCTGCTCCGCCTTGGCGATGTGGCCGGGATACCACTGAATCGGAGGTGCACTCACGACATCACCCGAACGACGGTGCACCCACGGTGGCTGTCGAAGTTCACGCCGCGAATGCTCATCAGGATCACCCTCCCATTCAACGCGTCCGCCAGATGCGGCAACACCAAGGCTTGATCAGCGATTTGATTCGGCGGAAGGCTCTGATCCATCAGGAAACGAGCTAGCGCCAACGGAGCTAGCCACAGCTCCATCTGGGCCTACATCGCGTGCTAAGGCGTTCACAACGCGAAACACAGGTTAATCTCTCGTCGATTTCTTACCGCACGAGACAACCCTATGGCGAAGCGTTCCCTGGCCAGCCTCAATGCTGGCGACCTGAGCGGCAAACGCGTCCTCGTGCGGGTTGACTTCAACGTTCCCCTTAATGATGCCGGTGCCATCACCGATGACACCCGCATTCGCGCAGCGCTGCCCACCATCAACGACCTCGTTGGCAAGGGCGCCAAGGTTGTGCTCTCGGCTCACTTTGGTCGCCCCAAGGGTCAGGTGAACGACGCAATGCGCCTCACACCGGTGGCCGCACGCCTGAGCGAGTTGCTCGGCAAAACCGTCACCAAAACCGACAGCTGCATTGGCCCCGACGCCGAAGCCAAGGTGGGTGCGATGGCCAACGGCGACGTGGTGCTGCTTGAAAACGTTCGCTTCTTCGCTGAAGAAGAGAAGAACGATGCAGGCTTCGCCGAGAAGCTGGCTGGCCTCGCCGATGTTTATGTGAACGACGCCTTCGGCGCCGCCCACCGTGCCCATGCCTCCACCGAAGGCGTGACCAAATTCCTCAAGCCGAGCGTGGCCGGCTTCCTGATGGAGAAGGAGCTTCAGTACCTGCAGGGTGCCGTCGACGAACCCAAGCGTCCCCTCGCCGCCATCGTTGGTGGTTCGAAGGTGAGCTCCAAAATCGGTGTTCTCGAAGCCCTGATCGACAAGTGCGACAAGGTGTTGATCGGCGGCGGCATGATCTTCACCTTCTACAAAGCCCGCGGCTTGGCCGTTGGCAAAAGCCTCGTGGAAGAAGACAAGCTGGAACTAGCCAAAGAGCTGGAAGCCAAGGCAAAAGCCAAAGGTGTGGAACTGCTGCTGCCCACCGACGTGGTGCTGGCCGACAACTTCGCCCCAGATGCCAACAGCCAAATCGCCGACGTGACGGCGATCCCCGACGGCTGGATGGGACTGGACATCGGCCCCGATGCCATCAAGGTGTTCCAAGCCGCCTTGGCTGATTGCAAAACCGTGATCTGGAACGGCCCGATGGGCGTGTTCGAGTTCGACAAATTTGCTGCCGGCACCAACGCCATCGCCACAACCCTGGCTGAAATCGGTGGCAAAGGCTGTTGCACGATCATTGGTGGTGGCGACTCCGTCGCCGCTGTGGAGAAAGCAGGGCTCGCCGAGAAGATGTCGCACATCTCAACCGGTGGTGGCGCCAGCCTGGAATTGCTCGAAGGCAAAGTGCTGCCTGGCGTTGCAGCCCTCGACAACGCCTAAGCGATCACCAACAAACGACAAGGCCAGCAATGGCTTTGAGATTGGCCCCCAAATGGGGGCTTTTTTATGTGTTGTCTACGGATGCGAAGCGCGTCTCTCAACGAATCGGCAATCCAGCCTGCTCACGCACCTGATTCATGTAGGCGTGATGCTCCTTCCGAAGGGCGCGACGCGCTGCTTTGCGTTGCTGCCGGCAGGTTTTTAAGTCTTGCTTCGAGTCAGCGGCATCGACGCAAGCCATCGTGCGATCCATCGCACTGCGACGCTTGCTGTAGCTGGTCTTCGACCAGGATCGATGGCCCTGAATCAAGGCTTGCTCCTGCTCAGGCGTGATCGGGGTGCGATTGGCCTTGGCCAAGACGCTCTCGCCAAAAACAGGAACAACGAGCAATCCCAACAGCAGCAGGCCACTGCCGTGGCGACGGATGGAAGACTTCATTCCAAAACAGTGCAAGTACATGCACTTTGGCGCGGCTGCCCGCGAAACTCTGACGCAAACAGCCACCAAGCATGACCAGACGTGACCTGCGGGTGGGAGTGATCGGTCTCGGCGCCCTAGGACTTCCCATGGCCGCCAACCTCAGGCGTGCCGACGTTCCCCTGCGCGTTCACACCCGAAGCCGCAGCCCCGAGCGAGATCCAAGCCTGCAAGGGAGCATCGCCTGCGCCACGCCCGCCGAAGCCGCCGAAGGCGTGGACGTTTTGCTGGTGTGCGTCAGCGACAACGCAGCCGTGGAGGCCGTGCTGTTCGGAGCGAATGGCGCCAGTAGTCAACTGGCAGCGGGCAGCGTGGTGGTGGATTGCTCCACGATCGCGCCAGCAACGGCGATCGCCTTGGCCCAGCGGCTCGCCCGCCAAGGCGTTGATTACGTGGATGCCCCCGTCACCGGCGGAACCGAGGGAGCCAAGGCAGGCTCCTTAACGGTGCTGGTGGGGGGCGAGCCAGCCGCCTTAGAGCGTGCCCGCCCCGTGCTCGAGATCATTGGCGGCAGCATCCATCACTTTGGGCCGGTGGGACGCGGACAGCAGGTGAAAGCGGTGAACCAAGTGCTGGTGGCCGGCAGCTATGCCGCCGTGGCGGAGGCGATGGCCCTTGGCCAACGGCTTGAACTTCCGATGGAGGCAGTGGTAGATGCCTTGCAAGGGGGCGCTGCTGGGTCGTGGGCCCTCAGCCATCGCGCCCATTCGATGCTGATGGCCGAGTACCCCCTGGGTTTTCGGATGGCGTTACATCACAAAGATCTGGGCATTGCCCTGGATGCTGCAGACGACGTGAACCTGGACCTCCCAGTGACGCAACTGGTGGCCAACCTGGAAAACAACCTGATGGAGCGGGGCCATGGCGACGAGGACGTGTCGGCCCTGCATCGCCATTACCACACGAAATCGTGATGATTCAGTGACTATTTAGTGGCGATATCGTGCTAAATCTGGGCTTGATCGTTGAAAGTAGACACGATCTGCACCCGCTTGGTCGCCGTTACAACGCCGTCGGGGTGCACCAGCATCAACGCCCAGGTTTGTGATCCAGGCCGCTGGGGCGCCTGCACGCGTTTGAACAACCCTCCACCTCCCAAGGGGGCCAACCGCAGGTTGGGTTGCGAAAGGGTGGTGAGCTGTTGATCGGTGAGCTCAATCAACCCCCCCGCCACAATTGCCTGACCCAAAGGCTCATCGACAATTAAATCGATGTCGTAACGGCTGCCGGTGAGCACCACATCGGGAATGCCCATACTCACTTGCAACGGTCGCTTACCGCTGCGCAACAACGACTCCTGCGAGATCACATCCTGAGCAACGAGCCGACCTGCATCGGTGCGAATCGCTAGACGCTCCTCAGATTGGAGCCGATAGCTCAACCCCTGCGCGGTGGTGGAGCCATTCACCGTCACCACGAACGTGGAACGGCCATCCGCCAAGGGTTCGGCCGGCTGAACAGCCCAGTTCACTCCTGGAAAATCGTTGCGGAACGCCTGATAGCGACGCGCCAGCGTTGGCAGCAGCTCAGGCGCCACCACGGCTTCAAGGCCCTGTTCCGACCCACTGTTCAAGGCAGTTTGCAAGCGCTGCGCGAACGATCCAGACGCCAAAGCATCCGTGGCCGCCCGTCCCGGGCTATGCAGTGGCAGCCCTCCGATGCACAACGCCGTCACAAGGGCCATTCGCCAAAAACGATGCACAGGCCTGTTACGGGAATCGATCTAGGTTAGGACCGGAGAACGGGGACGTCCGCCGCCATGACTCGGCTACTGATCGCGGCCAGTGGCACCGGCGGCCACTTGTTTCCAGCACTGGCGGTGGCAGACGCCCTCGACGGGCACTGGCAGGTGCGCTGGCTGGGCGTGCCTGATCGCCTCGAAACCGAATTGGTGCCCGCTCGGTTCAAGCTGATCACCGTGAACGCTGGAGGCCTGCAGGGCCGTGGCGTCACCAAACTGGTGCAGCTGATTCGGCTGCTGGCGGCCAGCATCACCGTGCGGCGCCTGATCCGAACCCATCAAATCGAGGCCGTGTTCACCACCGGCGGATACATCGCCGCGCCGGCGATTCTTGGGGCGCGCTGGTGCGGGGTGCCTGCTGTGTTGCATGAATCGAATGCAATCCCCGGCCGGGTGACGCGTCTGCTGGGGCGTTTCTGCTCCGCCGTGGCCGTTGGCTTGCCGGTGGCCGCTGAACGAATTCCGGGCTGCCGCCCCGTGCTCACCGGCACTCCGGTGCGGTCGACTTTTCTCGCCGCGCAGCCCCTGCCGGACTGGGTGCCCTCCGGAGCTGGGCCGTTGCTGGTGGTGATGGGCGGAAGCCAGGGCGCCCTCGGCCTCAACCGCATGGTGCGGGCTGTTCTTCCCGAGCTGCTGGAAAGGGGCTGTCGGGTGGTGCATCTCACGGGGGGCAACGATCCCGACGTGGGTGAGCTGCAGCACCCCCTGCTAGCGGAATGCCGCTTCAGCGACGACATCCCCGGCCTACTGCAACATGCCGACCTGGCGATTAGCCGGGCCGGTGCGGGCAGCCTCAGTGAACTGGCGGTGTGCGGCACGCCCAGCATCCTGGTGCCCTTCCCCCAAGCAGCCGATCAACACCAAGACGCCAATGCCGCCTGTGCCGCCGAGCTGGGTGGTGCTGTGATCGTGCATCAACACGACCCAGACCACCCCGCCCTCGGCAACAGCATTCGCCGCCTACTCGGAGCACGTTTAGGGGACGCAGATTCCCCTCCTGAACTGCTCGAACAGATGCGCATCGGAATGGACGAGCTCGCCGAACGGGATGCCGATACGCAGTTAGCCCGATTGCTCGCCAACTTGGTGCGCTGAGGTCACACCAACGGGGCGCGATCGAGCTCCTGCTTAAGGGCACGAATAATGCGGCGGTTGTTGCGACGACTCTGCAGGCCAATCCGCAACCAACACTCACCCAGACCCTCAAACGAGCGGCAGTCCCGCAACAAAATCCGATGGCGCTGCTCAACCGCTTCCCGCAGCGCAACCAACGACTGCTCCGCATGGATGAGGAGAAAGTTCGCTGCCGACGGCATCGGCGTAATGCCAGGCAACTGAGCCAAGTGTTGCTGCATCCAAGCGCCCTCTTTAGCGACCCAGCTTTGGGCACGGCGGCACCAGCGTTGGTATTTCGCCGGCGACGCCAACAACTGCTCTGCAACAGCAGAGGCAATGCCATTCACGGGCCAAGGATCTCGCCACTGGGCCCAGCGTTGGAGACGTTCGGGTTGTGCGATGGCATAGCCGAGCCGAAGGCCAGCGATGCCATAGAGCTTGGTGAGGCTGCGAATCACCACCAGGTTGGGATGCTCGGAAACCAGAGGGATCAAGGATTGCTGCTCGCCATCGGGCACCAACGACAGAAAGGCCTCATCGCAGATCACCAGCCGATACCGCTGAAGCAATGGCTCCAATGATTCACGACTCCACAGTTGGCCGGTGGGGTTGTGCGGGTTGCATATCCAAAGCACATCCGCTTCTGATGGCGGGGGAAACGGCTGTGGGAAAGCGACATCCCATTGCAACGCCAATGTCTGAGGCAGCGAGCGCCCTTGCCAACAGGCCAAGGCACGGGAATAGTCGGCAAAGCCAGGAGCTGGCAGCGAGCTAATTCCGAGCGCTGCCGCATCCCGACCGGCCCAAGTGAACAACTCAGCGGCACCATTGCCTGGGGCTACAGCACTTGTCTCAAGACCGTGGATCCTGGCGATCAGACCCACCAATTGATGGTGGTGACGATCGGGATAGTCCCGCAGCCCACTGGTTAATGCCCGAGCCGAGAAACGAGGCGTCCAGGGCACCAAAGACGCGCTGGCGTCTAACACCTGAGCCGATGAAACCCCAAGCCTCAAGGCAGCCGACTGAACTTCACCGCCGTGGGCAGAAGCCAAGATGCTTCATGCGTAGAACGCAATTGTGACGGAGGGGGTTGCTGTGCAGGCCCTAGACAACTCAGAATGGAGAGGATATTTCAATGATGAAAATGAACCTTCTCCAGGCCTACCTGCAGAATCCACGCACCCAACGTGCACTCAGCCGTAAACCTGGCGAAAAAGGCTTCTCGCTGATTGAACTGGTTGTTGTGATCGCTGTGCTTGCTGTTCTGACAGCTATCGCATTACCCAACTTCTTGGGAGTCAGTGATGACGCCACAGGTCGTGCTGCACAACAAGCAGCTATTACGGCATTTAAAGAGTGCCAAGTAGCAAAAGCTCGTGGACAAGCAAATGCCAACTCCAAATTTCAGGAACCAGCCATTACTGGGTTCATTATTTTTGCGTCTGATCGAACCGCCGACACTCTCGGTGGAATTACTGGCGTTGTAGGTGGAGCCCCTGCCACCCAAGCAGCAGCTGAAGCCGCCGCTGGAACTAACGCAGCAGATTCAACATCATGCTTTACAGGTACTGGGGCCGCAGCTGGTGCTATTCGAGACGTATTTGCGGTGCCAGTTACCGCAGATTCTTTTCCAACCTATAAGGTGACAACTGCAGGAACAAAATTCTGCGTAAGTGGAACAGTGGCTGCTGGAGCAACCACTTACAACATTGGATGCGCCGGAGCGGCAGGAGCAATAGCAACAGGCTGGCTATAATTGAAAATGCCAGAAAGTGAAAAAAGAAATATCCATTTGACAAAAAATGGGTTCACTCTTATTGAACTCATTGTTGTGCTCGCTGGGCTTGGCATATTGTCAAGCCTGGCAATTCCTAATTATCTAAAATACTTGGACTACGCCAAAGTAGACCAAGCAAAATCAATGCTGAATTCGGCAGCAGCCGATTGCCTGCAAGGTCTAAGAAACGAAGGAACAGCTCGGCTGGGCAAAATCACTGACGAAGCAATACTTTCAAACGAGCTAATGGAAAGCATTAGCTATGAGTTCAAGGCAGATTTGAAAAACTGCGGAAGTGTACTAATCACCACAACCGATAGCACCACGCCTCAAAGGCTTCCAGACCTTGGCTTCAGCATCAGCGAATCCGGGAAAGTATCCAAGCAAGCCGTTGATGCAGGAGGAGAAACAACAGCACCGGCCAAAAGCTGGGCCGGAAGCAATACAAGCAGCGTAGAAGGCCTCGAAGACTTCCTGAATTACAACGCATTGATAGCAGCAGCCCAGGCAACCTGCAAAGAAAATCTTGACAACTGGCTCAAATCAACAGGTAACGGGAAAACCTATTCGTGGAATAGTTCTGCAACCAGTGGCTGCCCAAGCAATCCACCAAAAGCGGAAAGTGCAACATGCACAACGAATGGTTGCAATGCGCCCTATTACGCTCTTGATGGAAAAAAAGTTGGCACTACAGCAGACAGCTATGACGCCGCACTTGCTGCAAAATACGGAAAAATATGCACTGAAAAAACCAAAGCAAAACGAGAAAGTACACCTCCATACACGAATCCGAGCAGCACCTCAATAACAATCACCGAATGTGGAGCCAAGCAGTTCTGGTTTTACGAAGGAGAAGATGCAGGTAGCCAAAAAGCGTGGGAAGTGCTTTATCACAAAGCAAATAATCCCAATGGAGAACAAACACTTAGTGATGGGAGCAAGGTATACCTATGCGAGGGAAAACTATTTGAAGAAAGTGAAAAAAGTGCGTACGAAATATGTGCTCGGAACAGTCAAGAGTTCAAATGCGGAAAACTCGTCGATGAAAAAGCAGAAAGCAACTACAGTGGGGAATTTATTCCAGACATAAATGGACCTGGCGCATGCAAGAAAACCTACTACATGTGTGACGGCAGTACAAAAACATTTACCGAATACGAAGAAAAGTGTAAAAAACAACCCAGAATGAGAGACGAATTTATGTGCAAGTTGACCGGAAATAGTTGGTATTGCGAGATTATTAATTAATGGATATAAAGCACATGCAAACTAGAGCGCTTGTAGACACTTACTTCTCCCTCCAATGGTGCCGAGAAAATATTGTTGTACCGATTGGGGTCGAACAAAATAGTGCGAGTAACTCCCAGAAGCTAACAATCGCAATAGGTAACTTCAGCTACCTAGGAACAATTGGTGATTTCATCAAAGGCAGAGTCTCCAATGCAGGGCTTGAATGTCAATTCATTGAAAAGCCACCAGCAGAGATCCAAAGCCTTTTAGATGAAGCGAGCCAACAACGAATAATCAGCGACAGCAGTCTTGATGAATTTGAATTTAGCGATGATGCTGTACTCGACGCTCTGCAGGGAGCTGATGACGATAATAATCCGCATGGTCTTGACTTCGACTTTGATGACAGCGATGAACAAATTATTGAAGAAGCAGCCCTAGATTTGTCCAGCGAAATGCTAGGCACAAAAATTCAGCAAGCGGCGGCAAAGATCCTCATCAACTCAGCACGTTCAGGCGTTTCAGATATTCACTTAGAACCGAGGCAGGAAGAATACAAAGTTCGAGTGCGCCGCGATGGTGTGATGCAGAGCTATGTGAGCATGCCTCGCTCTGCAGGCATCAAACTGACCGCCTGCTTGAAAAACATGGCGAACATGGATATTGCTGAACGACGTGCCTCCCAAGATGGAAAAATTCGACGCAGCTTTGAAAATCAAATTATGGAATTCCGCTGTGCCACAGCACCCGGAAAATTTGGAGAGAAGATGGTGATGCGCTTCCTCAATAGCAATGACGATATGCTCAGCCTCGATATATTGATTTCGAACGACAATGTCAGACAAGATTTTAGAAAAATTATCGAAGAGGCAAATGGAATCATTATAGTTTCTGGCCCCACAGGCTCAGGCAAATCCACAACACTCGCATCTGCTCTACGCGAAAAAGATACTGGCGAGCTAAATATCGTCACTGCAGAAGATCCCATTGAATACGACCTAGGCGGCAATATTCAACAATTTCCAGTGATTCGTGCCAAGGGGCAATCCTTTGCAAATCTGCTTCGAACATTTTTACGCCAAGACCCCGACGTGATCCTGATTGGTGAAACACGTGACCCAGAAACGGCGGAATCATCGATGGATGCAGCAGAAACAGGCCACCTAGTTTTCACAACGCTTCATGCGAACAGCGCCTCAAGCTCATTAACACGCCTGATGGATATGGAAATTCCCGGCTACAAGCTCAATGCATCATTGCGAGGAGTGTTGGCACAGCGCCTCCTCCGAAAGGTATGCCCGTCATGCAGTGCAGAACGCCCTATCAATGATGCTGAAAGCCAATTCACTGGACTGCCTGTGGGAACCACAGCACGCTTTGCCAATGCACTCAACGCAGAAGAGAAGAAACAACGCAAAGAAGAAGGAAGCCTATGCACGCGTTGCAATGGCACTGGATACCAGGGGCGGATTGGAACCTATGAATTAATGAAAGTAAATAGCAATATCCGCGATGCGATCAAACAACAGAAATCAACCCATGAGATTGAATCCGTTGCCGTTGATGATGGAATGCTGACGCTCAAAACCTATGCTGTGGATCTCATTGCGAAACAACTCACGACGATTTCGGAACTACGGAAGATCTGTAATACTGATCATTAATAAGTGTTGATGGAGAACAGAACATGAGCATCGCACGTCAAATTGTTGGTTTTGCAATTAAAGCCGGGTCATCCGATATCCACCTAGAGGAAGGCTCACCGATCGCGATACGGGTGAACTCCGATATTCGGATTCTTCAGAATGTGATGGGTTCAGAGGATATGACCTCATTACTCAAGGAAATTGCTGGTGAAGAAAAACTCAAGCAATACGAACAAACAGGAGATCTTGATACATCGATCGGACTCGAGGGATTATCACGGATTCGAATCAATGCCTACATGGCCAATGAAAAACGATGTCTAACCCTGAGAATCCTTCCGGATAGCCTGCCGCGCTGGCAAGACCTAGGACTTCCGCAACCATTTATTGATCTCACAGAAAAACATCGTGGAATGGTGCTTTGCACCGGACCAACAGGTTCAGGAAAATCAACCACATTGGCTGCCTTCATCAACTGCATTCTCGAAACACAAAAACGACATATTCTGACCATTGAAGATCCAATCGAATTCGAATTCAATCACTCCAAAACATCGATCATTCACCAACGCGAGGTGAAACGGGATACCCAAACGTTTGCCTCTGCTCTGCGCGCTGCTCTCCGAGAAGATCCAGATGTGATTTACATCGGGGAAATGAGAGATCTAGAAACCATTCAACTCGCCATCACCGCGGCAGAAACTGGCCACCTCGTTCTTGGCACCCTACATACCTCATCAGCCGCGAAAACTGTTGAACGCATTGTGGATGTATTCCCAGGCGATCAACAAGAGCAAGCTCGCCTCCAAGTCTCAACTTCATTGCTCGGTGTGATGACTCAAACTCTCTGCAAGAACACCAAGGGCAAGCGATCCCTAGCCTATGAGTTGATGGTGAATACTCCAGCCATTGCAAACCTCATCCGTGAGCGAAAAGTCAGCCAGATTTACTCACAATTGCAAACGGGCAGCAAGGATGGCATGAATACCCTTGAACAGTGCTTGCAACAACTAGTGGAATCAGGAGATATTACCCAGGAAGAAGCCTTAGGGAAAGCCTCAAATCCAAAAGCACTTCTGGGTCATTAACAATGGCCAGCTACGGGAGCACCACAACAACCAAAACTTCAAATACTGTTCAAAGAAAACCACAAAGCTCAGGATTACTATCTGAATTAATGGGTGGTCAGCCAGCACCCGCGAGACTAAAAGTTCCCCAAAAAGATTTGCTGGTGTTCTTCCGGCAACTTGCAGTCATTCTGCAAAGTGGGGTGCCCCTTGCACAAGGATTAATCTTGATCGCGGAAAATATGACAAATGAAAATCTCAGCCAATGTGTACAACGAATCTCATCACGTTTAAGTGCCGGAGAGGAACTTTCTCTCAGCTTACGTCAGTATCCAAAAGTCTTCGAACCACTGACAATTGGACTGATTGAAGCAGGAGAAGCCGGCGGAATTCTTGAAGATGTTCTCGATCGCATTGCACTTCTTTTAGAAGAACGCGCAAAGATTCGAGGCCAGATCATTGGGGCACTGGTCTATCCAGTGATCGTTATGGTGCTGGCCGTAAGTGTGAGCTTGGCATTACTGATCTTCATCGTTCCAAGATTTAAAGCCATGTTTGATGGCATGGGAGCAGAACTTCCTGCACTCACAAACTTTCTGCTCGAACTATCAAAGTTTGTCACCTCTCCATATTTCACATTTGGCGCGCCTCTAACAGTTCTACTAATCATGTATTTATTTAGAGGGTATTACAGCACGGCGATAGGCAGGCTTAATGTCGACAAGAACATTCTGAAAGTACCTCTTTTTGGTGATCTTCTTCGCAAATCAGAGATGGCCAGCATGTGCGACACACTGGCAACACTAGTTAATTCTGGAATCCCAATTGTTGATGGCATTGAACGCTGTATTTCAGCAAGCTCGAATGAACTCGTTCGCAGAACATTACGAGAATCAATCCTACTTATTCGCCAAGGACAGGAGCTCAACTATTCCATGGGTCGCTCTGGGGTGTTCCCAAAACTCGTAATTTCAATGATCAAAATCGGCGAGGAGACTGGTCAGCTGAGTTTTATGCTCGAAAAACTTGCAATATTTTATAAACGAGAAGTGGAATCGGCCGTGTCGTCATTAACAAAAGCTATGGAACCCGCAGTTGTCTTTGTGGTGGCAGGAATTGTTGGAACTATTGTGATTGCTCTTTACCTGCCCATGTTCAGTTTGATCACAACAATGGGCAAATAAATTAGTTATCCATAGAAGCCGCCTCAATCATCGTCAGAAAAACGCAACTCGCCAAGAGAATCAGAATTACTAGAAGTAGCGTCCAATGATGTCTTGCTAGATTGCTTTTTAGGAGGGCTCGGAGAGTCATTCTCCAAGCCAGGAATTAATAACAATCCATCATCTGAACCGTCTTTCTGCTCAGGTGGATCAGTGACATTAAGGGGTTTTCGATTAGCCCCTTCTACTTCTTTCACTTCACTCACCACCTTCTCCTTCAGTTCCTCTTCTCCAATTGATGGCCACTCCTCTTCCTCTTTAACTTCACTCAACACCTCCTCCTCCTTCAATTCCTCTACACCGATTGATGGCCACTCCTCTTCCTCTTTAACTCCACTCATCACCTCCTCATTCAACTCGTCTACACCGATTGATGGCCACTCCTCTTCCTCTTTAACCTCACTCACCACCTCCTCCTTCAATTGGAGAGGAGAGACCACCTCATCCGTAATGTCAATAACCTCTGTTAATTGAATCTCATCAGCAGTGTCTTGAGCAGGTGAAACAGGAGATGGCAAGTCAATTGGTTGTTGATTAACAGCTTCCAAGGATTTCGCAGGCAAAAACGGCAAGCTAGATGCCGAACTACTAGGAGCCTTAGCAACAATCAACTGATCTATACCAACAGCTGAAAGTTTATTATCAACATTATTTACACTTTTAGATGCATCAAGTGGACACGACAAAAGCTGCTCACGAGATAGCAAACCCAAGCCAAGACCTACCAGACGACCTAAACCAGCTTGAACCAATACATCGTCAAGTGAAAAGCCCGACACACCGAGTGACAAGAGAGGGCGATGCAGCTGGACAGGGAGCCCCAAGCTTTCTTGTAATAAATTCGCTAGTAATGGATGCGCACTGTTGATTCCAGCAAGCTGCAAACAACGAATCTCACAACCTGGGCATAGTTCATAAAAGCGTTGTAGAGACCTCTTAAAATCAGCTACTAAAACTCTTAAGTCCAGCTCAGAAAGTGGCAAATAGCGTTCATCATTCACGACGAACGACTCAGCAGAAAGACCTGAATCGAGTGCCGTTACGACCTGATCCTCATCAAGCTCAGGATCTGGAAAATCCCGTATGGCAGACAATCGTTCAAAAGCCAAAAGGCCTGAACATGTCACCAATAACAAGTCACTACTATTCGGAAGTAGCTCCAATACCAAATCGACCTGATGAGAGGGCAAGACCGTGAAATCCAGTGCCATGGCACGCAACTGGCTTGAGTTCCCCAACTCAAGTAGCTGCAGCTCAAAGTCTGCAATTTGTAATGTCTCAATAATACGATCCACCAAAAGTTGAGGAATCGCCGTCAACAGATAGGGAGAATGATCTCCATGTGAATTTGTATCCCCCGGGAATGGTACTGGTGAAAGATCAAAGTCGGTCTGAGCCAGTGGGAAAGGAATCTGGATGCAATTTTTTGCATCTTGCACATACCCACGCGCTTCATCCGTGGACAATGCTGTAGGTAGTTCAACAATCCGTTGAAATCCAACTTCTGGCGGCAACACCACAGCAACTCGGTGGGCACGAATCTTTTTTTCCGCACAAATCTGTTGAAGCAAACCTGCCATCTTCCTGGGATCAGTAGGAACCCCACGTTCCAAGGCTTCAGGGGGCAACTGGACACGACTAATGTGATTCAGTTGAATGCCATTTGGGGTAATAGAACTCTCGGATAGCCGCAAAAAATCACTACCAAATTCCAATAACAGCACTCGCTTAGAAAGCCGACGAATCCAAGAGCTCCATTGATCTCCTAGCCCACTAATATCAATTCCGAAAAATGTTGACCCAACAACAGAACTATTTGTCATAGGCCTAACAAAACGGACGGGGTCGGCAAAATAAACGCCTTACTGGAAGCCTAGATGGATCGACCGAGCCTTCAGGCAAAGCTTGCAATATGTAGATACCAGGCTTTCCATCATCTAACAAGACAGACCAATCGTCCTCAATGACGGACGTAGTACCAAGACAGAACTGATAACCGAGAGGCGGATAGATTTCAGGGATCGGAAGGACATCCACATTCCCCCATTCTACAGCAGGATTTTTAGTGCACTTAGCAACCATATTGCCAACTATCTCATCCTTACTGATGCCAGGCTGAGATAGCACTTTGGTCAATCGATCCATGCTCAATTGAGCCTCTGCATGATCAATCAGAATGCCATTTCCGGCAGCTTTCTCAGCATTACCAAGAAACCTAAGTGTAAACTCCATCACCATGGCAACTACGCCAGAAAATGTTGCCAACATCAACGAAGCTATCAAAAACTCCAAAAATGTCATGCCAAGCTGAGTGGATTGCATCCTGCAGACCTTCCTCAACGAACCATTACAAACCACTATTCGCATTCTTGGGCCGACATCGCACTCATAGCAGGATCACCATTATCTAAATGAGTTGGCGCATTCCTAAGATTCTGACTCCAAAATATATCTACCTCACCTTCTGACAAGCCCGCACGACTCAAGGTTATTTTCTCGGATTCACTTAGGCAATAACGCCCGGAACTATTCATTGCCCTTTCAGCCACATCGATAGCAAGAAACAAGGATGTCGTTGCTACCACCATAATGACACCACCAACAATCGCATCAACCATATATCCTAGACTTCCTGTTCAAAAGAACATTTTCCATTATCACTCTCAACAAAGCAGCTATAAACGCGATAAGCAAAAACTCCAGAGCTTAATTCTACCAAAATACGGTGATTTGCATTATTGGCGGCACAGGAGCCCTTAAAGAAGCCCGTCTCAAGTAATTTCCAAGAATATCCTTCAGGCTCGAGCAAGTTAGTGCAAGATATCGCAACGGGTGGAGTTGCATTTTTAAAGTCTTTTTCCCATTCGCCATCGTATAAGTTTTGAATGAAACTTTTATCAAGATTTTTCGCGACAATATCCGCAGAGTAAACGTCTTCAGGGGGCCGAAGTAGCGATTGACCGGTAACAGCTAATCCCATCTCAAAAATTGCCATAATTCCCGACAACATCATGGCACCCAATCCAGCGTAGAGATAAACCATTAGGGCAGAGATAAAGGCTGGTCAGTTTCTTTAGGAGGAATATCTGGCTTTTTATTATTGACTGGGTCGTAGCTAACAGTTTGCCGTCCATAGGCTGTGAGTTCGAGAGACATCCTAATTTTCGGGGAAGCCACTTCGTTGTTCTCAGTGCGAGATTGGGCCTCTGACTGAATATCCATTTCACTAACAATCACAAACACCTGTAGTTTCTCGAGAGCACGTAAAAATTCATACACCGGAAGAAAGCCACCTTGAACGGTGAGTCCGGCCGAGCGCTTTTCCAAACCCTTGTTCAAAAGGGCATCACCAGATGGCGCTGAGCCAGCCTCACCCCCCGCCGCCGGGGGTGCACTATCTGTTGTACCCGCTGGAGATGCCTGAGCAATGAAACGCTGCACATCCCCTGGCTCAGTGGTCGTGATCACCACTCCAGTGGCATAGGCCAGG
This sequence comes from Synechococcus sp. BL107, assembly GCF_000153805.1. Lineage (NCBI taxonomy): Bacteria > Bacillati > Cyanobacteriota > Cyanophyceae > Synechococcales > Synechococcaceae > Synechococcus > Synechococcus sp. BL107. The sequence continues at coordinate 550,999 of NZ_DS022298.1, read as the reverse complement.
TCGTTGAGTTCAGAAAGAAAAGTATTCAGTTCAGAGGTTCCTGCCACTAGCGCAAGGAGGCGATCCAATTGCTGTTCACGCAGGCGTTGACGAGCAGATAGTTCCGCCAGCTGTTGCCTCAACTGGGGCACCGCGATGCTCTTACTACGGAGTAACTCAACCTCCTCCTTTTTATTGGTCACTCGCTCCGAAAGCGGCCATATCCCGGAGGGAGCAATTAAGGCTGCCATCGCTAAACCAGCCAACACAGGTAAGACAACAACAGCATTCTCTGGTGTCAGCCACTTGAACCGACCCTGACGAAGCTCACCGGAGAGATTGGTCATTCGAGCAGATCCTCTTCTTGCTCAAGCCGCTTCATTCGCTGATCGAGGCCATCAGCTCCAAGCGACAACAATTCAGGGCGAATCGCCTTCACGGCATCGGGTGAAAATTCAGCAATCAAGGAATACATCACACGACCATTGGTCGCTGCAGTCGTCTGATTCCCACTCGAAGCCTGCAGCTGGGCTCGCTTAAGCACTACGCCATCCGGTTGAAACAAGCCCGATTGAGCTAACGACAACATCAAGGCATTGACGGACCGCAAACCATTGGGTTGCGCCGCCACACCTCGTAACTCCAGTTGGTTGCCATCCACCTGGGCCTGGTCCAATTGCATCGCAATCGGCATCAAACGCCGCAGCTCACCAAACAAGGCCGAACTCGAGCGCACATCAGCCATCGAACGGGCCAAATTTTTATTGGTTTGAACCAAAGCTTGCAAAGCATTGGTCTCTTTCAGGATTTGCGCTTGAAGAATGTCGTGTTCTGCGGCGAGGGGCTGCAGATCGTTGGCTTCCTGAACAAGGCGGTGTTCTTGAAACAACAACCAAACGCATGTGAGTACCAGCAGCAGTGGCAAAGCCGCACCAATCGCTGCCCCCCGCAACAGCAGGGTGCGAACAGGCAGGATCTCCGGGCGCTGATCTCCAAAACGCTCGCGCCGTTGCCGCAGAAGATCAAGATCCAGCCAGGCGCCCGAACTCAAAAATGCACCTCAGAATTGATTTCCATTGAATCGGGAAATCAATCAAAACGCCATGATTTAGTCAATGACGGTTGAGAAACATGCGGCTTTTGCATCGGAAGTTCTCCACGCTTGCTTCCTCGATCGCACTGCTGGCCCTGGGACTTGGCCTTGGAACGGGTGGAACCTTGCTCCTGCAGGCCACCACCCCACGTCCCCCCACGAATGAAACTGGGGAACCCCAAACGAGGCTCCAACCCAAGCTCACCACTGATCTCCTAGTGGAGGGCGAACCCAGCCTTGGTACCGCTCGAGCACCACTCACCATCGTGGAATTCAGTGATTTTGAGTGCCGCTACTGCCAACAGTTCCATCAAACCGTGATGCCCAATTTGAAAAAGGAGTACATCGAGACCGGACTCGTGCGCTTCATCCACAAAGATCTCCCCCTGCCCTTCCATCGCCAAGCTCTCCCTGCGGCTGCCGCTGCGCGGTGCGCTGGTGAGCAAAACAAATATTGGACAACGTACGGAGCCTTATTTGATGGACAGAGCTGCTTGCAATGCAAAGGAGTAGTGGCAATTGCCCGCGAACAGGGAGTTGATGCCAACACACTTCAGGCCTGTATGAATCGAGCTGCCACAAAGGCTTTGATCAACGCCAATGTTTCCGAAGCCCAGCTCCACGGCATTCGCGCTACGCCCACCTTTGTGATCGGGCCAACGCGCACCGACAACAGCCATCGCGGGGAGATTGTGGAAGGCGCGATGCCCTGGATTCAGTTCAAGGCGATGCTCGACGAACAACTCACCGCGTTAAGCGCCACCTAAACAAGGCTTGCCATCAACGGCATAATTTTTGAAACCACTTCGATGGATGCATCACGCCGTTCGCGACGATCGCCTCTGGTTTCATCGGCATCCGGCGGCGGTGGTGCGGTTTCGTGCATCAACCCAAGGTGAGTTTGATCCGTTAACGCAACACGGAGAAACACCACCGGCCTTTCGCCCGAGCGGCAGCCGAGCAGGAGCTCCACTTAACTGGGTGGCTGTTGTGGACCTCTTGCAATTGCTGGGAAGCAACAGTGAATGGCCCAACGACCCAGGGGTTCGCCTACGCCTGCAAACACCAGCCATCCCACTCGCAGCACATCAGCGGGCTGCCAAACAAGAATTGATGGACGCCGTAGCGGCAGAGCTGTTGGTGCAAGCGAAGGGCACGGATACCGGAGAACAGCACAAACCAGAAGAACAAGCCACTGGCCGTGAAACGCCAGATGTCATGGCCGCCTAAGACGTTCGACATCCAGAAGAAGCATCGCTACAACAGGCCATTGCGGCGAACCTAATGATGGCTTCCCATCTCCGGCTTTGGCTGACGTTCGCCCTGATCAGTTCCACAGCATCAGCCCCAGCTGCTCCGAGAGGCGATGCAGCCCTGATCCAACTGCTGCAAACACACCAATGTCGGCAATGCCAACTGGCAGATGTGAATCTCGTGCATGCCCAGCTCCAGGATGCCGACCTTGAAGGAGCCAAACTTCAACGGGCCAATCTGAGCCAAGCGCGGCTCGATGGCGCCAATTTGCGTGGCGCTGATTTGAGCTTCACCAGTTTGCGTGGCGCCTCATTGCGAGGAGCCAGTCTGCGAGGCACAACACTAGTGGGCACTGATCTGCGTGAGGTGGACCTAACGGGTGCGGTCCTCGATCCAAATGCCCTTGAGCAAGCCCATTGGCGTGGTGCTGTTGGTCTTCAGCCAACAACGCAAAGTTATGCCGCACTCCACAACGCCGGAGTGACAGCGGCGGAATCGGATCGGTGGAGCGATGCGGAAGAACTCTTCGGGTTAGCGATTCTCAAACTACCCGAATCTGCCGAAAGCTGGGTGGCCCGTGGGATCTCTCGTGAACAACTGGGGAAGCGCCCACTCGCGATTCAAGACTTCAATTATGCAAGCCAGCTTTATGCCGAAAATGGCGCAAATGAGGCTGCTGAGCAGCTCAGCATTGCAGCCCTATCGCTTCAAGACAAACCCAACAATCAGCCCAGTGGAAATGGTGCGGGATCTGCTGTCTTAAATGGTCTACTTTCAACTTCGCAAGCACTCCTCCCCATGGCGATGAAACTCTTTCTACCAGCCTTGTGAAGATCTCAGATTGATCTCAACTTGGGCCCATCAGCTGTCGCGCTTCGCGGGTCGAGGGTCGATAGCCATAGCCATAGGACCCTCCCATTTCATCGTCAACAATCATCGGCGTAACTAAGATAACTAGCTCATTTTTGCTGCGCTGAGAGTCGGTACTACGAAACAGCTGTCCGATCACAGGGAGATCTCCCAAGATCGGCCATTTTCTGGCAATCTCTTTATCTTGATCCTGAATTACACCGGTGAGGATCAATGTTTGACGATCCCGCAAGCGGATCGAACCAGAACTTAGGCTGCGGCCAACAATATTAAAGATCGCGACTCCATTACTTTCACCAGCCGGCTCTGGCACGGAAATTTCCGGATCAATATTGAGTGATACGAAGCCATTATCATCAATTTTGCTGACTTTCACCTTCAATGAAAGACCCGCATTTTCTCGGGAATATTCAAACTGAGTTGAGCCATTGCTAGTGTCAGTTGTTGATACAGACGTAATCACACTTGTGCCAGTCTGAACCTCTGCCTCTTGCCCTTCTTGGACGAGAAGGGTGGGCTGAGCAAGAGTTTTTGCACTAGAACTTTCAATCACCGCCTCGACATAGCTGTAAAAAGAATTTTCTGGATACGAGAACTTATTTGGATCTTTACCCGCTACATAAATAGGCCGTCCTTTTTTATCGAACCGGGGAGTAAGACTCGCCGCGGCCGTGGGATCACTGGAAGGAACAAACACCTCTTGTCCATCGACCAAAACGGGAACCAGCGTTGTTGTTGTTGTTGTACCGCCAGAATTCGAAGACTGATTCGTCACCTCTTTCTGCTTTGCAACGAGAGGAGGATCAAAGACTTTCTGCTGCTGAACTTGACCCAATCCTGCCGAATACTCGCCTGGAGACGTGTACTGAGTGCCGTTATTCAACAAACCAGTACCCTGACGATTTCCAGGCCGATAGGCACCAAAATTCATAAATGCCCGACCACTTTCACTCACAATGAAGGTGTCACCCAACTTTGCAGAGAAGCTCGAATCAATCGATTTATCATTAAGCAAATCAATGTTGAGGATCTGAACTTTTACGGCTACTTGACGTTGACGCAAATCGATCTGCTTGAGATATCCCTCCGCTACAGCGATTAATTGCGAATCACCCACCAACGTGACCGTCTCTAGCCGAGAATCGGTCGTACCGGTTAAGCCTCTGAGTGGCCCCATTGCAGCGCCATAGGTTTCAACATCGGTGAACGTGGCTGAAACAGCCCCGCCACCAGCACTACCAGCGCCACCGCCAGCACCGCCGCCACTATCACCAGTGGTGGTGCCAACAACGGTCACCTTATTGATTTCAGCTCCAAGGCTGGCCAAATAATCAGCTGCAGACGATGCACTGGCTTGATTCAGGCGGTACACCTTCGACATCTGCGGGGCAAAGGTTTTGCCCGACACCGACGTTCCCACCATCAAGGTGCGTCCATCGAGCTTGGCCTGCAGCCCCGATGCCAACAACACAGAATTCAGCGCTCGACCGTAGGTCTGGTCGGCAAACGCCATCGTCACGGTTGTGTCGCCATCACCTCCAGTAGGCGTCGCCGCACTATCCCCTCCCACGAACACAAAGCCATATCCCCCCAACCGAGCCAACGACATCAGCGCGTCCTTGGCGGGGGCGTTGTTCAGCGAGAGCGTTACTGGCGGACCGCTGACATTGACGTAACTGCGGTTCTGCAAAACCATCGTTCCAATCGCCATATCTCCCAATGGCGGTGCAACGGCTCGGGGGCGCAATTGAGGGGCATAGGACGACTGCGGCACCCGTCCCGGACGACGCAAATCCAGCCGACTCATCTGGCGAGGATTGGTGTCAGCCAACACCCCCATAAAACGAAGAATTAACTCCTCACCATTCGCGCTGATCGTCGGGGCGGGCAAAGTCGCACCCAGCGGTCCTTTCACCACCACCTGAAAGCCACTGCCGATAGGAGCCGGCTGAATCGAGGCCCAACCCACACCCGGGATCGACATCTGCCGCGGCCCTGCGCTCAACACTGCATCGGCACCACTGCTCAACCGCCCTGTCCACATCGACCCGTCACTGCTCTGGGTCACCACCCGAGCCGTATCCCCCAGCCCCGATACCACCACGTCCATGTGGCGATTCCGACGCGCCAGCTGAAGCGCGACACCCTCTTGGGTGCGGGCTTGCATCGGAGGCGCTCCATGGATCAGGCCAACGGGCCCGGCCAAACCCATGCCGATCGATAGGGCCAGAGAAAAGAGAGGTTTCGAAGAATGGATCAACACGCCGGTACCACTCTCACGCCGTAGCTATGCGCGGATGGTATCGATGCAATCGAGTCACCACCAGCCCGCGAGCTGGCCGCAGCGGCGGAGGAATGGGAGGAAGTCCCAACTCGAGGCGACGATCGCGGAGTAAATCGGGCCGCTCGTTCTGCATCAGGCCACCGCGTCCCAATTGATGCTGCTTAGAAGGGCGAGATGCTCCAGCGGCTCAAGTGAATGAGCTGGGTCTGAATCGATGGCCTGCTCAAAAGGCGGTAGGTCCTGCGGCAGCAGACATTCGCCGCGGCCCCCATCCACAAGAGGCTTCCAGAGATCCGCCTGATCGTGGGCCACGGACAACCACCAACCCAGTTCAGCCGACGACGGCGACCTCTTTTGCCAGGCGGTGAGCCAAGCCCGAAGCTCACGCTGGCAGCCCTCAAGATCAGAAGCTGGTGTGGTCATCAGCTGGTCCAGCTCAGGTACACCACCTCGCAACAGCACCAAACGACACGATCGGCCGTCTTGGATCAGCCAAGCCAGATTTCCCGACCAGGAATGGGTGAGCTGCAGCAAGCCGCGCAGGGCCGAACTGAGGCACCAATCGACGCGACGCAAAACCAAATCCGCCTGGTCCATCACATCAATCCACGCCTGAAGCTGTAGACGGGTCACCCCAAGGGCCACCGTCACTGAGCTCCCCGTCACTGAGCCATCAGAAGTGCCCATGGAGGTGAGTGCGGTGTAACTCTCCTGGGGCTGCAGCGGCCAAGGCAAATCCGCCAACGCCGGCTTGACCTGCTCGAACTGACCGGGCTCGATCCCATCCAACACACGCCAGTGAACCCCCGACAGGGGAAGCAACAACTCCACCTGGGCGTCGATCAAATCGTGGTCCAGCAATAGGTCGGCCAAGAGTTCGGCCATCGCCTCCGCTGCATCGGCATCCCATCGCGACAACACCCTTCAGGCCAAGATCCTGCAGCGACTTGCCACTCCTCGTTCAACGGCCAAGCGATCCACAGTCCACGTTCCGATGCCAAGACCACCACCGTCTGGGCAGCCCACAAGCGGCGGACTTGGCTTTGCAATGCCTGGAGTTGTGGGATCTCAGCCAGGGATGGCAGAGGCACCGTGCATTCGCCACTCCATCAAAGGTATCGGTTATCGGTGAAACCGCCCTTGAACAGCACAGACGTCAGGGTTGCCAAGGGAGTCCGGATCCGACGGCCTCGCCAATGGAGCGCAGACCATGCCGATCCAACTGCCCTTCCAAGCCCTCCAGAATTCGAGGCACCAAATCTGGACCCTGAAAAATCCAACCGGTGTAGAGCTGCACCAGCGATGCACCGGCCACGATGCGCTCCCAAGCCGTCTCCGGGGAATCGATCCCACCCACTCCCACCAGCGGAAGGGCAGGCCCAGCCCCTGCCCGAAGGCGGCGAATCACCTCAAGCGCTCGTCCGCGTAAGGGCGCACCACTCAATCCCCCCGCTTCCTCCGCCAAGGTGCGACCGGTTTGGGCCAAGCGTCGTTGGGCCAATCCGAGCCGATCGAGGCTGGTATTCACCGCGATCACTCCGGCCAAACCTTCCTGATAGGCAAGACGCGCAATCGAATCGATGGCCTCATCATCGAGATCTGGAGCGATCTTCACCAGCAAGGGCGGGCAGGCCGCCAACCGACGCAGCCGCTCCACCAAGCGCCGCAACTGGACTGAATCCTGTAGATCGCGCAGACCTGGCGTATTGGGGGAACTCACGTTGATGACGGCGTAATCCGCCATGGGAGCCAAGTGCTCCAGGGATGCGGCGTAATCATCGGGCGCCTGATCGAGGGATGTGACCTTCGATTTGCCCACATTGATTCCCAAGACTGCCGGGCGTTGACCCGGCGGCTCTAACCGCTGACGGTCGAGGGTTTTCAACAACGCCTGTGCACCATCGTTGTTGAATCCCATGCGATTCAACGCCGCCTGCTCCTCTGCAAGGCGGAACAAGCGTGGTTTGGGATTCCCCGGCTGACCATGCCAAGTGACGGTGCCAACCTCGGCAAAGCCAAAACCAAAACGATCCCAAATCCCAGCCGCCACTCCGTTTTTGTCGAATCCAGCCGCCAAACCAACGGGATTCGGAAAACGACAACCAAACAACACCTGCTCCAAGCGCAGGTCGCGACGCTGTAGATCGGCCGCCACACCATCGAGAACGGATGACACCCCGGGCCAGCGGCGGCGCAGGCTTGCCTGACCAAGGGCCGTTAATGCCACTTGCGAGAGCTGCTCTGCATCGAGGCCTTCATCGCGAGCGAGGAGAGGCCCCAGCCAACGTTGATAAAAAGCACCGCTGCCAAGCGGACCATCCGAAGAAGACGGTGACATCCGGAGTCTCACGACTCCCCTGATCCTCCCGCGCGACGCTGCAGGCGCCAGCGACCGGTGTCCGCCGGACTGACCAACCAATCACGCCAAATCCAAGGGCCATCCTTGGCGTCCAACTGCTTGATGGGTTGTTCCACCAACTGCGCCAGCTCAATCACCGTCAGGGCAAAGGCCCCTTCCGCCAGCCGGTCTGCGAGCTCCAACCGTGTCAGCAGCTGCTGGAGCGGTGCCGGCGCCAGATCGCTCTGAAGAGGCGCCGGAGCAACCGAAGTCTTCACACCAACGGCTAAATCGGGAGCAGCACCCTGAGAAAACGCCACAGCAATGCGGTCGACTCGCTCATTGTCTGGATCACCGCTGTGGCCCTTCACATGGGTGAGCGGAACGTCGTCGAGGCGAGCCGCATCCAACGACTTCCATAAATCCTGATTGAGCACAGGCTTCCCCGCAGCCGTTCGCCAGCCTTTGCGTTTCCACCCCTTCATCCAGGATCCCAAACCATCGATGAGGTATTTGCTGTCAGTTCTCAAAGTGAGATCGGGATGTCGGGGCAAGTCTTTGAGGCGCTCCAACAACGCCAAAGCTGCCTGGAGCTCCATCCGATTGTTGGTGGTGGCAGGGTGATAACCACCCAACTCTTCAACGCTGCCATCCTCAAACCGCAATAACGCACCCCATCCGCCCGGGCCCGGATTGCCCCGGCAGGCACCATCCGTTGCGGCAGCCACCACACGGCCCCGTCCATCAGCCATTGGTCCCCCCTCGCAACATTCGGTAGAACACGGGTTCTCACGCAGCCGTGTATGAGGCGAACTTACCTCCAAGCCGCAGGCATGGCTGCCACCGGTGTTGCTGCGACGGTTGTTCTGGCCCTGCTGTTGCCCAACACGCTCGCTGCCCGGGGAATCTTCGAGAGCAAGCCCCTCGCTCAAGACCGGTTTGCCGTGCTGGCGCAACCCGTCGGTCGGACCGGCTGGAAACTGCTGGTGCTCGAACAAATCAAACGCAAACCCCTGTGCTGGAGGCCACGCGCCGATGGCCTAGTCGAGCCCACGCTGAACAGCTTTAATTTCGCAGGGATTTGCAGCCGCTATCTCGATAGCAATGGCTATTCCCTCCGCAGCGGCGGTTCAGACCTTGGCAGGCGGTTCCGGTTGCGTGTGATGCAACGCGGATCAACCCTGCAACTGCAAGCCTTCAATCCAGATCAAAAAGCACCGATCGTGGTTGGGCGTGCACCCATCCCCCGCCGACAGCGCAATGGCTTTGTTCGGCTAAAGCTGAATGACGACTGGCAGCTCGAACGACGCGCTTACCAAGGACAAACCCTGAGCCATCTTTATTTCGCCAATCCAGATCCGATTCAGCTGTTGATGGCGCGGGCGATTCGCCAGGCCAGAGGCTCAAGCATGGCCAAGCTCGGACCCTCCAGAGCCCCGAGCATGCCGCCACCAATCCCACCAAGCCCCAAGACATCACGTGGTAGTTCCTTGGCATCACGGCTTAGCAGTGTTCAGCGAGTCGCCAGCGCTGGACCGATCCCGCTGCAAGTGATCCCTTACAAGAGCCAACGCTAGACAGTGGCACAGTGCCAGTTGCTAGAGAGTCCGGCAGAACAACCAATCACAATTTGAGGGCCCTAATTTTTATCTGTGTGAGGAGTGCTGAACGCCTCTTCAGGGTCGAAACAAGGACAGACTCCTGAACGTGTTCCTCAAAAAACCCTGCCTTTGGCGGGGTTTTTTTATTGGCAAGTCCAAGGCACCACAAAAAAGCAACCCTCGAAGGAGGGTTGCTTTTGTTGAAAAGAATGAGATGCGGATCGGCGGAAAGCCGATCCCACAGGATCACTTGACCGTGACCTTGCCACCCACTTCTTCGATGGCCTTCTTGAGGGCCTCGGCATCGTCCTTGGACACACCTTCTTTGACCACCTTGGGAGCGGCCTCGACCATGGCCTTGGCATCGCCCAAGCCCAAGCCGGTCGCTTCGCGAACGGCCTTGAGAACTTTGATCTTGGCGGAAGCTTCGAAGCTTTCCAAGACAACATCGAACTCGGTCTTTTCTTCAGCAGCCTCACCGCCACCAGCAGCGCCAGGAGCAGCCATCACGACGCCAGCTGACGCGGCGGCGGAGACACCAAAAGCCTCTTCGATCTGCTTAACAAGCTCGGAAGCTTCCAGCAGGGAAAGGGATTTCAGCGATTCGAGGATTTCGTCGGTTTTTGCAGACATGGTTGAAAATCAGCAACAGATCAGGAAATAGACGTGGTGGCAGAGCTAACTCAGCTGTCGCCGCCTTCGGCGTGCTGCTTGAGTGCCCTGGCCATACCGGTGGGAACCTCGTTGATGCCAACGGCAACCTTGGTGGCCACAGCGTTGATTGCACCAGCGATCTGAGCCATAAGTTCTTCCCTGGAAGGAAGATCAGCGATGGCCTTGATCTCGTCTTGAGAGAGAAGCTTGCCTTCGAAAAGAGCGCCCTTCGTCTCAGACTTATTGACTTCTTTCTGGAAAGACCGAACGGCCTTAACACCAGCACCAACATCGCCTTTTACAAGAACGAAAGCGTTGGTACCGGTCAGAAGTGAATCGAGGTTGGCCCAGGAGCTGTCACCATCAATGGCACGGCGCATCAAGGTGTTTTTAGTCACCTTGCAGACGCTGTTGGTGACCCGGAGACGATCCCGCAGGTCAGACATTTCCTTGATGGACAGGCCCTTGAAATCAAGAACCAATGCCAGCTCGGTCTCGGCGAGGAGCCCTTTGAGCTCTCCGACGATCTGTTGCTTGTTCTCCAGAGTGCGGCCCATGATGATTGGATCGGATTGAAGGAACAAGCAGGACATGCGGCCGATCGAGTCTCATAAATGAGACGAGGCCGCGTTCCAATCCAATCTCACGGGGGAGAAAAAATGTTGCGCGTTTGCCTCGGCGGGACTTACGAGATCGAGGGACGTTTGAACGTTCCAAGACCCAACCTGCTGTCTCTGGCCGGGCACATGCCCGAATTGGCTTTCGCCAATGGCTCAATATAGATCAAAGGGCGTTAGCCCTCTTGACCAATCTCCTGAAGGGCCGAGAAATCCACTTCGACGGATGGGCCCATCGTGGACGTCACGTACAAGCTTTTCCAATAACGCCCCTTCGCGCCACTGGGCTTGTTGCGATCGATCGTTTCTTGCAGCGTCTTGAGGTTTTCCAGCAAGGCATCAGCGCTGAAGCTGGCCTTGCCAAAACGTACATGGACGATGCCGGTGCGATCGGCACGGAACTCGAGCTTGCCCGCCTTGAAGTCTTTAATCGCAGCGGCGAGATCAGTAGTCACCGTTCCAGCTTTTGGGTTCGGCATCAGGCCACGCGGACCAAGCACGCGGCCGAGTTTGGCCACCTTGGGCATCATGTCCGGAGTGGCAATCAGGAGATCGAAATTCATTTCTCCCTTGCTGATCGCTTCGACTAAATCCTCATCGCCAGCGAGCTCGGCGCCAGCAGCTTTGGCGGCAGCTACCTTTTCACCACTGGTGACGACGGCGATGCGAACGGTCTGACCCGTGCCGTTGGGCAGGGCAACCGTGGTGCGCAGTTGCTGGTCGGTGTACTTGGGATCGATGCCAAGCCGCACGTGGGCTTCCATCGTTTCGTCAAATTTGGCGTTGGCGTTGTCTTTGACGAGAGCAATCGCCTCGAGAGGGCCGTAGGAACGATCCTCGATTTTGCTGACCAAGCCGGCCAAGCGCTTTGAAAGTTTGGGCATATCAGAGTTGGGGTACGGACGACATCAGCGATGTCTCCCCCGGTAATGAGGTTGAGAGTGAAACGTTGAGCGTGAACGAAGCAATCAATCGCTAACGGCAACGCCCATGTTGCGGGCAGTGCCTTCGATGATCCGCATGGCGGAATCAACGCTGGAGCAATTGAGATCGGGGAGCTTGGTCTTTGCGATCTCCTCGAGCTGAGCGCGGCTGATGGAGCCGACACTGCCCTTTGCAGAATCGCCTGATCCTTTCTCGATACCGGCAGCCTTAGTGATCAACACAGATGCTGGAGGTGTCTTCGTAATGAAGGTGAAACTGCGGTCTTCAAAGACCGAAATCTCCACCGGAATCACGAGTCCGGCTTTGTCCTGCGTCCGAGCGTTGTACTCCTTGCAGAACATCATGATGTTCACGCCGTGCTGACCGAGGGCAGGGCCCACGGGCGGCGCCGGGTTGGCTTTGCCGGCCTGAAGGGCCAGCTTGATTACAGCTACGACTTTCTTGGCCATCGACTAAGGGGTTTGGACAACTACGGATCATCAAGCCCGTGGGCCGGATGCGGCGGGATGTAAAACCACCCCAAAGGCCGCCCTCCGCAGGGAGACGGCCGCCATGATGTCAGTTCTGCTTGCTGATCTGGGAGAACTCCAGCTCAACTGGCGTTTCCCGTCCAAAAATGGACAGCAACGCTTTGAGCTTGTTGCGCTCACCAGACACCTCGATCACTTCACCCTGGAAGTCTTTAAACGGACCAGCGGTGACAAGAATCTGATCGCCTTCGGCCAAATCGACCTTAACGACGGTTTTCTTCTCGGCAGCGCGCTTAAAGATGCGATCCACCTCGGAACGGCTAAGCGGACGAGGCTTGATGTGGCCACGGGCTTTCCCGGTAGCGCGTCGATCTTCAGCACCAACGAAATTGATCACGTTGGGTGTACTGCGCACCGCCATCATCGTGTCCTCATCCAGCACCATCCGGACGAGCACATAACCAGGAAACACCTTCTCCTCAGTGGATTGACGGCTGCCGTCTTTTTTAAGCTTGATCGCCGGCGTTTGCGGAATCTCGATCTCAAGAATCCGGTTGCTCACCCCAAGGGTGACCGCCCGTTGTTCCAGGGTGGCTTTCACTTTTTTCTCGCAACTCGAAGCGACCTGAACCGCGTACCACCGAGCAATAGCGGTATTCGCGACAGGCTCCATGGCAAGCGTTCCATCCTCCCCAGCATTCGGGGCCGGCAGATCGATCACCTCAAGGGCGTCCGGTGTGGTCAAGTCGTCGGGCACGGCGAAAGGAAGGAGCGAGTCAGCGGAACACCTGAGATGAAGCCCAACCAAAGAAGCGACTCACGGCAGCGATGGTTGCGGCCGACAGGCTGACCATCAAGATCACAGCGATGGATTCGCTGAAAAGCTGTTGTCGGCTAGGCCAAACCACCAATTTCAACTCTTGAACCGTCTCTGCCAAAAAACCACCCGATCGGGTGGACTCTGTAGAGGGCTCAGGGCCGTTTGGTTTGGTGTCCTCTTGGGTGGGGCTGGTCACTGGGGGGTGGGACCGGAAGTTGACAACGGTGCCAAAAGGCACTTCGCCAAAGATCCACACTAACTGATGCCCTCTTGATCAAAGTTGCGGCTCAAACAGCAGCGGCTCTCCATCGGCGGTTCCAACAGCAACCTTCACACCCGTCGCTCCCGCAAAGCGATCCTCGAGAAGCTGGGTGGCTAATGGGTTCTCCACCTGGCGCCGCAAAACCCGCCGCAGGGGCCTTGCCCCGTACTCGGGTTCATGGCCCTGGCGCGCCAACGCATCAGCAACCCCATCCCCAACCGCCAACGACAGGCCCTGTTCCGCCAGCAGGCTCGTCAACTCCTGGAGCTGCAACTCCACGATCTTCACGAGATCCCACACCTGCAGCGGACGGAATCGAATCACCTCATCAATGCGATTCAAAAACTCCGGTCGGAATTGGCTGGCCAACGCTTCATCCACCTTGCGTTGGAGCGCGGCATCATCAGCATTCTCTTGCCGAGCATGGTCGAGAATTGCCGGGCTGGCCAGGTTGCTCGTCATCACCACAACCGTGTGGCGGAAGTCGACGGTTCGGCCCTGGGAATCCGTGAGGCGACCATCGTCGAGCACCTGCAACAACAGGTTGAACACATCGGGATGGGCCTTCTCCACCTCATCGAGAAGGAGGACGGCGTAAGGACGCCGCCGCACCGCCTCGGTGAGCTGACCACCCTCCTCATATCCGACGTAACCCGGCGGCGCACCGATTAATCGCGCCACGGCGTTGCGCTCCATGAACTCACTCATATCAAGGCGCACCAACGCCTCTTCTTCATCAAACAAGGATGCCGCCAAGGCTTTGGCTAACTCCGTTTTTCCGACACCGGTCGGACCAAGAAACAAAAACGACCCCACCGGTCGTCGCGAATCTTTCATGCCTGCTCGGGCGCGGCGAATCGCCGCTGCCACCGCCGTGACCGCCTCCGCCTGGCCAATCACCCGTTCGCCGAGGTGAGACTCCATTGCCAATAGCTTCCGCCGCTCTCCGGCGAGCAACCGCTGCACGGGAATGCCCGTCCATCGCGCCACAAGATCGGCGATATCCCCAGCCTCCACCTGCTCCCTCAATAACGCGGTGCCGGCGGCCTGCGCCTCAGCCTGACAAGCCTCAAGCTCCTCCCGGCGTTGTTGAAGCGTGTGCAGTTGGTCGTATTGCAAGCGCGCTGCTTCTTCCAGGTCACCGTCGCGCTCCGCCTCAGCGATGGCATGGCGAAGATCTTCGTCCTGACGCAACAACTGGCCGAGTTCGTCCAATTGGTTCCGCTCCTCTTGCCAACGACGACGTAAGTCGTCGAGGCGGGCCGCACCATCGAGACGGTTGCGTTGCAACTGAATTCGCTCAGCTTCCGGGGCCTGTTCTGCCGCCAGCAAGGCCAATTCAACCCGGCGAAGATCAGCCTCTGCCTCCTCCACCACTTGGGGCTTGGAGGTGACTTCCATCTTGAGTTGGGCAGCCGCTTCATCGATCAGATCGATGGCCTTATCGGGCAAACAGCGATCACTGATGTACCGATCCGCCAGTCGGTTCGCGGCTTGCAGCGCCTCATCCGTGATCGACACGCCGTGGTGCAGCTCGTAACGCTCCTTCAAGCCACGCAGAATCTCCAAGCTCAGAGGCAAATCCGGCTCTCGAATCAGCACCTGCTGAAAGCGACGATTCAAGGCTGGGTCCTTCTCCACGGTGCGGCGGTAGTCCTCGGGCGTCGTGGCACCGATACAACGGAGATCACCCCTGGCGAGGGCAGGCTTCAGCAAGCTGCCGGCATCGGTGCTGCTGCGCTCGCTCCCCACCACCGTGTGCAATTCGTCGACAAACAACACCACCCCCGAATCAGGGCGACTCACCTCCTCCAAAACCGAGCGAAGCCGTTCCTCGAATTGACCCCGAAATTTGGCGCCGGCGATGAGGGCTCCGAGGTCGAGGGAAATCAATCGCAGCCCCTGGAGCGATTCCGGCACTTCGCCGGACACAATCCGCTGCGCCAACAATTCGGCAACGGCCGTCTTGCCCACACCTGGTGCTCCGATCAGCACCGGATTGTTTTTGCTGCGGCGCGATAAGACCTTGATCAAATTGCGGATCTCACTATCTCGGCCGATCACCGGATCCAGCCGACCGGCCTCCGCCTCCGCCGTGAGATCACGCCCGAAGGATTGAAGGGCGGTGGGCGGCGCCTCGTGCTCCTCCGGATCCAAGCGCTGGGATTCCGCAGATGGCAACGCTGATTCCAGTGGAGCCACGTCAGCCCCATTCCTGCGAGACACCTGGGGCGGATTCAAAGGCTGTTGCTGCTCACGGGGGGGCTGAGGATCCCGCGCCTGCTGAGATGGACGTGGCAGCCGAGACGACTGGGGGCTCGGCCGAGACACGGATGGCGCGGGCTGTGATGGCGAGGGCTGTGATAGCTGAGTCGCTATGGACGGAGCTTGCAACAGCTCTTCCAACCGGTCGGCGGACAAGCCCAACCCTGCAAACAACTCAGCACCGAGGCGTGGATCAGCCCCAATGGCCATGAGCAGCTGTGGCACATCGATCCGTTCCACTCCCCAGCGTTGGCACACCGCATCCGCAGACTCCAGCAACTGCTCCAAGTCTTCGCCGATGAATAGATCCGTCCCCTGCCCAGAAGGCTGATCAGCCAGCACATCCTCCAGACGGTCCAGCAATTCATCCACCACCAAGGGCAAACCTTCCACCCAATTGCGACTGGCTGGATCCGTGAACAGCACCTGGATCAGATGCTCCACATCGAGTTGTTCATGTCGCCAACGGCGGGCCACATCTTGGGCACTCAGGAGGAGATCCCAAGCTGCATCACTGAAACGGTCGGGTTCGTGGGTGAGGCTGCCGTTGAAGGAAGGGGAACCAGTCATCCAGGGTTAAACAGCGGCTTTGGAGGAGAGCTCGATCAACTCCACTTTGTAACCATCGGGATCTTCGACAAACGCAATCACCGTGGTTCCGTGCTTCATCGGCCCTGGTTCACGCACCACACGGCCACCCTTTCCAGCAATTCCCGCACAGGTGGTTCGAATGTCGTCGACGCCAAGAGCGATGTGGCCATAAGCATCACCAAGGCTGTAAGCGTCGGTATCCCAGTTATGGGTGAGTTCCAACACCGTTTGCTCGGTCTCAGGGCCATAACCAACAAACGCCAAGGTGAACCTGCCGTTGGGATAGTCCTTGCGCCGCAACAGATTCATCCCCAAAACACCCGTATAAAACGCCAACGAACGCTCCAAATCAGTCACCCGGAGCATCGTGTGCAGCATCCGCATGGCGAAGAAACCGGGTGGGTGAACGTGCGCATATTCTGACCGGGGTGATTCACCCACGACAAGGGCTGATGAGGGGCGACCCATAGGATTCATGGGTTAACCACCTCGTCACAACGTGATCGATTCCCTCGACCTCGTCATCGACACCATCGTGGCCCGGGAGGTGCTCGATTCCCGGGGCAATCCAACCGTCGAGGCCGAAGTGCTTCTCGAAGGCGGCGCCATGGGACGCGCCATCGTGCCTAGCGGTGCGAGCACTGGGGCCCATGAAGCCCATGAGCTTCGTGATGGCGGCACGCGATATATGGGGAAAGGTGTCAGCCAGGCCGTCACCCATATCGAAGAGCGCATTGCCCCTGCTCTCTGCGGCTTATCGGCACTCGATCAAGCCGCTGTCGATGCAGCGATGCTTGAGCTAGACGGCAGCGACAACAAATCCAACCTTGGTGCCAACTCAATCCTGGCGGTGAGCATGGCCACGGCACGGGCCGCTGCCAATGGACTGGGCTTGCCCCTCTACCGCTATTTGGGGGGGCCGCTGGCCAATCTTTTGCCGGTGCCATTGATGAACGTGATCAATGGCGGTGCCCATGCCGCGAACAGCCTGGACTTTCAAGAGTTCATGCTGGTGCCCCACGGCGCCCCGAGCTTCCGGGAAGCGCTGCGAATGGGCACCGAAGTGTTCCACACCCTGAAAGGATTGCTCAGCGCCAAAGGCATGAGTACCGCTGTTGGCGATGAAGGCGGCTTTGCACCCGATCTCGGCAACGTGGAAGCCGGGGAAATCCTGGTGGAGGCAATCAGCAAGGCCGGCTACAAACCGGGCGAAGAGATTTCCCTGGCCCTGGATGTGGCCAGCAGCGAGTTTTTCAAAGACGGTCGCTATGCCTTCGATGGCGGCAGCTACACCAGCGCCGAGATGGTGGACCAGCTGGAGCGACTGGTGGAGAAATTCCCGATCGTCTCGATCGAAGACGGTCTGGATGAAGACGACTGGGAAGGTTGGAAGCTGCTGACCGAGCGTCTTGGCAGCAAGGTGCAACTTGTTGGTGACGACCTCTTCGTCACCAACACCAAGCGACTTCAACAAGGAATCGACAACAACACCGCCAATTCGATCCTGATCAAGGTGAACCAGATCGGTTCGCTCACCGAAACCCTGCAAGCCATCGATCTAGCAGGTCGCTCTGGGTACACCAGCGTGATCAGCCACCGCAGCGGCGAAACCGAAGACACCACCATCGCTGACCTGTCGGTTGCCACTCGCGCCGGCCAAATCAAGACCGGTTCCCTGAGCCGCAGCGAGCGGGTCGCCAAGTACAACCAGCTGCTGCGCATCGAAGACGAACTCGGCAGTCAAGCCGTGTATGCGGGTGCTGTGGGCCAGGGCCCGCGCGGCAAAGCCTGATCAACCACCGATAAACCTCAGCGGTTGGAGCCAGGTAACTGTTCCAATCGCTGATCGCGTCGCATTCTCATCTGCATTCGAAACCAGCCCAAGCCCACAGGAAGCGTGGCCGCAGCAGGTAAAAGCGACCAAACGGGGCGAGCACTGGCACCAATAATCGCCGTTGCCAAAGCCAAGCAGCCCAAGAGAACGGCTTGGCCAATCGACTGTTGCGCCACGATCATGCGCCGGAACTGACGGTCCGACTCACCCAGTCGAACTTGGAGTTGCAGATCGCCCTGCTCAAGGCGCTCCAAACTTTCATCCAGGCGCCTGGGAATCCCCACAGCTTTGCTGCTCAAGGCTCCCACCTGGCGCCCCAGCTCATTGAACAGATCATTCGTACCGGATCCACTGGACGTCATCAGAGGGAGTAAGTAGGGCTTGGCAATCGAAACAAGGCTAAAAGCTGGATCGAGGCTGCGGCCAACGCCCTCAAATGTGGAGAGCGCCCGCATCACGAAGATCAACTCAACCGGCAAGCGAAAGGGCTGGCCGTATACAAGGTCGTAGAGATCGCCCGACAGCTTGTCGATCACATTGGAACTGAATGGAGGCGTCAACGCGTCCTGCAGCATCACGCGCACCAACCGTCGGACAGGGCCGACATCAATCTCAGTTCCAATCAATCCCGCCGCCTGCAATTCAGCCACCAAGGCAGCGGAATCTCGGGCTGCGGCAGCGCGCACCATCGATCCCAGTCGGCGACGTAAACCATCCGACAGCACACCCATCATCCCGAAGTCGTAATAGATGAGGGCGCCGTCGCTGGCGACAGCAAGATTTCCAGGATGGGGGTCGGCATGAAAAAAGCCAAACCTCACCAGCTGTTTGAGATAACTCGCTGCACCGATTTCGGCTACATCGGAGGGATTGATGCCCGCCTCAAGCATCGCCTCGCGGTCATTGATTTTGATCCCGGGCAAGTAGTCCAAACAAAGCACCCGACGGGTGCTCAACTCCCAAATCACCCCTGGGATACGAATCTGTTCGTCGTCAAGAAACTGTTGACGAAACCGAGCCGCATATTGCGCTTCAACCCGGAAGTCGAGCTCACGCAACAACACACGGCGACACTCACGGGCCATGGCAGGCCAATCACGACCCCGCCCCCAAGTGGGATGACGCTGCAACACCGCCGCGACCTGCTGCATCACATCGAGGTCGAGGCGAAAACGGCGATCCAGCCCTTGCCGTTGCACTTTGAGCACCACCTGCCGACCACTGCGCAAGCTGGCGCGATGCACTTGGGCAAGAGACGCTGCCCCGAGGGGTTGGGGGTCAAGATCAATCACCTCAGCGCAGCGCTGGCCGAGCTCCTCCTCCAACACCGTCTGAACACGATCGAAACTGAAAGCCGGCACATTGTCCTGAAGGGACGCCAGCTCACTCACCCACCCGGCTGGAAGGATGTCGGGCCTAGAGGACAACAGCTGCCCGAGCTTGATAAACGCCGACCCCAATTGCAACAGCTGACGGGTCAGCCACTGAGCACGTTGTTGCTGACGTTCAGCGCGGCGCTCCCGTGTCGCCCCACCGCGATAGGTCCAAGATTGGCCGTCCCACCACAGCAACAACAAAAGGGTGAGAACGGCACGCCAAATCACCAGTGCACGGATGGCCCGCTGCAAACCAAACGCGATGTTCAAACGACGCATTAAGAACGCGCCTCGATCCGCTGACTGAGGTCAGCAACGCTGGCGCGCAAACGATCAATCACCTGCTGTGGGGATTCAGTCGTTGGTCCCTGAATGGAATCAGCATCAGACGCAACAGGGGAGGAGTCACCGCGTTCCAAGCGCTCGGCTTCTTCGCGCACTTCTTCTTGAAATAGCTCCCATTCCTGGCGAAACCGCTCGGGAGCATCCTTCGCAAAGACTGCCAGCTCAGCAGCCGTATCGGCCAAACCATGGCCGACCCGAGCACTGATCCGATGAACTGCTGCGCGTATCAAGGCGTCCGGGGAGCCCATGGACCATTGGCGTACACAGAAACTGTGGCAGATCCAAGGCGCGTCTGGCCGATCAGGGCTGGGAGGGAGGCATCAACGGTTGCAGTGGGAGCAGCTGTTGGGCGTCGTTCTCCGCAACAAAAGAAGGAGGGAGAACCTCCGGGGGTGGGGCGAGCAGAGCAGATGCGGGGGCTGGCGTTGGGTCCAGGTTGGGAATCAATTCCGTCGACGACGCAGTGGGCACAAGATCGGCATCAGGATCAGACCAAGTTGGGGCCGTCCAGGGCCTCTCCTCATCCAGTGGGAGCTGAGGCGCCAGGCTTGTCTCAAGAGCGGTGGGATCCGACGGCAGAACGGCCGCGTCTGGCTCCGCCGAGGCCGGCTTTCGGGCGGCTAAATCCACCTGAACATGCGCGTCACCCCGGTGGATTGAACGCAGATTCTGCAAGGAATCACCCGGGAAATAAGACGGGGCAAAGCGCTGTGTTTGCACAGGCTTCCTATCGCTCTGCAGGCTCACCACGCGGTTGGTCACACCAAATCCCATGGCAAAACAGCACCCAGCCACCAGTGGACCAACCCAGAAACGTGGCCGTCCCACGACGGTCGATTCAACAGGCTGGGATTGAGCCATCTAGAGAAAGGTTTAATCAGTTTATTTTGCCAGAGATTTCAACGCCAAACCGCATTCAAACGCACAAAAAAGTGACAAAGGACGCACAGTCATCACCAAAGGTCAGGATCATTCTTATTTGCAAAACAGATCTCAAAAAACAAATTCAAATTGATTCCAAGGAGCCAATGCCGATCCTTGCTCCATAGATGTCATCTAAGTTGTGTAATCGGCATTAATACGCACATATTGATCCGACAAATCACATCCCCAAGCACAACCATTTCCAGATCCCTGACCAATACAAAGGCGGATCTGAACGGTTTCCTCGCGAAGGGCATCGCTAGCCGCTGCACGATCAAAAACGACAGGTTGGCCCCGATCCATTAATTGATGGGGACCAATCCAAAGCTCCACAGCTTCGGGGTCGAAAGCAACATCAGCCCGACCTGCAGCAGCCACAATCCGACCCCAGTTCGGATCACGGCCATGCACAGCTGTTTTCACAAGGGAGGAACCACAAATGGTGCGGGCAACGCGCAGGGCCGCAGCCTCATCCACCGCACCGTTCACCTGAACCTCCATCAAGCAGGTGGCTCCTTCGCCATCCCTAGCAATCGCTTGAGCCAATTGCTGCATCACCTCCGTGAGGCCCTCCTCTAAATGGGCATGGTGCTCCACAGCCAATGGCGCACCAGCACTGAAGGCCAACACCGTGTCGTTCGTACTTGTATCGCCGTCCACGGTGATGGCATTGAATGAGCGCTGAACCGCTCGGCGCACCATCCCGCGCCAAATGTCTGCCTCCATGCCGGCATCGCAGCTGAAGAAGCCGAGCATCGTGGCCATGTTCGGATGGATCATTCCGGAGCCCTTGGCCATCCCGCCAATCCGCACCGTTCGCCCCCCAAACTCAGCCTGAACAGCAGCCTGTTTCTCCACAAGATCTGTGGTGAGAATCGCCTGCGCGGCGGCAGGACCACCTCCATCCGACAACGCGGCGATCAGAGACCCCAGGCCAGACAACAGCGTTGACATCGGGATCGGTACGCCGATCACACCGGTGGAACAGATCAGCACGGTTTCCGGATCAAGGCCCAACTGGTCCGCAACGGCTTGCGTCGCTCGCTGACTATCCAACAATCCACGGTCACCAGTGCAAGCGTTCGCCTGGCCTGAGTTGATCAACACGGCTCGCATCCGACCGTCTCGACTGGAGAGCCGCTCCGCGCAGAGATCCACACAGGCGGCACGCACGACGGACGTGGTGAACGTGCCTGCACACACCGCTTCGTCTGGGGCGAGGATCAAGGCAAGATCTGGGCGACCAGAGGGCTTAAGGCCCACCACAACCCCTGCCGCCTCAAAACCGTTCGGCGCCGTGACCCCACCATCGATGGGAGACCAAATAGAAGCCATCGCTTCGGCCGCGTCGGCAAGAGAGACTTCACTCATCTTCCTCCGCCACCATGACGTTTGGCGATTGGCCACCCCAGAGACGCATCGGGCTCACCGGTGGCATTGCCAGCGGGAAAAGCAGTGTTGCGGCGTTACTCAAGAAACGAGGCTGTCCTGTGTTGGATGCAGATCTCTACGCACGAGAGGCACTCACCCCCGGAACATCTGCAAGCAATGCTGTTGTGTCGCGCTATGGCAATCGCGTCATCAAAGATGGAACGTCAGAGATCGACCGCGCTGGCCTGGCCTCGATTGTGTTTAACGATCCCAATGAACGGAGCTGGCTAGAACAGCTCGTTCATCCAATTGTGCAGCGACGTTTTGATGACGCACTTCGAGCCTTGCCAGACGCCCCGATCGTGATTTTGATGATTCCACTCCTGTTTGAAGCCGGCCTCGAGGCGTGGTGCAGCGAGATTTGGGTGGTCCGCTGTACAGCACTGCAACAAAAAGAACGCTTGATGGCACGCAACAACTACACGGATACCGAAGCAACACAACGCATCGCGGCGCAATGGCCGATCGACATCAAAGCGCAACGCGCAGATGCTGTGATCAACAACATTGGCCTGATCGATGACCTCAACGATCAACTCGATGCACTCCTTTAATCAAAGGCAAACGAGCAATGCAATTCATCAATACAGATGAAAAGTGAAAATGTTCGGACGAATGATTCGAGATTGATTAACTCACCAAGTTTTATTGATCAATCCGAATCAATACAGAACCATGAACCATCAATGCCTGTCGCTATCCATTCCGTCCCGTCCGTTCTCGGAACCACTTTGTAATCACCCATTTGCTTCCAACATCAACCGGCATGGCTTCATGCAATGTGTTCCGATTTGGGGTTCCATCTACTTGAAGATTGTTCCAAGCCAAACCCAATCCAGGCCGTGGGGTAAACCGTTGGTCCAGATGCTTAAACCACGTCTCACCACCCAATTGCACGGCATTGAGATACACCATCACCGTCCAAGTTCGCTGCCCACCATTCCTGGTGTTGTGATCAAACTCTTTGGTGCCAGGTGAAAACCAATCGGTGTGTTGCTTGAAATACTCACCCGAGTCATACCGCTGACCCTGAATGGGTTCCGAAAAGCGTGGATCCACATCCAATAACTCCGCAAAGCGTTGATCCAAGCGGCGGGAGAGCAGAGGATGATGATGACGCAAATGGCACGTGCGACTGGTGCGGTAATCGTACGTGCCACGGGTCACCGTGGATGGCAATAACGCCGAGTTGATCGCCTCGATCAACTCTTGGCATTCCAGAGGCGACAGCAAAGACGGCAACTGATACAGCTGGGCGTGGGGTGTTGCCACGCGAACAGCTCGCGGCTGATGCTGCGGATCCGTGATTGGTGCGTTGAACCACTGCGACCAGACCGGCGGCTTCAGCCCATCGGACGAGATCAGTGCAGCTTCGTTCTGAGCAGGGGTATCGAGCACAGCATTGATCGCCACTAGGGGAAATCCCTTGGCGACGGCGCGTTCAACAATCTCTTCACGCGCACAACCACGATCGCGGTTGTGGATGAGCCACTGGCGCCAGGCCTCCGGAATGGCGCTCGTGGCCGTCATCCACCCTTGAGTTTCTGGCTCAAAATTTGATTCGCCAGCTTCGGATCCGCCTTCCCGCCCGTCTTCTTCATCAATTGCCCTACAAAGAAGCCCTGCAGTTTGGTTTTACCGCCGCGGAACGCCTCAACCTCCTCTGGATGGGCGCCCAACAGCTCATCGACAATCGCTTCGATCGCCGCCGGGTCGCTAATCATTCCAAGGCCGCGTTCATCAACAATCGCCTTGGGTGATCCGCCCTTCTCCAACAGCTCGGGCAGGATTTCTTTGGCAATTTTTCCGCTGATCTTGCCGCCATCAATGAGCTGAACCATTTCCGACAACTGCTCCGGACGGAACGGCAATGCCGCAAAACTGAGCCGATTGCTGTTGACGTAAGCCGCAAGATCACCGGTGATCCAATTCGCGGAGAGCTTGGCGTCAGCTCCAGCAGTCACCACCGCCTCGAAGTAATCCGCCATCTGGCGCTCGTCAGTGAGCACCCGGGCGTCGTATTGGGACAAGCCCAAGTCGTCGGCATAACGATGACGTTTTGCCGCAGGCAGCTCAGGCAATTCAGCCCGCCAGCCCTCGCGCTGTTCGGCACTGACTTCAATCGGACCGAGATCGGGGTCGGGGAAATAGCGGTAGTCACTGGCGCCCTCCTTGCTACGCATGCTCTTGGTGAGCTGCTTGCCTTCATCCCACAGCCGGGTTTCTTGCACCACAGGCTCTCCCGCCTCGTAGGCCTTCACCTGGCGTTTGATCTCGTAATCGACAGCCTTCTGAATCGCGGAGAAGGAATTCATATTCTTGATCTCCACTTTTGTGCCAAAGGGAGCATCTGGTCCTCGACGCACCGAAATATTGACGTCGCAGCGAAGGGAGCCCTCCTGCATGTTCCCGTCGCTCACCCCCAAATAGCGCATGATCCGCCGAATTTCAGAGGCGTATTCCGCAGCTTCACGGCCTGTACGCAGATCGGGCTTGCTAACGATTTCGGCCAAGGCCACGCCAGCGCGGTTGTAATCCACCAACGAATGGGTCGAACCGGCCAGGCGATCACTGCCGGCGTGGACAAGCTTGCCCGCGTCCTCCTCCATATGGAGCCGTTCGATCCCAATCGTTTTGAGATAGGTGTCTTTGCCTTTCTCAGCGACTTCCACCTCAATCCAGCCCTCCTCTGCGATCGGTTGATCGAACTGAGAGATCTGATAGTTCTTAGGTAGATCGGGATAAAAATATTGTTTGCGATCAAATTTGCTGTGCTCTGCGATATTCAAATTCAGGGCCATCGCTGCCTTCACGGCGTACTCAAGAACCTTCTGATTCAGCACCGGCAAGGTGCCCGGCAAACCGCAGACAACGGGGTCGATGTGCGTGTTGGGCTCATCGCCAAAGGTGGTCGATGCCGCCGTAAAAATTTTGCTGTCCGTGCCTAACTGCACGTGGGTCTCAAGACCAATAACGGCCTCCCAGGGGAGTTGGGTTGCTGCGTCGGCCATGCGTCCGCGGTATGAAGCTGATGTCTGAATCCTATGGAACCAGGCCCGTCCTTATCAGAATTGACATGGGCCAATGGACAGCATGAAGCCTGCAACAGCTGATGTTTTATCTGCCTTGATCGGTCTGAATCATCTGCTGAACAGCGGTTTCAAAGCGCTGCGCTGCCAACCATGACCACAACACCACCGATCGTCGTACTGGGCGGAGGGCTGATGGGCCTAGCCATCGCCCATCAATTGGCCCGACGTGGTCATGCAGTCCGCGTGATCAGCCGCAATCGGAATGAAGCCGCAGGCTTCGTCGCAGCCGGCATGCTGGCTCCCCACGCAGAGGGGCTCAGCGGCCAATTGCTTACATTGGGGGAGCGGAGTCTTGCGCTGATCCCGCAATGGGTCGCCCAGATCGAACACGACAGCGGACTCACCTGTGGTTTGCGGATGAGTGGAATTGTGGTGCCGTTCGCCACGGAGGATGACAGCAGGCGCCACCCGACGGCCGCCCTCGGACAATCACTCACCCGCAAGGCTCTAGAGCAAGAGGTACCTGGATTAGCCCCCCACTGGCAAGCGGGGTTGCTGTTTGAGCAGGACGGTCAAATCGACAACCGGCGTCAATTGATGCGGGCCCTGGAAAAAGCCTGTGTCTCCCTCGGTGTGCAATTCCTAGAGGGGGCAGAGGTTCAGGCCCTCAGTCGCCATAGCGACAGCCAAGAGCTCCAGCAGATCAGCTTGCGCACCGCTGAAGGAGAGGTGCAGCACCATCCCTGCCGAATGGCGGTTTTATGCAGCGGGGCTTGGAGCCAAAAATTAGTTCCAGAACTCCCGATTTTCCCCGTGAAAGGCCAAATGCTTTCCCTACAAGGGCCTCGCAAAGCGCTGAAGCGTGTGATTTTTGGGCCAGGCACCTATCTGGTGCCGCGGGAAGACGGTTTAATTGTGGTTGGGGCTACCAGTGAGCGAAGCGCCGGGTTTACGGCTGGACTAACTCCGGATGGACAAAGCCAACTGCAAGCCGGGATCCAAGACCTCTTACCCATGGCAGGAAGCTGGCCACCCATGGAGCGCTGGTGGGGATTCAGACCCTGCACTCCCGATGAAGGCCCCTTGCTGGGCCCAGGCCCAATCGGTGGACTCTGGCTGGCCTGCGGACACCATCGAAATGGGGTGCTGTTAGCGGCCATCACAGCTGATTTACTCGCCAATGCGATAACCGATGCCTGGCTTGGGGCCCCTGACGACGACCTCTTAAAGGCATTCCATTGGGGGCGTTTTCAGAAACCCCCACACCACAACGTCTGATCACCGCCAACAGGGTGGTCATGGCACCACCGCCATTCAGGGCGATGCCATAACCATCCAGTCAAAAAGCCATCAGGCCATCAATCTTCAACGCGCCAGGCTTGATCCGAAGGGCTCCAGTCGTTCAGTTCAGAAGGCTGGAACCAAAGACCAATCTCGAACTCTGCGGTTTCTGGAGCATCGGATCCATGGATCACGTTGCGACCAATATTCACGGCCAAATCACCTCGGATGGTGCCGGGCTCGGACTCCAACGGCTTTGTGGCACCAATCAGCTTGCGGGCACTGGCGATCACGCCGTCGCCCTCCCAAACCATGGCAACCACCGGACCCGACGTGATGAAGCCCACCAAACCAGCGAAGAAAGGACGCTCTTTATGAACGCCGTAGTGCTCCTCCGCGAGGGCACGACTGGGGGTGATCTGCTTCAGACCCACCAACTTGAATCCTTTGCGCTCAAAACGACCGAGGATTTCGCCGACCAGGCCGCGTTGGACACCGTCAGGCTTAATGGCGACGAAAGTGCGTTCAGCCATAGAGAGGAGCAGTAATGAAAAACGTCGTCATCGTCCACGGTGGCCCACCCGCTTGGCAAGCACATGCCCTGAACTGGGACGACGAAAGTCCCTAGATTTCTGCAATCCCCCTTGCGCGAAAACGTGGCAGACGGCGAAGGCTGGTCGATTCAGGACAGTACTGAGCTGTATGGCTTGGAGCGATGGGGCGAGCCTTATTTTTCCGTTAATGCCCGCGGCCACATCAGCGTTCAACCGCAGGGTGAGCGGGGCGGAAGCCTGGATCTCCACGACCTTGTTCAGGAGTTGCGCAGTCGCAACCTCAGCCTTCCTCTCCTGATTCGCTTCGACGACATCCTTGAAGACCGGCTCGAACGGCTCCACAGCGCCTTTGAACGCGCGATCGCCCAATACGGCTACAAGGGGCGATATCAGGGTGTATTCCCGGTGAAATGCAACCAGCAGCGCCACGTCGTGGAAGAGCTGGTGAGTTGCGGCAAGCGTTGGAACTTCGGGCTGGAGGCAGGGAGCAAAGCGGAACTGCTCATTGCGCTTTCACTCCTCGACGATCCAGACGCTCTACTGATTTGCAACGGCTACAAAGATCGGCTGTACATCGAAACTGCAATTTTGGCGAGGCGCTTGGGGCGTCGCCCAGTGGTGGTGATCGAACAACCCGATGAAGTAGATCGCATTATCGAGGCGAGCCGCAACTTGGGGGCCGCGCCGTACATCGGCATTCGCGCCAAGCTGGCCAGCCGCAGTACAGGCCGGTGGGGCAGCTCCGTCGGCGACAAAGCCAAATTCGGACTCGCCATCCCCGACCTACTGACGACCGTCGAACGCTTGCGGGAGCACGGCCTACTCGACGATCTACGGCTCCTGCATTTCCACATCGGCAGCCAAATCAACGACATTGCCGTGCTGAAGGACGCGCTCCAGGAAGCCGGACAGATCTATGTGGAACTCACCCGCCTCGGTGCACCGATGGGATTCCTTGATGTGGGTGGCGGCTTAGGGATCGACTACGACGGCAGCCGCACAGCAACGGCAGCCTCCACCAACTACTCACTGCAGAACTACGCCAACGATGTTGTGGCCACGGTGCGGGAATGCTGCGAACCCAATGGGGTAGCCCTGCCAACGCTGGTGAGCGAAAGCGGTCGCGCCATTGCCAGCCATTTCTCCTTGCTGGTGTTCGATGTGCTTGGCAGCAGCCGATTGCCCGCCTCGATCCCCCCCGCAACAGAAGACGAGCCGCTGATTGTTCGCAATCTGCGGACCACGCTCGAGACGATCCACAACCTTGATGGTTCAGACCAAGACGATCTGCCTCCCCTGCAGGAGGCCTGGAACGATGCCTTGAAGTTCAAGCAAGACGCGCTGGCAGCATTCCGGCTGGGATATGCAGGGCTGCCAGAACGGGCGACCGCCGAACAACTCACTTGGGCCTGCGCTGCTGCCATTGCGGAACGCTTGCCAACTGGGCCTTCCGTCCCCGAGGAACTCCAAGCCCTCAAAGCTGCGCTGGCGGAGACGTATTACGCCAACCTCTCGGTGTTCCGATCAGCCCCAGACACCTGGGCGATCGATCAAATCTTTCCAGTGGTTCCGCTCCAACGCCTCGAAGAGCGTCCAACACTTTTGGCCAGCCTGGCTGACCTCACCTGCGATTCCGATGGTCGCCTCAATCGGTTTATCGGGAATGGCCAAGCCAAACCCCTGCTCGAGCTGCATCCACTCATCGAGAATGAGCCCTACTTGATCGGACTCTTTTTAAGTGGTGCTTATCAAGAGGTAATGGGCAATTTGCACAACCTGTTCGGCACGACCAACGCCGTGCATATCCGCCTGAGCCCTGGCGGGAGTTATCGAGTGGATCATGTGGTTCGTGGCGACACCAACGCCGACGTCCTGAAGGCCATGGAACATGATCCAGATCTGTTGTTGGAACGGTTACGGATCGCCGCCGAAGGGGCGATCAGCAACGGGAAACTCAGGATCGAAGAGTCAAGACGTCTGCTTGATCACCTGGAAAGCAGCCTCCGGCAAACCACCTACCTCCAAGACTGAAAACACTCTGAACCCTGTGGAGATGTCTCTAAGAGTGCCCCGATGGGGCGAACACCAGCCTGGTTACTGAAATGTAGCCTCCAACTCCGTTCGTGCTGTCTCCAACGCTCCAGCCAGAGCCGCTCCGTCCCGTCCACCCGCCTGAGCCAGGTTTGGACGTCCGCCGCCGCCGCCGCCGCAGAGCTTGGCGATCGTTCCAATGAATTTGCCGGCCTGTTGCTTGGCAGCGATCACGTCTTTGCCAAACGCCGCCACCAAAATCACCTTTCCTTGATCAGATGGATCGGGCAGGCCGCCGAGCACCACGGCAGCACCATCGCCCAACTGAGCAGCCAGACTCTGGGCAGCTCCCTGCAACCCCGCGCCATCCACCCCATCTAAACGTTCCACCAACAGTTGAAAACTGCCAATGGCAACGGCCTTTGTCGCCAATGCTGCCGACTTGGCAACTGCTAATTCCGCCTGAGCAGCAATCAGAGCCTTGCCGGTGCTCTTCAGCTCGTCCTGCAACGCCACAACCCGCTCAACGATCTCACCGGGCTGCGCCTTGAAGCGATCGCCGAGCTGCTTCACCACAAGCTCACGCTCATTGAGATACCCCAATACTGAGGCCCCAGCCACAGCTTCAATTCTGCGAATTCCGGCGGCAACACCACTCTCGCCAACGATCTTGAACAGACCAATTTCTGCGGTGTTGGCCACATGCGTTCCGCCACACAGTTCCATCGACACCCCAGGCACATCCACAACACGCACCACGTCGGCGTACTTCTCGCCAAACATGGCGACGGCACCAGCCGCCTTCGCCTGGTCAATCGCCATCTCCTCCACCAAGAGGCCATGGGCCTCGGCGATCCAGCCATTGATCAACGTTTCGATCTGCTCTAACTGCTCAGTCGTCACCGCTTGCGGGGCGTGGAAGTCGAATCGCAGGCGATCAAAATCGACAAGAGACCCCGCCTGTCCGATCCCTGGATCCACGACTTGCTTCAGTGCCGCCTGAAGCAGATGGGTTGCGGTGTGATTCGCCTGGGCACGCCGACGACAGGCTCGGTCCACCTGCGCTGTGATCGCATCACCCACCGTTAGCTGGCCGCGTTCAATCCGTCCGGCATGCACGAATACATCGCGACTGCGGCTCACCGACTCAATCGCAACGATGACATCGGCACCAGACAGCACCCCGCGGTCTCCCACCTGGCCGCCACCTTCGCCATAGAACGGGGTTGACTCGAGCACGATTTGCACATGGTCGCCCGCGGAGGCAGAGGTAGCCGGCTCACCGTTGGCCACTAACGCCTGCACGCAGCTGGGTTGTTCCAGAACCTGGTAGCCCTGGAAAGCGGTGGCGTTTTGCGTGGCAACCACCTGATCGATCGCATCCTGCAAGGTGAGATCGATGCTCACCGCCGCGGCCTTGGCCCGTTGACGTTGTTGCTCCATCGCCTCCTCAAAGCCGGCCAAATCAACCTCGAGCCCCTGCTCCTCGGCGATTTCTTGGGTGAGCTCTAAGGGGAAGCCATAGGTGTCGTACAGCTCAAAGGCTTGGGCTCCACTGATCTGCTTCGGCTTGCTGTCCAGCACTTCGGAGAGCAGCTTCTCGCCCCTTTCCAAGGTTTCCAAGAAGCGCGATTCCTCCCGTTGAAGCTCGGCCAAGATCACCTCCTGCCGCTCGAGCACTGAGGGGTGGGCGTCTTTTAGAAGGGCGATCGAAGCCTCACCCATCATCACCAGGAAGGGCCGATTAATCCCGATCAACCGCCCGTGCCTGACGACACGACGCAATAGACGACGCAGAATGTACCCACGTCCCAAATTGCTGGCCGTAACCCCATCACAGATCAGCTGCGTCACGGCACGGCTGTGGTCGCCAATCACCTTGAGAGACGTCTTTCCCGCATCGTCGAGCTGGTGATAGTCGACACCAGCACAATCAGCTGCCGCTTGGATCAGCGGAAAAATCAGATCTGTTTCGTAGTTGTTAGGAACCTTCTGGAGAATCTGAGCCATCCGCTCAAGACCCAGACCCGTGTCGATGTTCCGGTTCGCCAATGGCGTGAGACTCCCCTCAGCATCACGGTTGTATTGCATGAACACCAAGTTGTAAAACTCGATGAAGCGGTCATCGTCTTCGAGGTCGATGCCCTCATCACCCAGTTCAGGCTTGAAGTCGTAGTAGATCTCCGAACAGGGTCCACAGGGACCTGTCGGACCAGACGCCCAAAAGTTATCGGCTTCATCCATGCGGATGATCCGCTTGGGGTTCACCCCCACCACATCTCGCCAAATCTGTTCCGCCTCGTCGTCTTCACGAAAGACACTCACCACCAGATGCTTGGGATCAATGCCAAACACCTCCGTACTCAGTTGCCATGCCCACTCAATCGCCTGTTGCTTGAAATAATCCCCGAAGGAAAAATTGCCGAGCATTTCAAAAAACGTGTGATGCCGCGCCGTACGACCCACGTTCTCAATGTCGTTGGTGCGAATGCACTTTTGACTACTGGTGGCCCGCGGAGCTGGCCGCTGCTGCTGACCAAGGAACACCGGCTTAAACGGCAACATCCCAGCAATGGTGAGCAGCACTGTTGGATCCTCTGGAATCAACGAGGCACTTGCCATCACCTTGTGACCCCGTTCCTGGTAGAAGCACAGGAACGCCGCACGGATCTCAGCGCCAGTACGGGGCAGAGATGCTGCAGAAGACGACGAAGCGGCGGCAGCCATGGAAGGGAAGGAGGATCCTGCCGTCATGATCGCCCCTAACCCGCCAGCAGCGGTGCCAGCCCCACCGAACGACGATCACCCGTCCCGCAATCGACTGCGGCTCCAGTCGATTGGCTGGGCCTTGCTGGCTGGCATCAGTGCTGGTGCGATTGGCCTGGGATGGGGCCTCGACGCAGGGATTCGCTCCGGTGGATGCGGACTGTTTTACGGATTATTGGCCTTTCATTTGCACCGTGCCGACCCGGACGACCAGCACTTACAGGCCGGGCTCGTGGGGGCAATCTGTGGCGTTCGAAGCCTTGGAATGCCCTTACCCCTTGACAACTGGCACTCCGATGGCTTGGCATTGGTGATATTGGAGTTTCTTCAAGCCTGGCTGCCGTTGATCGGCAGTGCTCTCTTACTCCATAGCACCCTCCGCTTCCTGCCCGCGTCGCGGCCATGAGCCTGCTGCACGCCACCTGGCTTCCCGCCATTCGTACTTCCAGCAGTTCCGGACAACCGGCACTGCTCGTTTGGGCTGACACCTGGCGTGTCGCCTCACCGGAGGGACCTGGACTCACACCCGCTCTGCATCCCTTCACCCTTGGCTCGAACGATCTCAAGGCTTGGTTGACCGAACGGGACCTGATGCCTGGGGGCAGCATCGATGCCACCGCCTGCCTCACCCTCCCAAGCCGCACCGTCAAACCCCGCAAAAGTCGAACCCAATCGAGCGAACCAGATCCGGAGGGGCCAGCCTGGACCGGGTTGCCAATGCAAGCGGGAGAACCCATTCCAAAACAAATGGAATGGTGGCCATGGCAAGTGCAAGGCCTGGCGGTCGAGCCATCGGCCGCCACGGAATGGCTGGCCCGTTTACCCCTATCGGGCCGACATCCAGACCTTGGGGATGAACTGCGCTGGTGGAGTCACCTCCAACGTTGGTCCCTCAGCTTGGTGGCCCGTGGTCGCTGGATTCCCCAAATGGAATTAAGCAAAGGCGAGGGGTACCCCCACCGAGCGCGCTGGGTTCCCCTGCTGAACCGTGAGGAGGATCGACGCCGGCTCGAAGACCTCGCCGCGACGCTGCCCCTCGTAGCGACCTGTGCCCTCCCTTGGCGTGAGCCACTCGGACGCCGCAGCAACCGCACCACCAGGCTTCGACCGGAAGCGATGCGAGCCGCCAATCCGGTCGCCTGCTGTCGCCCACGAAGCGGTCGCCTCAGGGTGGCCACCTTGCTTGAAGACTTGGTGGATGCGGAGCTGCGCAAGGGATTTGAACCAAGCACGGAAGGCCTCGACCCCTTACTCACCTTGTGGCAAGAGGCCCTGGCCTCAGAAACCGGTGTTGTGGAGGTGGGCAACGAAGACGCAGAACGCCTCACCGCGGCAAGCCTGCACTGGCGCGAGGGAATTGCCGGAGGCTTCGCGGCCGCCCGCACCTGCCTCGAACTCAACACCCCAAACGAAGGCGAAGAACTCTGGGACCTGAAGTTTGGATTGCAAGCGGAGGCCGATCCCAGCCTCAAGCTGCCGGCCGCCGCGGCCTGGGCCTCAGGAGCGGAAACCCTTCAACTGGGGGAAATCCAAGTTGACCAGGCGGGGGAAGTGCTGCTGGAGGGTCTTGGCCGAGCCCTCACGGTGTTCCCTCCGATCGAACGCGGACTGGAAAGCGCAACACCGGAAACGATGCAGCTCACTCCAGCGGAGGCATTTGTGTTGGTGCGAACAGCAACGCACCAGCTCCGCAATGCCGGCATCGGCGTCGAACTGCCCCCCAGTCTTTCAGGGGGCCTCGCCAGCCGGCTTGGCTTAGCGATTAAAGCGGATCTACCGGATCGATCCAGCGGCTTCACCCTCGGCGAATCTCTTGACTGGAGCTGGGATCTCATGATCGGCGGCGTCACACTCACCCTCCGAGAGCTCGAACGTCTCAGCGGTAAGCGAAGTCCGCTGGTACGCCACAAGGGCGCCTGGATCGAACTACGGCCCAACGATCTCCGCAACGCCGAACGCTTTTGTGGAGCCAATCCAGAACTGAGCCTCGACGACGCACTACGGCTCACGGCCACAGAAGGGGAGCTCATGATGCGCCTGCCGGTGCATCGCTTTGATGCAGGGCCTCGTCTTCAGGGAGTTCTCGAGCAATACCACCAGCAAAAAGCCCCCGATCCCCTGCCAGCTCCAGAGGGATTTTCCGGACAACTCCGTCCCTATCAAGAACGTGGCTTGGGCTGGCTGGCCTTCCTGCATCGCTTCGATCAGGGCGCCTGCCTGGCGGACGACATGGGCTTGGGCAAGACCATCCAGTTATTGGCGTTCCTGCAGCACCTCAAAGCGGAAAACGAACTCAAACGCCCGGTGCTGTTGGTGGCCCCAACCTCGGTGCTCACGAATTGGCGACGGGAAGCGGAAGCCTTCACCCCTGAGCTGTCGGTGAGAGAGCACTACGGGCCACGCCGGCCTTCCACGCCGGCCGCCTTGAAAAAAGAGCTCAAAGGTGTGGATCTGGTGCTCACCAGTTACGGACTGATGCAACGCGACAGTGAGCTGCTGGACAACCTCGACTGGCAAGGGGTTGTGATCGATGAAGCTCAGGCGATCAAGAACCCTGGGGCAAAGCAAAGCCAAGCGGCCCGAGACCTAGCGCGAGCCGGGAAGAGCAGCAGGTTCCGCATTGCACTCACGGGCACACCGGTGGAAAACCGCGTCAGCGAGCTGTGGGCGCTGATGGATTTCCTCAACCCCAAAGTGTTGGGTGAGGAAGACTTTTTTCGTCAGCGCTACCGCATGCCAATTGAGCGCTACGGCGATATGTCGTCGTTACGCGATCTCAAAGCACGGGTTGGTCCCTTCATCCTGCGCCGCCTCAAAACCGACAAGTCGATCATTTCCGACCTGCCTGAAAAGGTGGAGCTCAGCGAATGGGTGGGGCTCAGCAAAGAACAGAAATCGCTGTACAACAAAACCGTTGAAGACACCCTCGATGCCATTGCCACCGCACCTCGAGGGCAACGCCATGGCCAGGTGCTGGCGCTCTTGACCCGTTTAAAACAGATTTGCAATCACCCGGCCTTAGCCCAACGCGAAGGTGCCGTTGACGCCGAATTCCTTAGCCGGTCCGCCAAGCTCATGCGGCTGGAAGAAATCCTTGAAGAGGTGATTGAAGCCGGCGATCGCGCTTTGCTGTTCACCCAGTTCGCCGAATGGGGACACCTCTTGCAGGCCTGGATGCAACAACGCTGGAAGTCTGAGGTTCCCTTTCTGCACGGCGGAACCCGCAAAAGTGATCGGCAAGCGATGGTGGATCGATTCCAAGAGGACCCCCGGGGACCTCAACTCTTCCTTCTCTCCCTCAAGGCCGGTGGTGTTGGCCTAAACCTCACCCGGGCCAGCCACGTGTTCCACGTTGGATCGCTGGTGGAATCCAGCGGTGGAAAACCAAGCCACCGACCGGGCCTATCGAATTGGTCAAACCAACCGGGTGATGGTGCACAAATTCGTCACCCGTGGCTCGGTGGAAGAAAAAATCGACCAAATGATTCGTGAAAAAGCTCGCATGGCTGAAGACGTGATCGGCTCCGGTGAAGACTGGCTCGGGAGCCTTGGCGGCGATCAGCTGCGCAATCTTGTTGCCCTCGAGGACACCTAACCATGAACACAAACAGCAACCACAACAACACCGGCATCACCGCCATTGGCGATGACGGCTTAGGGCAACAGCCTTGGTGGGTTGAGCAATGGATGGAGCTGATCAACGGCTACCGATTCAAGAAACGCCTCGAACGCGCCTGGGGCTATGCCCGCGAGGGCAACGTCACCTCCATTCGCTTCGAGGGACGCCGGGTGCATGCGCGGGTGCAGGGCACCGATGAAGAGCCCTACAAAGTGAAACTTTGGCTCGATGTTCTCAATGATGAGGACTGGGGCTATGTGCTCGAGGCACTCACCCAAAAAGCACGCTGGTCCGCTCAACTGTTGGCTGGGATCATGCCGTCCGACATCGAACGGGCCTTCGCTGCCAGTGGCAAACGCCTGTTTCCGTTCAAACTTCAAGAGGTGCGCAGCGAGTGCAGCTGCCCAGACAAGGCCAACCCCTGCAAGCACATCAGTGCGGTGTACTTCCTGATGGGGGATCGCTTCAGCGAGGACCCCTTCGTGCTGTTCCAGCTCCGAGGACGCAATCGCTCAAAGCTGCTGGAAGACTTAGCCGAAAAACGACGTAAAGCGCTGGCGGCCATGGTGAAAACCAACGCCATCGGCAAGCAAAAGGCCGCCTCCATTTCAAAGAAGGCTCCTGAGGAAACCACGGCCACCCCCGCCCATCCCGCCGTGCTTGATCCGGCCCTTTGGTGGCATTACAACCGCAGCCTCGACGGCGATCTGGTTGTGGTGACGGCGGCACTCGAAGGTGACACGGGCCTCGATGCCGCCGGTGAATTGCCCCTCGCCGAAGACCCGCGATTTCCAGAGGCCCGCAACACATTCCTCGGCAACCTCAAAGCCCACGGCCAAGCCAGTGCCCAACGGGCGATGCTTCAAGCCATGGCAGCAGGCAGCTGAATTAAGCGTTCCTGCACACCAGCCATGCAATCAGAGCCCCCCTGGTTATGTACGAACCAACAGGCCCTGGTGGCACAGCTGCTGCAGTCCCACCAACGGGCCTTCCAAACGCCACTGATTGCTTCGCCTCGACGGCAACCATCCCTGCGCCTGAGCTGTCAGGAACTATTCGCCTGCGGGTTCCCTGTGCTGGCCCATGACGGCAGCCCAGAACCGAAGCTCACCTATGCCAATGCCGCTGCTCTAGTCCTATGGGATGCCCCATGGGCTGAGCTGGTGGGACTGCCATCACGCCTCACCGCTCCAACCGCCGAACAAGCCGAACGCTCCCTTGCCCTCAGCAAAGCCAAATGCGAAGACGCCATCAAGGGCTATAGCGGAATCCGCATCAGCCGCAAAGGGAGACGATTCATGATTCAAAACGCCCGAATCTGGACCCTTTGGGATCAACACCAACACGCCTGTGGTCAAGCCGCAAGCTTCAGCAATTGGTGGTGGATTTGAAGCCGTTCGGTTTCAACGACACCTGAGGAGTAGCAACCGAACCAAGTCGTATAGACCGAATCAAATCAGACGGTTCTTACGCTCCTCGTTCTCATCAAGACCACGCAGATTGCTGTGGCGGGCAAACAACCAAGTCCGCAGATGTTCAACTCTTCGGACCAAAAATCATGATCACTCTTCGTCAATCACCCTTCGAACTGTTCGAGCGACTGGAGCAACAAGTGGCCACCGCGGAGCGCGTGCCCCACGCCGAAATCCTGGAAGCCGAATCCACTTACACCGTACGCCTGGAACTACCTGGCGTGGACCACGACTCGATCGACATCAAGGCCACAGACCGCAACCTTGTGATTACTGCCGAACGCCCTTCTACCCCTGACGCCGACAGCCTTTCCCCAGTGCTCAGCGAATTCCGCACTGGCACTTGGAGCCGGAGCTTCCGCTTCCCCCATAGCCTCAACAGAGAGCAGCTGAAGGCCAGCTATCGCGACGGCATCCTGGAGATCACCGCTGGAAAAGCGGTCGAACACACCAGCGTGTCGGTGCAGATTGAAAAGTGATTTTCAAGGATCAATTCATGAAGATCAAGGGATAACTTTCACGCCCTAAGACGATTCCATCTTCACCACAGGAAACGCACCAAAACGAACGGATCCCACCCCCGCTTCCACGGGGGTTTTTGATTGGATCCATATCTGAATCGATCACTCATTAAGCACCAACCCCGAAAAAGGCATTAGCAATAAACAGCAAGCTGAAGACAAGAAAGAACAGCAAGCCAAACCAACACAATCCACGCATCACCGGTCCATAACGATGCTCAACCGGAACGAGACTGCTGTTGATCGTGTCCATCGCCATCCAGGCGAACAGAGGAGCGGACAGAAAACTGCCGGTCATCGCGCCAAAGACGAAGTCCTTCACACCAATACCGCCGCTTTTTGCCACCACCAAGGCCACAACGGCAACCAGCAGGTGAATGACCACCCACAACTGAAAACGACGACGCTGGGGACCCGGAGCCGCATCACCGCTGTCTTGACCACTCAAGAGGCCCTGAATCGCTCCGATGCTGCGGGGGTAGGCGTCGAGGCAGGTAATCGTTGTGCTGAACATCGCCGAGAACGCAGCTGGAATGATCACCCAAGCCGCCCAACCACCCATGGCTGCGGTGTAGAGCTTGATCAACTTCTGGGCAAAAGACACACCGCTGCCGGCGAGCATTCCATCGCCGGTGCCATACATCGTGTAGGCACCCAGCGTGATGAAAAACAAGGCCGTCACCACCGTGACGCCATAGCCCAGGTTGAAGTCGAATTCCGCTTCCGCAGGGCTGGCGGTGTGCTCGGTATCGCGCGCACGGGAAAACATCCACAACGATGGCCACACACACATCTCCACCGGTCCTGGCATCCAACCCATCAAGGGGATCAGAAACGCCAAATTCGCCAGGGTCCACGGGCTGGGATCTGTTGCGACCCAACTCGAAGCCACGTCACCAACAGGCCCACGAATCAGCAACGACAGGGCCGCCACGCCTGTGAGCAGCGTGAGCAAGGCCACTAACAGCTTGGACAAACGATCCAAAGCTTTGTAGTGGCCCAACAACAAAATCAGTCCACTCACCACCAGCACCCCAATGGAAAGGCCATAGGGATCCCACCCCGTTAAACCGGGCACATTGGTGAGCAACAGCCCAGCTACGAAGCTCACGGCCGCGATCGTGGCCGTGCCGGTGACCAAACTCACCAGGAGATATAGCGGGAGATAGGCCTTATTACGCCGCTGGAATCCCTCCAACAAGGAGAGTCCTGTCGCAGCTGTAAACCGCGTCCCCACTCGCAAGAACGGGTATTTGATCAAATTGATCAGCAGAATCAGCAGCACCAGCGCAAAGCCAAACCGCGCTCCTGCTGTGGTGGACGACATGAGGTGGGGTCCACCAATACAGGCACCGGCCAGCAAAATTCCTGGACCAATGCTCTGACGCAGCGTCGACGACGCCATAAAGAACAAGCGATTTCTGCCATCTTCTGCGTCATCGGAGCCAACAGCCTTCTTAGAGTTGAAATCCGTCACGGTCGGTTTCATGGTTGTTGCCCCTACCGCACAGCGCTTGAGCCTTCAGTGCGAAGCGATTGCCGCAGATACAACCACGATTCGATCCCTCGACTGGGAACGCAGCCGTTTTGATATCGAGTTCGGCTTACGCAACGGCACCACTTACAACTCCTTTCTGGTTCGTGGTGAGCGCACGGCTCTGATCGATAGCAGCCACGCCAAATTCAGGGACAGCTGGATTCCGCTGCTGAAGGATCAAATCGATCCCTCTGCAATCGATGTGCTGATCGTGAGCCATACCGAGCCGGATCATTCCGGCCTCATTGGTGACCTCATCGACCTCAATCCTGAGATTGAAATTGTTGGATCGAAAGTAGCGATCCAATTTCTGCAAGACCAAGTGCACCGTCCGTTCCGATCCAGAGCGGTGAAGAGCGGTGAAGAGCTGGACTTGGGCACCAATCCAGACAGCGGTGTTCAACACCGCTTTGAATTCCTCAGTGCCCCAAACCTGCACTGGCCAGACACGATTTTTTCCTTCGATCACGGCACGGGAACGCTTTACACCTGTGATGCCTTCGGACTTCATTACTGCTCTGAAGAACTGTTCGACAGTGATCCCGGCGCGATCGCTCCAGACTTTCGCTTCTATTACGACTGCTTAATGGGGCCCAACGCTCGCAGCGTTTTGCAGGCGTTGAAACGCATGGACTCCCTGCCGGAGATCAACACGGTTGCTGTTGGCCATGGCCCTCTGTTGCGCCATCACCTCAGCCAATGGCTCAACGATTACCGCGAGTGGAGTGGTCAGCGCAGCAAGGGTGAAAGCTATGCCGCGGTTTGTTACCTCAGCCAGTACGGCTTCTCTGATCGAATTAGCCAGGCCATTGCCCATGGCATTGGCAAAGCCGACGCTCAAGTGCAGCTCGTGGATCTACGCGCCACCGATCCACAGGAACTCACGGCTTTAGTGGGTGAGGCCAAGGCCGTGGTGGTGCCGACATGGCCTGAAGAACCGGATGCTGATGTGCAAGCCGCGATTGGCACGCTTCTTGCCGCGTTACACCCCAAACAACTCGTTGGCGTTTACGACGCCTTCGGCGGCAATGACGAACCGATCGACGCCGTTGCAGACCAACTCCGCAGCCAAGGTCAAAAACAAGCCTTTGCCCCACTGCGTATCCGTCAACTACCGCAAGGCAGCGACTACCAGCGCTGCGAAGAATCAGGAACCGACCTCGGCCAGCTGCTCACCAAGGAGAAAACCATTGCAGCGATGAAAAGCCTGGATGGCGATCTCGATAAGGCCCTGGGCCGGGTGAGTGGTGGCCTTTATGTGGTGACCGCGAGCCAGGGATCCGGCGAGTCTCAGCGACGCAGCGCCATGGTGGCCAGCTGGGTGAGTCAGGCCAGCTTCAGCCCTCCCGGACTCACCGTCGCCGTCGCCAAAGACCGAGCGATTGAAGCCCTCATGCAAGTAGGAGACCGCTTCGTTCTCAACGTCTTGCGCGATGACAACCATCAACCGCTGCTCCGTCATTTCCTGAAGCGGTTCCCCCCCGGCGCCGATCGGTTTGCAGGCGTCGCGGTGTTGGATGACGTCGCCGATGGAGGCCCGGTGCTGAGCGATGCCCTGGCTTTCTTGGGCTGCCGCGTTGAACAACGCATGGAAGGTCCTGACCACTGGATTATTTACGCCGTCGTGGAACAGGGAAATGTGGCCGATGCCGACGGGAGTACCGCTGTTCATCACCGCAAAGTGGGCAATCACTACTGACACTTGCCCGATTAACGCAGCGCTGAAATCAAATGATTTGGAGCCTTAAAAGCACCATGTCAAAACCTGTTCCAACAACTCGACCAGCGATCAGAGCCATCAGCATCGCTGGTCATGACGGTTGTACCGCAGGTATTCCCAGCCTTCATGCCACCTAGATTTGAGACCGATCAAGGAAGCGCGTGGTGAGCACTGCTGGAGGGCGTCGCACAATCCAATTACCCATCGACACTGGCGTGCTCTGTTTCAGAGGGCTGAGCCCTGAGCGCCATCGCTTCGAACTGGAGTACGCCTTAGAGCGCGGCAGTACCGCCAACAGCGTGCTGTTCGAAGCCGGAGATGGATCCGCTGCAGTGCTCGTCCATCCGCCAGGGGCGGCCTACAGCTCCGTGTTCTTGCCGCAGCTCAACACCCTGCTGGGCGACGTAGAACAACCACTTCTCGTGGTGGTGGGCCACGTGAACCCGAACCGGATTGCTCTGCTGCGCAGCCTGGCTGAGGTTTACCCCAAGCTCGAGCTGATTGCCTCGAATCCAGGCGCCAAGTTGCTGGAAGAGCTCTGGAGCCAACGCAAACCCGCAGCTCCCGGCGAAGAATCCGAACAACCGCCACTGCCCCCGCTGCCGCCACTGCGGGTGATTCGCCAAGAGCAGAGTCTGGCTCTCGCCCACGAGCGCACCCTGCTGCTGCTTCCGGCTCCAACGCCCCGCTGGCCCGGCGGTCTGCTGGCCTTCGAGGACACTCTCGGCCTTTTGATGAGCGGGAAATTTTTCGGCGCCCACCTGTGTACAGACACCTGGGCCGAAGCGAACCGCAGCAGCACGGAAGAGGAGCGACGTCACTTCTATGACTGCTTGATGGCTCCGATGGCGCGCCAAGTCGACGGAGTCGTGGAACGCCTCGAGGAGCTAGACATCCGCACCTTGGTTCCTGGTCACGGGCCTGCGATTGAAGCGAGCTGGCGCAGCTTGTTAAACGATTACCGCCGTTGGGGAGAAGGGCAAAACAAGGCCAGCCTCAACGTGGCCCTGCTATTCGCCAGCGCCTATGGCAACACGGCAGCAATCGCGGATGCCCTGGCCCAAGGCGTGAACCGCACCGGTATTCGTGTGAACAGCCTCAATTGTGAGTTCACCCCTGCTGATGAACTGGTGAACACCATCAAAGAAGCCGATGCGATTTTGATCGGCTCACCCACGCTCGGAGGGCACGCACCAACTCCCATCGTGTCGGCACTTGGAACACTTTTGGCAGAAGGAGACCGCAACAAACCTGTTGGGGTGTTTGGCAGCTATGGCTGGAGTGGAGAGGCGGTCGACCTACTGGAAACCAAGCTCCGCGATGGCGGCTTCAGTTTTGGGTTCGATCCGATTCGGGTGAAATTCAGCCCCGACACCGCGAAAGTGAAGGAACTGGAAGAAACCGGAACACGGTTTGGACGCCAACTCCTTAACGCTCAGAAACGTGCTCAACGCCGCAGTGCGGGTGGGCTCAGCGAAAGCCGAAGCGATCCAGCCGTTCTGGCCCTCGGACGGGTGTTGGGGTCGTTATGCGTGTTGACCACCCAAAAAGGTGATCTCAGCGGTGCCATGGTGGCCAGCTGGGTCAGCCAGGCCAGCTTCACACCACCTGGAATCACCGTGGCCGTGTCCAAAGATCGAGCTGTCGAAGCTCTGCTGCACAAAGGCGACTGTTTCGCCCTCAATGTTTTGGCAGAAGGACGGGAGACCGGTCCCATGAAGCAATTTCTCCAACCGTTTGAACCGGGGGCGAATCGCTTCGCGGGCCTCGAACTCGAAACCAGCCCAGGCGAGCAACCGCTGCTGCCGGAGGCCTTGGCGTGGCTGGAAGGCAGCGTGAAACAACGCATGGAATGTGGCGACCATTGGCTGATTTACGCCGAGGTGAACCATGGGGGCCTATTTGATGCTCAAGGCCAAACAGCAGTCCACCATCGGCGCAGCGGAGCCAACTACTAAACCCAAGGCGAACTCATAACGAGTATGAGTTGCTATAGAGTCATTTGATACGTCGTACTGCAATGGATCTTTCAAAGCCGGGCACTCAAGCCAACCTCGAAGCTGCTTTCGGAGGAGAAAGCATGGCGAATCGCAAATACCTCTTCTTTGCTGATGTCGCCAAACAATTAGGCCATAACGAGCTCGCGAAACTCTTCCGCGAAACGGCCGCGCAAGAAACAGAGCATGCGTTCGCCCATTTCCGTTTACTTCACCCAGATCTGGTAATCGGTGATGCCGCCAAGCTCAACGACGAACAGAAGAACGCCATCCTCAAGCAGTGCCTCGACCTGGCGATAGAAGGCGAGACCTATGAGTACACGACCATGTACCCAGAGTTCGCTGCCCAAGCTCGCGCTGATCGCGATCAAGGGGCCGAGGCGGAGTTCCAAGGACAAGTGGACGAATCCAAGGACCACGCAGGAACCTTCCACACGGCGGCTAAAAACTTTGGACTGCTCTCCCCCATCGAGCAGCACCATGCGGAACGCTATGGCGTGGCCTTAAAGGCTTTAGAGGGAGGAGGGAAGGCTGGTGAAGCCGATGAGCCTGTCTCCGGCCTGTGGATCTGCAAGGTGTGCTCGATGATTTATGACCCCAAAGATGGTGATCCCGACTCCGGAATTGAGCCCGGCACCCCCTTCGAAGCAATTCCAGATGATTGGTGCTGCACGATCTGCGGGGCGCGCAAAGCCAGCTTCGTGCCCTATCGGGAAGCGGAATTGAAGACGGCCTGACGCTTGGCTCGGGGGTGCCACCACTCGATCGGCCTCACAGCTGCGGAGGCCATGGCCCTACGGCCCTACCCCAAAATGTGACGGGCAAACTTCTACGTCGATCGTCGAGATTCTCGTCATGAACTCAGACACACCGCTCGATGTATTGGTGATCACGGCCAGCAATGGTGAAAACCTCAAGTTGGCCGAACGCTTTCAAGCCAGCGCCCGCAGCCTCGGCCAACGGGCAGAACTGCTGGATCTCACAACGCTCGATCTTCCCCTGTTCACGCCAAGAGCCCAAGCAGCCCACGGGATACCAACAGCCCTTGCCCCTCTCCAGGAGTTACTGGCCACAACACCTCGCTGGGTGATGTGCGCTCCGGAATACAACGGGTCAATCCCCCCCTGCCTCAGCAACGCCATTGCCTGGCTTTCGGTTCAAGGCGATGACTTCCGGGGCCTCTTCAATGGCCGCCCCATTGCCATTGCGACCCATTCCGGAGGGGGGGGCATGGAAGCATTGATCTCGATGCGGATCCAACTCGCCCATCTCGGCGCAGAGGTGGTGGGCCGGCAATTGCTGAGCAATTACGCCAAACCCGCCAACGACGACAGCATTGACGACCTCCTCCAACGCCTGTTGCAACAACGGCCATTGAAGCTCTGAGACTGATCAGGCATCAAGGATGCCAGGACTGGAGCTAATGGGTTGACCTAAAGCGCTACCTATGGTGTCTGCCCAATGAGCAACCACAAAACGTATCCGGCAATACATCAATCTTCCTGCCACTAAGTACCACAAAAAACAAGTGCGAACGCAGTCCAAGCCTCGGCTTTGTCAACAGATGACAACCCAAACTGTTCAATCCTAAAAAAAATCAGCGGTTGACTGGCACGCCACATGTTGTGTCCTGAAATGGATTCACCTCAATCAATTGACTCCCGGAGCGATGGGATTTTTGCTTGGTCAGGAGGTCATCGTCCGCTACCGCGGATTCCTTCTACTGGAACAAACCAACAAAGGATGGCTGGTGCGTCCCGAACGCAGCCCAATGCGATTGCTGCCCTTTCGGACACCATCCTGTTCCTTAGCGGATGTGAAAGCTCTACTCGACTGGAGGCTGTCGAAAGACAGCACCGAGATCAACGCCGCTTGAATTCAAGCGGCGGCTGGTGGTGGCGTTGGATTTCCGATCGGTTGCAGAGGTATCACCAGGGTTGCCCAGTGATCAGGCCGCTCAGGGCGAGTTCGGCGAGCCTCCCTCACTCCGAATGGCACTCGAACAACGTTCGTGCCTTCGATGGAAAGCGTATGGCCACGGTTGAAGGCTGATTCCAAGCCTTCTGGCAGTTGTGGAAGGCTTGGACCTTGCAAGGTTCCAAGACCCAAATTGGTGGTGTTGTCCCGATCCATGGTGTCCCCCGACAGACGAATCAGTTGCCGCATAGTGTGACTTCAGCCGCCAGAGCGGTTGGTGAAATCCAACTAATTAATTCGCTTTTCAGTGAAAATTTACTTCCTGTAGAGACAAAGCGCCAGTCCAAGACGACGAATTAGGCCGCAATCGCAACGGCTTCCACCGACGGACAGGTACAGACCAAATTTCTGTCGCCATAGGCGTTATCAATCCGAGCCACGGCTGGCCACACCT
Organism: Synechococcus sp. BL107; assembly: GCF_000153805.1. Lineage (NCBI taxonomy): Bacteria > Bacillati > Cyanobacteriota > Cyanophyceae > Synechococcales > Synechococcaceae > Synechococcus > Synechococcus sp. BL107. The sequence continues at coordinate 506,145 of NZ_DS022298.1, read as the reverse complement.
TGTTTTGGGTTTGATCGGGCAAGGGGAATGCAGCCTGCTGGCGGCTGTAGGGACGATCCCAAACCTCGGACATCACCGCAGCCATGGTGTGGGGAGCCCGCTTCAGAGGGTTGTTCAAGGCATCCATTGCCCCCGTCTCAATCGCTCGAACCTCTTCACGGATGGCGATTAAGGCATCGGCGAACCGATCCAATTCCGACAAGCTTTCGCTTTCCGTGGGCTCCACCATCACGGTGCCTGCCACCGGCCAACTCACGGTTGGGGCATGGAAGCCGTAGTCCATCAATCGCTTGGCGATGTCATCGACATCGATGCCGGCATCTCGCTTCAGTGGTCGCAAATCAAGGATGCATTCATGGGCAACACGGCCCGTGACACCACGGAACAACACTGGGAAGTGGTCATCGAGACGGTGGGCCAAATAGTTGGCAGACAACAACGCCACAGCACTGGCCTGACGGAGTGCATCCGCCCCCATCATCCTTAAATACATCCAACTGATCGGGAGGATGCTGGCACTCCCCAAAGCTGCTGCAGAAACGGGCCCGATGGCCGACGCCTTTTGATCTTCAAAGGGATGCCCTGGCAGGAAGGGAGCCAGATGAGCCGCCACACCGATCGGGCCTACCCCTGGACCGCCACCACCGTGGGGGATGCAGAACGTTTTGTGCAGATTCAAATGGCAAACATCGGCACCGAAAGCTCCGGGTCGAGAGAGACCCACCTGCGCATTGAGATTGGCGCCATCGAGGTACACCTGACCGCCGTGGCGATGAACCACCTCACAGATATGGCGAATCCCGGTTTCAAACACCCCATGGGTTGAGGGGTACGTCACCATCAAGGCCGCAAGACGATCGGCGTACTCCGTTGCCCGCGCCGCAAGGTCGTCTTGATCGATATTGCCTTCCGCATCGCAAGCCACGGCCACCACTTTGAGGCCTGCCATCACAGCGCTGGCGGGATTGGTGCCATGGGCACTGGTGGGAATCAGACAAATATCTCGGTGGTCATCCCCGCGGGAGCGGTGCCAGGCACGGATCACCAGCAAACCGGCGTATTCACCCTGAGAGCCAGCATTGGGCTGCAATGAAACAGCAGCGAAACCGGTGAGAGCCGCCAGCCAACGCTCTAAATCGTCGGCGAGATGGCGATAGCCCAACGCCTGATCCAAAGGGGCAAACGGATGCAAACGGGCAAACTCCGGCCAGCTCACCGGCAGAAGTTCTGCAGCTGCATTCAGCTTCATCGTGCAGCTCCCCAGCGGGATCATTCCATGCACTAGCGACAGGTCACGACTCACCAAGCGCTGGATATAACGCATGAGCTCCGTTTCGCTGCGGTAGCGATGGAATGCCGGCTGCGTCAGCCAAGGCCGGATCCGCGAGGGGAGTGATGGCAACGCAAGTTCTGCATCGGTGTCGACTGCGGAGGCAGGCGCCGTGGGCAGGGGCTTGCCGACCGCCTTCGCGACTGCTTCAAGGAGCTTCGCCACCTCCTTCTGATCACTGAATTCATCGAAGCTGACGCCGAATCCGGTGGCTTGGGATGCCGGCACGCCGTCAGGGAGAGCCCTCAGATTGAATCCCGCCTCGGCCGCCGCGGCGTGCACAGCCGGCGCAACGGTGGAGGTGACGGTGACAGTGTCGAAACGGTCGGCCTGCTCCACCGCGAGATCCAGCGTGCGAAGGCCTGCTTCGAACTGCAAACGGAGGCCAACAAGCCGCTCGGCGATGGCTCGAAGACCATCGGGGCCATGGTGCACCGCATAAAACGAAGCGATCACCGCCAGCAACACTTGCGCCGTACAGATGTTGCTCGTGGCCTTGTCCCGACGGATGTGCTGCTCACGGGTCTGCAACGCCAAGCGCAAAGCAGGATTGCCCTCGGCATCCTTCGACTCACCCACAAGCCGACCAGGGATTTGGCGTTTGTAGGCCTCCCGCGTCGCAAAAAATGCTGCGTGAGGGCCGCCGAATCCCATCGGCACACCAAAACGTTGGGCACTGCCCACTGCGATGTCAGCACCAAAATCTGCAACGGGCGCGAACAAGGTCTGCGCCAATGGATCAATCGCCACCGTCACCAGAGCACCGCTCTCATGGGCACGTTCGATCAACGTGGTGGGGTCCCAGAGCAGACCATCCGCGCCGGGGAGTTGCAACAGCACCCCAAACACACGCGCATCAAAAGCCATCTGCTCGGGATCAACCCGCTCAAGCTCAATTCCCAATGGCTCCGCCCTGGTTTGCAGCACAGCCCAGGTCTGTGGGAGCACATGGCAATCGACGAGGAAACGATTCGCTTCGGGACGTCGACACACACCAAAGCTCAAGCCCATGGCTTCTGCCGCGGCCGTGGCTTCATCCAGCAGGGAGGCATTCGCGATCGGAAGCCCAGTGAGCTCACTGATCAACGTTTGAAAATTCAGCAACGCCTCAAGCCGCCCTTGGGCAATCTCAGCTTGATAAGGGGTGTAAGCGGTGTACCAAGCAGGGTTCTCAAACACGTGGCGTTGAATCAACGCCGGCGTTGCTGTGCCGTGATATCCGAGACCAATCAGCGATCGTCGAACAACATTCTCCGCAGCGATCGTGCCGAGATCTGCCAGCGCCTCCGCTTCGCCACAACCGGTCGGAAGCACGTCCCGAGGCGGGACGGCATCAAGGATGTCGGCGGGGACAACATCCTGAATGAATGCATCCATGTGCTGGTACCCCAGCGTTTGCAACATCTGCTCCTGCTCAGCGTTGCTTGGGCCCAGATGCCGCTGCAGAAAAGGGGAAGTCACGGTCTGCAGCGGGGGAAGGCGGTGATCTTAAAGAAGGGTGACCGCCTCCCGTCATCAGCCGGCGTTCACCTTCGCGGAATAGGTAGCTGAATCAAGCAAAGTCTCGAGTTGCGCTGGATCACTTGGACGTACCACCAGAAGCCATCCCGCTCCATGGGGATCGTTCTGGAGTTCTTCAGGGCTCGCCAGCACCGCTTCATTGCGCTCGACCACTTCCCCTGCAATGGGGGCGTACATATCTTCGACAGCTTTCACAGATTCCACAGAACCAAAGCTGGTGCCCTTATCAAGGCTGGCACCCACATCGGGGAGGTCGACAAAAACAATGTCACCGAGCTGATCAACAGCAAAAGCACTGATGCCAACGCGAATGAGCTCACCATCGAGATGGGCGTATTCGTGGCTGTCGGCAAAGCGGTAGGCGGCGGGAAACTCGAACGCCATCAGACAGGTGGAGGTGAATTAGATGATCTCAGTTTGAGGGAGATTGATCAGTCCCGCCGCATCGAGTGCGGTGAGGGCTTCCGCCAAGGCCAGCTGGATGTGAGCGCGATGGGTACCGCCTTGAACAAACAGATTGAAGGGCTCTCGCAGAGGAGCATCGGCGGAAAATTCGCTCGTTGATCCGTCGATAAACGTGCCACCGGCCATCACTAAATCACTGGCATAGCCAGGCATTGCAGCCGGCACTGGATCCAGATAAGCCCCCACCGGTGAACAGGCTTGAAACGCACGACAGACCGTTTTCAAGGCCTCCGGACTGCCAAGACAAACCGCCTGGATCAAGTCGCTTCGCACAGCGCCTGGCCTCGGTTGAACGGCAAAACCAAGCCGCTCAAATACACCAGCCACGAGATCCGCACCAATCAAAGCCTCAGCCACCATTTGTGGGGCCAAAAACAATCCCTGCAACACGAGGCGCTGCAGATCAAATCCCGTGCCACCTTCTCGACCAATGCCAGGGGCCGTTAATCGGCAACACGCCTGATTGACAAGGTCTGCCCGGCCGGCGACGTAGCCACCAGTTGGAGCGATGGTGCCGCCAAGGTTCTTAATCAACGAACCCGCCACCAAATCGGCTCCCACCTCCGGCGGCTCGCAGTCCTGCACCAATTCTCCATAGCAATTGTCGACAAAACAAATGCAATCGGGCTGTCGCGCATGAATGAGCGCGCAGAGCTCACCGATTTCCTCCACCGACAACGACGGGCGCCAGCTGTAGCCACAACTGCGTTGAATCAAGACCACGCGCTGAGACACTGCCAGCGCCTGATCCAGCCCCACCCGATCCACAACCCCCTCCGGCGTTAAGGGCACTTCGTCGTATTCGATCCCAAAGTCAGCCAACGACCCCTGACCCGTTCCCCTCAAACCGATGACTTCCTCAAGAGTGTCGTAGGGACGACCTGTGATTGAAAGCAAACGATCGCCAGGCCGCAGCACGCCAAACAACGCTGCCGTGATCGCATGGGTGCCACTGACGAACTGCATCCGCACCGCTGCCGCCTCCGCCCCTAAGACCCTGGCAAACACACGATCCACCAGATCCCGGCCCTGATCTCCATGGCCGTAGCCAGTAAGAGACGCAAAGTGCTGCGTCCCCAACCGCTCCTCAGCGAACGCAGCCAAAACACGCTTCAAGCGTTGTTCCACAGCAGATGTTCGCTGTGCAGCTTGAGGCACCTGCTGCTGGACCACAGACTCGATCAGGTTCCTTGCAATCGCGCTGGGCACCAGGTCCTCCCTATGTAGAGCCGTTCCCTGACTCCATGCTGCGCTCTCGCCTTAACGATGCTGATCCGCTGTAAGGCGAGAACTCCTTTAGATTTCTGTTATCAACGGCACCATCCGCTCCCTGGTTTTCCTTTTTGAGCGGCACTGTCGATCCCAGGAGATTCCGATTGGTTTCCTCGCAAACAGCTGATAGCCGCGAGCTTCGCGTTAGGGCTGCTGTAACGGGCCCCCGCGGGCCGTTACCTGCCCGTCAAAGGCGTCTAAAAACAGGAACCACCGGCTTCATGCTGGTGAATCACATCCTGGCGACCGTGGCCTTGCTCCCTCAGTTTTGGAGCTGGCAGGCGATTGTTGCCTTCGGTGTTCTGTACTGGATGACCGTTTTAGGCGTCACCCTCGGTCTGCACCGTTTAGTGGCGCACCGCAGCCTTGTGGTTCCCGTTTGGTTGGAACGCGTTCTGGTGATTATGGGCACGCTTGCCTGCCAGAGCGGACCGATCGAATGGGTTGGGCTTCACCGCCATCACCATCGCTTTTCCGATCAACCTTCCGATCACCACGATGCAGGACGGGGTTTGTGGTGGAGCCATAGCGAATGGATGCTCCATGAGATCCCCGCTCTGAAAGAGCTGGATCGATATGCGGGAGATCTTCAATGTGATCCGTTTTATCGCTGGCTCGACCGCTGGTTCCTACTGCTGCAAATCCCCCTGGGCTTGGGATTGTATTGGTATGGCGAAGCTGCACAAGTGCATGGCGGCGGGTTGGGCCTCGTTCTTTGGGCCATCCCCCTACGACTCGTGGTCGTTTATCACGTCACGTGGCTTGTGAACTCGGCGACCCACGCCTTTGGCTACCGCAACTTTGATTCTCCAGACCTCTCAAGGAATTGCTGGTGGGTAGCCGTCCTCTCCTTTGGAGAAGGTTGGCACAACAATCACCATGCGCACCCTGCAAGTGCGCGCCATGGCTTGCGCTGGTTTGAATTCGACATCACCTGGCAACACGTTCGCCTCTTAAAACGGTTTGGCCTCGCGAGACGGGTCCGTGAAGCCACGTACAACCCTTAAAAGGTCGAATCGTTCCAATTTTTACCCTGGTGGATGAGACATCCTCCAGGGCTTTTTATTGCTTGCTTACCACCCCCAGGATCATGTCGATCCGTGAGAAGCAAGGGGCACGCCTTAATAATCAGCGTTGCCCTGTCGTGATGGGCTGCTGTGCCAAGAGCAATCCCTATGAGGGAAAGCTGATCGGTTATAAACAATTAAAAGTGAACGAACAAAGTGATATCTGACGTGAACCGAGCGCCATCTCCACCGAGCCGGCCGGTCATGTCTCATAAGGCCTTAAACCGTGCTGAGTTGCTCCACGTCCGTCGCAAAGGGGGGCGATCCGCAGCTCCCTCCCAAAGCCCACGCCGGGGAACCATCGTGTTCATGGTGGTTTTGCATGTGTCAGCGATCGTGGCTCTGCTGCCGCGTTTCTGGAGCTGGCAAGCCGTTCTCACCCTCGGCATTTTGTACTGGGCGACAGCCTGTCTCGGAGTCACGATCGGCTACCACCGACTGCTGTCTCACCGGTCGTTTCGCGTTCCTAAATGGTTGGAACGATTTTTCGCCACCTGCGGTGCCTTGAGCTGCCAGCAAGGACCGATCACCTGGGCCGGTCTGCATCGCCACCACCACAAGTTTTCCGATACGGATGCGGATCACCACAACAGCCATCGAGGCTTCTGGTGGAGCCATATGGGCTGGATGTTTGAAACGATTCCTGCCATGCAGGCGATCCCGCGCCTCAGTGGCGACCTCAGTAGCGATCCGTATTACCGCTGGCTCAACCGCAATTTCCTCTATCTGCAATTTCCTCTGGCGTTTCTGCTGTTTGTGATCGGCTCCATCACCGGCGCTGGAGGGTGGGCCTTGGTGCTTTGGGGCATCCCCTTAAGGCTTGTGCTCGTCTATCACGTGACCTGGCTTGTGAACTCAGCAACCCACTGCTGGGGAACCATCGCCTACGACAGCGGCGATGCCTCCCGCAATAACAAATGGGTGGCGGCCCTCACCTTTGGCGAGGGTTGGCATAACAACCATCACGCCTTCCCCCACTCCGCATGCCACGGACTCCAGAAAGGACAAATCGACCTCACCTGGGAACATATTCGCTTGATGCGAGCCCTCGGGCTGGCGAAAAACATCCGCCTACCCATCAAACCTGCATAACCAGAGGTAGAGATTGTGCGCAGCTAAAATCACATCATCTGGTAAAAAATTTATACCTATAAATTAATAAATAGACCATTCAACCAGGCAATAAGAGAACCTTTTGTATTCGGTGATCAACCACTGATCTATTGAACTAGATCGAGAATCGTCTGCTTTTTGTTGAGGAGATCCCAAAGCCCAAGCTCTCGATCCATCAATGGAACAGCTGAGGTCGTAATATTCCGGATCGCCCCGTAGTCGTTGTCGGTCGCAGTCCCATGCCCAAACGCGTACAAGTCGTTCTGAACGAGGACATCCTCAGCCTCGGCAAGGACGGAGATCTCGTGGACGTAGCCCCTGGCTATGCAAGGAATTTCCTGCTGCCCTTCGGCAAAGCTGTGCCCGTCACCCCTGCGGTGATGAAGCAGGTGGAGCACCGCCGTGCCAAGGAAGTTGAGCGTCAAGCAGCCCTAAAGCAAGAAGCTCTGAACTTCAAGACAGCTCTCGATACCATCGGCCGCTTCACCGTGAAGAAGCAGGTTGGCGAAGACAACGTGCTGTTCGGCACCGTGACCAACGGCGACGTTGCTGAGGTGATCGAAGAGTCGACCAAGAAGGAGATCGATCGCCGCGACATCCTGGTGCCTGAAATCCACCGCACCGGCAAGTACACCGTCACGGTGAAGCTTCACAGCGAAGTGTCTGCCGAAATCAACCTCGAAGTGGTGAGCTACTGATTTGCAGCGAATCGGCGCGGTTCGGCCAGAGTGGAATCACTCTTAGCTGCACCTTGCCGCCATGGTGAGCGCCCCCCAGCCAGACAACGACGAATCGCCCAAAGGGGGACGCTCGGGTTACGGACGAGAACGTCGGAATCAAGAGCCGAGTTTTGAAGGCCTTCCAGACTCGGTTCCACCCCAAAACATTGAGGCCGAGGAAGCGGTACTGGGTGGGATCTTGCTCGACCCAGACGCCATTGGTCGGGTTGCCGACATCCTGCAGCCCGAGGCGTTTTATCTCAACGCCCATCGGGAGATGTTCCGTACGGCTTTGATGCTGCATGGCCAGGGCAAACCCACCGACCTCACCTCGATGACCGCCTGGCTCGCGGACACGGGATCGCTTGAAAAGGTTGGCGGCAACGGACGACTGATTGAACTGGTGGAGCGGGTGAGCTCCACAGCCTCGATCGAACAGGTGGCCCGATTGGTGATGGACAAGTTCCTGCGCCGCCAGTTGATCCGTTCTGGCAATGAAGTGATCAAGCTGGGCTTCGATCAAAGCCTGCCGATGGAGCAGGTGCTCGATCAGGCCGAACAAACGATTTTTGCGATCAGCCAGGAAAAGCCCTCCAAAGGGCTCACCCCCACCGCCGAAATCCTTACCCAAACTTTCGAAGAAATCGAAAGCCGCTCGCTGGGCACCTCGGTGGCGGGCATCCCGGTGAACTTCTACGACCTGGATGCGATGACCCAGGGCCTGCAGCGCAGCGACCTGATCATCGTGGCAGGCAGGCCGGCGATGGGTAAAACCTCAATCGTGCTGAACCTGGCCAAAAACGTGGCCCAGCTGCACGATCTTCCCGTTTGCGTGTTCAGCTTGGAGATGAGCAAAGAGCAGCTCACCTACAGATTGCTCTCGATGGAAGTGGGCATCGAAGCCGGGCGGCTGCGTACTGGTCGATTGCAACAGGAGGAGTGGCCGCTTCTCGGCCAAGGCATCAACACCCTCGGCCAACTGCCGATCTACATCGACGACAAACCCAACTCCGGCGTGCTGGAGATGCGTTCGCTCTGCCGTCGGTTGATGGCCGAACAGGGCAAAGAGCTGGGGCTGGTGGTGATCGATTACTTGCAGCTGATGGAGGGATCCAGCCCCGACAACCGGGTGCAGGAAATCTCACGGATTACGCGAGCTCTAAAAGGAATGGCCCGTGAGTTGAATGTGCCGGTGATTGCGCTCTCCCAGCTCAGCCGTGGCGTTGAATCACGCACCAACAAACGGCCGATGCTGAGCGACCTGCGGGAATCGGGATCGATTGAGCAAGACGCCGACCTGGTGTTGATGATCTACCGCGACGAGTACTACAACCCAGAAACCCAGGATCGCGGCATCACCGAAGTGATCCTCACCAAACACCGCAACGGCCCCGTCGGCACAGTGAAACTACTGTTCGAGCCCCAGTTCACCCGCTTCCGAAATCTGGCGGCATGAATGGGGGCCAAGGCGTCATCCATGGCCACTTTGAAGAGATTGATTAACCGACACCAATCCTTAGGGGCCAAGTGAAGGTCCTCGACGGCAGATTCAAATGCTGCGCCGATCTGCAGGAGTTCTTTCAGCCCATCTCCCCAGACCTAAGCGCCCTTCAATTAACAACGGGCTCATTGGAAGGTCGGCTGCAAATCTTCAACCTAGGTTCGTTTCGTCTCACCTTGCTTGAGACCAACCAAACACTGTTTCTAAGTGGCACGAGGCGACCCCAGCCATGCACCATTGCAATTCCCCTAAAAGACCCGCAAGCTGCTGACCCCATACGCGCCCAGGGGATCGACATGCCATGGCCTGGACTAATGGGATACAACCATCAATTGCATGATTTTGATCTACGACTGGCAGCGAACACCCCATTGGCTTCAGTGATTATTTCAAAGGAGCACTTACATGAGCGTCATCAACAACGCAAAGCTGGAGACCTCCCTCTGGAGCGCTGGGAACACAGCAATCAACTGGAACTCTGCGAACCGATTCGTACACAACTACGCACACAACTGAACGACTTAATTGACAACCAAACTGATGCACATATCACCAAAGCAACCAATCAACTCATCGACAGTCTTTTTCAGGCATTTCAAAACCCAATTGCACGCACGTTGCCGAAGGCCAAGCGGCAAACACGCCATGCCGCAGCCATCGAACTACTGCACTGGTGCTCGAACAATCCATCCAAAAATCTCACCATCACAGAGCTCAGCGAGGTGCTCTATCAATCCCGAACCTCCCTGTTCAACGGATGCCAGGATCATTTCAGGCGGACTCCAACAGAACTGCAACGGAGCATTCGACTTGATCTCGTACGCCAGCTTTTACTGAATCCAAAGCGAAGCGATGCTTTGGGGTTGAAGGGCGTCGGGGCAATCGCGGCCCATATGGGCTTTGCCAGCCGCAGTCATTTCGCCCGCCACTATAAAAAGCAATACAACGAGCTCCCACAACAGACTTTGATCCGAGGCAGCGCAGCTGATAAAGAGACATGCTCAAACAAGTCTAAATAGAAGTCTTACTAATTAAGAACTTAATTTCTATATTTGATGAGAAACAATTATTTAGGGAAACGCACTTGCCACTGAGTACGAATCGTCCAATCACCAAGTAAATCCTCTCCAGCAAAGGAAGGCTTGATAGCGTTGTAGTACGCCTCGACTGAAACCTGCATCGGCTGATCTGCCAAACGGAAGGCATATCCAAACCCGCCTCCCACAGGTACTGTCCAACCATCACCATCAGGGTGAGTCCAATCTGCCGAGATTATCGGCGAAGAGGTGAAATACCAGTTTTTGTGAAACTGATAGCGAATGAGCGGCTGAGCAATCAGCCGGTTCACATCAGCCCGTTCAAGATCTCCTGCAACAGACCAGATGTTTCGCACACGAGCACCAATCATCCATGGACCACTGTGGTGGAAGCCAAAAAGTGCAGGACCAAGCGATAACTTGCCGGTATCAGTAGGGCCATCTCCCACAGGAATCACCATGGAAGGCCCCAATCCAAACGTCCAATCCGAGCCAAGATTGGGAACAAAGAATGCCGTGGGACTGATATCAGATAAGCCTGTGTCGTTGCGCTGATCCCAGCCCGCCACAAATGGTGCACCCAATGGGGTAACACCAAAATCAGGCCGTGCTGAAGGGGTGGACGTAAACCGAAAAATCGTCCGTGTCAAAACGGTCCACTCATTGTTCAACCGAAACGGAAAAACCGGCTGAAGCTTAAAGACCTGAAGTGAACGGTTTGGCTTAGCCTCAGGATCAATGGAACTCGGGGCCCATTGAGTGTTGGGCACAACATTGAATTCGAGTGACACCCTGTTGGCCGATGTAATCGGATTCGGGTGTGCTTGTGCAGATTCCTGCGCAGATTCAAGAATAAGAATCCATAAAAAACATAAAAGAAGATACTTCAGATATTGCGACATTTTCCACCGATCTAAAATATAAAAATAAGACATGCCGCTAATTAAGAGCAAAGAAAAAGCAATGGTGCTGAGTAGAAATCATACAGGAAAGATAGATAACAAGAATTTGAGATCCTAATAACTACTCTGCAAGAGCAAGGACACGGCCTAAAAAGTTTGCTGAGAGTAACGCCTATTTGACAATGTCTGACGAGGCATTTCCAGAAACTCGTTCTTGTAGTAGCGGGCAAAATGGGAACGGCCTATAAAACCGAAATACGAAGCAATATCAGACACACCAGAAATATTATTCTCTATGCAAAATTCAGCATCCATCAATGCATGTCGAACTTGATGTAGCCGAACACGCCTCACAACTTGGAGGGGAGACATTTTGAATTTTTCCTTGCAACCATTAAACAAAGATGTGCGAGACTGATGCAATATGGAACATAGATCTTGAATTTCAAAAGGCTTTGTCGGCGATGAATTCGTCAAAGCCAAAACCTGCAAGGCAGCCTCGTGACGCTCGCGCCTAGCAAGAGCTACACCTACTTTTCGATCATCATGACTAACAAAGCACTCTATCAGGGTTGATAAAACCTCTTGCTCAATCAGCTTCGGAGTCAGAGCAAGGGAGGGCAGATTTTGCCATAGTTCGTTCAAATACAGAGCAAAATGAGAAGACACGAAGGTATTAGACAAAATATTAAAATTGCTCAATACATCTTTGACGTCAAAGAAATAGCCAAACTCCGTCAATTTTTCAGCAAAAAAACTCTCTGGAACGATAACATTGCAAAACCGACATCCGGCACTTAACTGTAGGTCGAGATCTTTAAGATGTTCATTAAACCCAAAAATTGCAGGCCTCGTAATAGAGACTCCCTGCGCAACAAGGCTGTCTCGCGTGGGATTATCTGATAAATTAATCGAAAAGTGATATTTTCCAGGCTTCCGTTCAGCACAAAAAGATACTGGTTTATTCAAGTCAATAAGCACTAGAGCAATATTAACTAGGGGAAGAATCTGCACCACACCATTAAGCCCTCCTCTCTCCAAAGGCAGAACTGACGCGCCAATAAGCTGCCTGTTGAGTATTGATTCCATATCAACCGTGCTTTTTATTTCAAATCGCAGGGGTGACTTTATCAATGATTAGAGTTTTTTCCAACATAACAGCTAGACAAGAAAGAAATAGGAGATAATGAGCCCATTTGTTCACGATATTGATAACCACCCAGCGAACAAAGCCCTTACAGAATCGACACCAGGAAAGAGTCATTTCCGAGGGTCTAACTAGCCATAACTGGACAGAAAGCGTAGCGATTGATACTGAATCTAGAAGGATTAGTTATCAGACAAAAGAATAGACTTCACTTGAATGAGCAATGCTGCAAGATCTTCGTCAGACAAAAGCCCCTCTTCGTGCAAGAGTTGTGCTAATTCAATCTTTTTGGAGACAATGGAAATTGCATACGCTTGATCACAGTTTCGCGAATTTTTAGTGCCGAGAGGAATCGTTAAAACCGCCCCGATAGCGTATCCATTACCGTTTCCAGAATATCCACTTAATAACTTATTTTTCTCAATCTCATCTTCGCGAGCAGACCCACCACTAAACAAATTTATGGTGGTGGGTGTACCATCCTGACTCACGCAACGAGTTCCGTCTGGCAAATCAACCTCAAATCGAGGACCAATCGGTTGCTGAAAGGACAACCCCGTTAGATCACTTAAAGGAAGATTATCTAACGGAGAAATTGTGTCTTGCGCTTTTGCAGAATACGTTGATAACAGGACCGCGTTAACACAGTTAATTGCGAAGAAGAGGAGCTTGAAACTTGTTCTTTTGGACTTTCCATAATGCAAATCCATAATGGGCCAGGATTTAGAGTGGATGTTGAAATACTTAAAAGAACACGTTTCGCCTTACTGTCGCGCAAAAAGAGTTTTTTCGGACTAACACGAACATCGTTAATTTTTTCACCAGGAATATTATCTTTTGTATTGTAAAAAGCCTCAACAAAATACTGGCCAGGTTTGGAATCAACCAGAAAAGCCTGAGTACGGACAACAACGCGTGAGCCAAGTCCAGGTGAAATCACCTTATTGTTTGGATTGAGACCTAATGCGGCTGCAAGGAGAAAGGAGGTAAACATTGAATAGGAAAATTGATGGTTTACGAAGATATTAGGGGTCACCACGGATCCCCCCACAACAGAACAAATAGAAAAAATGAGTGTTTGACAAGCGAATCAATAGGTGGGGATGTGTCATCACTACGGCTCCAAACAGGTGAGTACAACCTGAAATCGATACTCATCATTAGGAAACGAATTACTTAAATTGGCGCTAACGGTTAATTTGATGCCATAAGGCAGGCCAGATGAGTAGTCATGGCTTCTGAAGTTAGACGGTTGCAAAATTGTAGATATTGGAGAATTTGAATATGAGCTCGATGTTTTATTCTTCATAATGCGATTTGTATTATCTGAACGGATCCAAATACCGCGAAAACCGATGCCACTTGGAGCAAGAAGCGTATTCAAAGTAACATTCACACGAGGCACCTGATTAGAAGAAATCAGTAATGATTCACTAGTGCCTGCCATGATTCCAGTACTCCCGTTACGCGTATAATCCATCGAAACAAGATCACTACCTCCCGAAAAGGAACAGGTGAAAGGTACCGTGGCGTTGAACGTCGTTGTATCTTGAATCCCTGCTTGTGCAAAGGTAGGGACATAAAATTGGATAGTAAGCCCTAAACTTAGAAAAACACTTAGTGAATAGGAGTTGGCCCCCAAGCGTATCGTGTTAAAAATATTAAACATCTAGACAGGTCAATACGGCCTGAAATTGAAGGTCGCCACCGCTATAAGCATTTTCAACGAAAGCCCTGAGTTGATAAGTAAGGGTCTTGGGAGTTTGAGTTAGGAGAGTCGTATACGAATCTGAATGACTATTACCGCTTTTGGGATTTAAATAACTAAAGCCATCAATCTTCCCAAATAACTGAAAAGTAGCTGCAGTTGGACCAGAAATCTGAGTTAGCACCAAATGTAAGCGAGCAGATCCATTCCCAGAGAGCTGCAGAGGAGTTGAAAATCCTTCTAAAAGTGCAAGAGATCCGTAGTTTGTATATGAGGTTTCAACAACTTGATCACCATTATCAATAGTGCATATAAATGGGACTGTTCCTGAAAATCCGGTAGTTGTTTCCAAGCCCCCATGGCAGGCCAATGGTTGCAGCATCAGCATTAAAAAGCTTAGTACGCTACATGAAGATCGAGAAGAAGCGATAAATGATTTAAAGGAACAAACTGGCATCAAAACAAAACTTAGACAAAAGACTGCGTAACCCTTAATAAATTGGACGACTCGTCCGTGAGCTAAAAAGAAACTGAAGCCTTTGAGACCAAAGGCTTCAGAGCAATTGCAATATTTTGACTAAATTAGCAAATACATTGAAGAATCACGAAGTCTTAGACAAATCAAGAACTTAGCGTCGTTAAAACAACGGTGTACTCATAAGCACCAACCGTGCTTGCTCCTGTAGATGTGAGCTCGATCGTGACATTTTGTGTTACTCCAGCATTGTTGCCCAAATCCACCTGCGACGAAGCACCTTCGCCACTGGTAGCAAGCACGGAGCTCCCCTTCTTCAGTTTGGCTGTATTCGTTGTTGCTTTTGGATTGGATCCCTTAGGAGTAACTGCACCAAGAGTAACTTTAGTTGCAAAATTACAATTAATGCCAATATTGGCCGTTGTACCGGTAAACGTTCCGCTGTCTGCGGCCGAATAAGACATTGCAATCGATTGAGTGGCCCCTGAGGCATAGGTGCACGTTCCAGGAACAGTTCCAGTAAATGTTGTTGTATCCGTAATGGCCGCAAGCGCAGCCCCTGGCATTAATCCGAGTCCAATCGCTTGTACAGCGACCAAAGAAAGACGTTTGAAGTTCATAAGAAAAATTCAATCCCTTTTATTCTGACTTCCTGAAAAGCGCATTAGAGCGATCTGAGAGCTAATTGAGTGCAATCAAGAGCCTGTGGGATCAAGTGGCTAAACAAACAGGAGCTCAATAAGGATGATTGCAGCGCAACCCAGTGAACAAATGGGCTCAGTTAACATATGAGACTACGAGAGTGAACAAATGGGCTCACCAAAGCTCATCCAATCTCATCCGATCCTGGCGACCAAATCCCCGAGCGAGTCACGCCATCTGCCGGGCAAGGCCATCAGGCGAGAAAAGCTTGCACGAATAGCCACGAGCCAACTCTTTGTTGTTCTCCTTGGAATGGGTTTCAGCGCAAGCCCAGCAATAGCCGCAACAAAAAAAGTGTCGATTCTATTTCTTGGACGGGTACCAGCTTTATGCATGAATCAACGCAACAAAAACCAAACCTTCGGACATCAAAAAAATGGTGAAGGTCTTCCTTGGGAGGCAAGTTTCTCTCGCAACCACAAAACAGCAACTTGTCTTATTTACTGATCGCTGCAGTACTGACACTGTTTAAGTAAAAACAAACTGACCAATCTGAATTCAAGATCAATGAACGGTTGAGGGCTCAGCAGAAACCGTATCGATTGCTTCGCGAGGTAACGCACCTTGTCACTCCAGCAGAAGGAGACAGAAGAGATGGCGACTCAACCGGACTCGAACGGCTGACCCAGAACATACGGATAATGAACCTATGAGCTTTACCGCCGCCCCCACTGAATCATTCGACGTGATCGTCGTTGGCGGTGGCCATGCTGGATGTGAAGCGGCCATCACCACGGCACGCCTTGGCTTGAACACTGCTTTGTTCAGCCTCAATCTCGATCGCATCGCCTGGCAGCCCTGCAACCCTGCCGTCGGTGGACCCGCCAAAAGCCAGCTCGTCCATGAAGTGGATGCCCTTGGAGGCGTGATCGGCCGCCTCGCCGATGCCACCGCGATTCAAAAACGCACCCTTAATGCCAGCCGCGGCCCCGCCGTCTGGGCCCTACGCGCACAAACCGATAAGCGGTTGTACTCCCGCCAGATGCTGCAACTTCTGCAGCACACGCCCAACCTGGCGCTCCGTGAAGCGATGGTGACCGGCCTGGAGGTGGGAGGAGAAGGAGAGGAACAACGGATCCAGGGCGTTCGGACTTACTTCGGCAGTGTGTATGCGGCCCAAGCCGTTGTGCTCACCGCCGGCACCTTTCTCGGGGGCCGCATCTGGGTGGGGCATCAATCCATGGCCGCAGGCCGTGCCGGGGAACAAGCAGCGGAAGGCCTCACCGAAACCCTGCAAAGCCTCGGCCTCCACACCGATCGCCTCAAAACCGGCACCCCTGCCCGAGTGGACCGGCGCAGCATTGCCCTGGATCAGTTGGAGGAGCAGCCCAGCGATGCCGCCGACCGCTTCTTCTCCTTTGATCCAGCCGCTTGGGTGAGCGGTGAACAGATGAGTTGCCACATCACCAGAACAACGGCAGAAACCCACCAGCTGATCCGCGACAACCTGCACCTCACCGCCATCTATGGAGGCGTGATCGATAGCAAAGGGCCCCGATACTGCCCCTCGATCGAAGACAAAATCGTCCGCTTCGCAGACAAGGAGAGTCATCAGATCTTCCTTGAACCAGAGGGGCGCGACACGCCAGAGATCTATGTGCAGGGCTTCTCCACCGGCCTACCGGAGCCGATCCAACTGCAACTGCTCCGCAGCCTGCCGGGTCTCGAACAAGCGGTGATGCTGCGACCGGCCTATTCCGTGGATTACGACTACTTACCCGCCACCCAACTCAAACCATCCCTCGAAACCAAGCGGGTGAGAGGGCTCTTCAGCGCCGGCCAGCTCAATGGCACCACCGGGTACGAAGAAGCCGCAGCCCAGGGCCTGGTGGCAGGGCTCAACGCCGCCCGCTTGATCGGTGAGCAAGACCCCGTCCACTTCCCCCGAGAGGGCAGCTACATCGGCACGATGATCGACGATCTAGTGAGCCAAGACCTGCGCGAGCCGTACCGCGTGCTCACCAGCCGAAGTGAATACCGTTTGATTTTGCGGGGCGACAACGCTGACAGGCGTCTCACGCCCCTGGGCCGCGAACTCGGCCTGATCGACGACCGCCGCTGGCAGCTTTTCGAAGACAAGCTCCAGGCGATGGAGGGCGAAAAGCAACGGCTGGAAACTGTGCGCCTCAAGGTGAGTGATCCAGTGGCCCCGGCGGTAGAGCAAGAAACAGGCGCAGCGATCAAAGGCTCGATCACCCTGGCCGACCTGCTCCGCCGCCCAGCGATGCATGCCGCCGATCTTGTGCGCCATGGCCTCGCTGATGGTGCACTCCCCCTTCCCGTGCGAGAGGGAGCCGAGATCGACATCAAATACAGCGGCTATCTCCAGCGGCAGCAACAGCAAATCGACCAGGTGAAGCGCCAAAGCCAACGCAAACTTCCAAGCGATTTGAACTACGCCAGCATTGGAACCCTTTCCAATGAGGCCCGCGAAAAGCTCAGCGCTATTCAGCCCACCACCCTCGGCCAGGCCAATCGCATTCCGGGTGTCAGCCAAGCCGACATCACCGCCCTGTTGATGTGGCTCGAACTTCAAAAGCGCCAGCCCCTCGCCCCTACCACCCAAGCTCGATAGCTTTGGGGTCCTCAAGGCTCTGCTTTGGTCGCTCGCCATCCCACATCTCACGCCTATTGGACACTGCGTGCGGAGCAGGTGATGGATCGCGTCTTCGACAACGGATCAAAGTCGACGCGCCAAAGCTCAGCCAACAACCGCCACCTCGTGCCCGTTGAGGTGGCCGTCCACGAACCCATCCAGCCTTCAATAGCTCAAGTGGCACCTCAAGCTGCACCGCAGGTGGCAGCGCAAAGCTCTGGATGGCAAACACCCCTCCTAACTGGCATGGCAGTGGCTGGATTGCTGAGCAGCGGTTGGCTGCTCTTTGATCTACAACGCTCCGCTCGCACACTCGAGCGAGAACGCAACGTGGCACTGATCGAACGGCTGCGCGCCACCGAAAAAGCCATTCCTCCAACCGCTGAGCCAGCGACAGTCGATCGCCTCGAGCCGCTCACCCTGCCGATCCAATCGCTGCCGATGCCACCCATTGGCCTCGCACCCTCTGAGAGCACACCGATCTCGCCTCTCCCCGTGCTCACCGGCGTGATGCAAAGCCCGGGTGGGCGCAGTTCCGCCATCTTCCAAATCAACAATGCATCGGTTTCGGCCGAAATTGGCGAGAGCGTGGGAAGCAGTGGCTGGACGCTGGCATCCGTCGGAGCGTCGAGCGCCGTAATTCGCAACAACGGGCAAGAGCGCACGCTTTCGGTGGGAGGCGTGTTCTGAACACACCATCCCAATTGCTTGCATCACCTCGTCACCTTTGGCAAGCACCCGCAGCCACCGTTCTGGCTGGAGATGGACCACGACAGCTGCCTGGCCCATGGCGGCTGATGCTGCTGGGGGATGGCAGCCCAACACGCCATCTCCGCTTGCTCACCGGTGAACCCGTCGCCATCGACCTGATCGCGATGGAAGCCGAACAAGGGGACCATCCCGGCGCTCCTGCAGAAGTGCAGGAATTGCAAGCGCCTCTCCTACGCCGCCAGGTTTGGCTCACCTGCGGCGGGACACCGCTGGCTTGGGCTGAAAGTTGGTGGAATCAAACTGAAGCGGAACTGCACCTCCAAGACCGCAATCAGCCAATCTGGAAAAGCCTCACCCAGGGACGATCCGAACTCTTTCGTGAGGTCGATGGCCTTGCCCTCGTTGAAGCGGATTGGCTGGAAGAAACCTTTGGCTATCGCGGACCCTTTTGGAGTCGCCACTACCGCTTTTTTCGAAGTGGAACAGCGCTCACGGTGATCCGAGAAGTGTTTAGTCCGCAGCTTGAAACATGGCTTGGCTCCACCCTGCGCCAAGAACTTCAAAGGAGTTCATGAACAAATCTCCCGTTATGTAGGGATTTGTTTTTCACAACTTGCCGCTCTAGAGGTGATGAACACCATTGGCACAGTTTGTTTCACCGTGCCATGGGGAACAGCACAACTTGGATCAGCCTCAACGACCTGGGTCGTTTTTATGGGATCTCCACCATTCATTGCGGAAAAATCCTGAATCAACAGGGCTGGCGTGATCGCCGCGGCCAGCCCACCGCCGAGGCCTTCAAGGCTCAAGCCGCCAGACACATCGGACCCCATGGCCAAACGCAAAGCGTTGTTTGGAACCAAGAACTTTGCCGAGGTTTATTGGAAACCAAGGGGCATCAGCCCGTGAGCCTCAGTCGTCAGATTGATCAATGGAGTCAATTGCTGGAAGCCATGCAATCGGGCTCCCCTTCCATTACTTCCACGGCAGATCAAATGGCTGAAGAGATGCCAAACGAGCTGGTCGACGCCGTAAATCAACAACTCGCGGAACGGGGGTGCTCCTTTCGAGTCCACCCCCACCCCCCATCAGGCGAGACGAAGGGCCTCGGCCTGTTGTGCTGATTTTTTGATGAGGTCCCGCAATTTGTCCTCATCGACATGGCTGAGGCTGGTCTTGACCAGGCGGGCATGGGGAGCATGACTGCGCAAACTTTCCACCACGCGGTCAGGGGTTCCCTCCCGCACAAGTAGGGCCAGAGCAGCACTTCCCTTCGGCAAGGTTTCACCCAGTTCCTTGAGGAACTGATCATTAATACCGATATCGCTCAGGGCCCCTGATGCCGCTCCGGCACCAGCCCCCACCGCCAAGCCCACTAGGGGGTTGAGGAACAACAAACCGATCAACATCCCCCAAAAACTCCCGCTCGCCGCCCCTGCTGCTGCAAGGTTGATCGCTTGTTTCAAATGAACATGGCCATCCTCACCATGTTCCAGAACACAGGCGTCTTCAAGCGCGATCAAGTGCTGCTGCTGGATCGTGACTAATTCACGACGAACCTGTTCGGCTTCCTCCACTTTTGGGAAACCGATCACAATCAAATCGCTCATCAAGGCTCGTTGAACTGCCTCAAGCTTGGCGACACCAACGGACGATGTCAGGCTCTGCGACGACTCGACCGAGGCAAACCCCGCCGGGCTGAAGGTGTCTGATCTTGCGGCTCCCCTTGTGGAGAGGAGCGCTGAACTGGATCCCGCTGCCAGCGCTGAACCTGAAACAGTTCGTCCTCTGGCCAATCCTCAGACGCTGAAGACTCTGCGACCAAAGGGGCTGCTGTTGGGGGTGGCTGGGACGCTGCAGCCGGCATCGAGCGTTGACGCGACCGACGCGACCGACGCGAAATGGCCTGCAACGGTTTTTTCCGACTGGCCATGGGCTCAGCGCTCTCCTGCCATGGCTCCCTCCAATCGTCGTCCTCTTCCAACAACCACTCCACCTTGTCGCCGACCCAACGCCCAACGGAATCGAGGTCGAGGCCGGGACGACGATGTCCAGGGCGTCGACCGGCCACTCCATCAACAAGCTGACGACCGGTTTCAAGCCACTGATCCAAACGACGATCGCGAGGATCTCGAGACCGCTCCAGACGTTCGTAACGCTCCTCCATTCATCGAGATTAACGACGCCTGCGGCGCAGCCAATGCTCCCGGCGGAGTCCGATCAGCGCAATTGCAAAGCCACTGCACTCAAGAGTGAGCCAAAAAACGTCCATTCAGCCCCTTCACTCCACAGGCTCATAGTGCAACAAACAACTGGGATGCCAACGCCCCCCGTGATGCTGATTGCAACATGATCGGCAAGCCGCATGACGAATACGGCGGCGGCAAGGGGTCCGTCGCTTGCAGCTGGGACAAACCGCCATCCACCGCGGCGGCCGGACCGGGATTGGATAGTTGTGACGCACGCTCACCTGAAAGCGGCTCTGCGCAGCATTGATGGCGGCCATCTGAGCCCGAAACAAGGGGCCATGGCTTTCCCGACGCTGCTGCACCAAATCAACCCAGGCGTGAATCATTTCGTGGCACAAGGTGCTTTCCGTGGCCTCCTGTGGCAACGGTTCCAGGACGGGCCGCGATAAAACAATTTCGCTTCCGCGCCCGTCTCCAACCCCCGGTCCCCGCCGGTAGTAGCCAGCGGTGCGGCTCATGCGGCCATCACTCCAACGCACCGCCGTCAGAGGCTGTCCAGCACGAACAAGAACACCCGAAAAGTGCTCTCGGTTCAACCGATGAAACAGGGGCAGCAAGGGCTGCAATGGCACGGGGGAGATCCGAAGTCGCGCCATCCTGCCGCGGTCAGTCAGACTGCGCCGTGCTTTGAAGGGTGGTCATGGAACTGGGTCTGGTACGCGACATTGGCATCAAGGCCTTACTAGCCGGAGGCGGATCCCTCCTGCTCTTCTGGATTTACACCGCGGTCAAGCTCGTCCTTAGCGCCCGTGGAATCAATCCACTGATCAAGCAGTTCTTCACGCAGGTGGCTGCCGGTCGCATCGATGCGGCCTATCTGCTTACCACCAAGGCCTACCGCCAGCACGTATCGCGCCAGCAATTCATCCGCTTCCTCGCGGATCTGAAACTGAACAAATTCAGAAACCTCAAATCAGGGCGTCCACGCATCCAAGAAGGCGATGTGATCCTCACGGTGAAACTCAAGGCGGAAACCGGCAACGACGAAATGCCGCTCGACTTCACTTTCACCAAGGTGGATGACAACTGGCGCATCGCCCGCATTAACCGGGTCAATGCCTGATCAGAGCGAACGGGCTTCGGAACTGCGCAACCTGCTCAACACGGCAGCCCATGCGTATTACGTGCTTGATACGCCAACCATGGAAGACGCGGTCTATGACCGCCTGTATAGAGAGCTGCTGGAGCTTGAACAAACCACTCCAAGCCTAAAAACCGCCGACAGCCCCACCCAGAGGGTGGGGGGCGCTCCCGCCGAGGGCTTCACGAACGTTGAGCACCGCATCGGATTGCTCAGTTTGGACAATGCGTTCGATCGCGACGATCTCAACGCTTGGAATGAGCGGCTCCTCCGCGCGATCGATCGCCCCCTCGGCAGTCCACTGGAATTGGTGAGCGAACTGAAGATCGATGGCAATGCGCTTGCCCTCAGTTACCGCAACGGGGTTCTTGAACGGGCAGCCACACGGGGAGACGGCCAACGCGGCGAAGAGATCACCGCCAACGTGCGCACCATCAGCGCCATTCCCCTCCGCCTGCAACTCGACAATCCACCGGAGTGGGTGGAGATTCGCGGTGAAGCCTTCATTCCAGACAACACCTTCGCCGAAATCAATGCGGAACGGGAATCGCGCGGTGAAGCTCTATTTGCCAACCCCCGCAACGCCTGTGCCGGGACGCTGCGTCAACTCGATCCCAAGGTTGTGGCAGCGCGACGCTTGGATTTTTTCGCTTACACACTGCACTTACCAGCCCAAGCGCAACCATCCAGCCAATGGGATGCTCTGGCATGGCTTGAAAACGCGGGATTTCGCGTGAATCCCAACCGATCCCTTTGTGCGGATCTTGCGGAGATCAACCGATTTTCCGACCACTGGGAACAGGGGCGCCATGACCTTCCCTATGCCACCGATGGCGTGGTGGTGAAGCTCAACAGTTTGGTGCTCCAAGACGAAGCTGGCTTCACCCAAAAATCACCACGCTGGGCGATCGCCCTGAAATTTCCAGCGGAAGAAGCGCCAAGTCGTCTGCTTCGAGTTGTGGTGCAAGTCGGCCGCACGGGCGTGATCACCCCCGTCGCGGAATTCGAACCCGTCGCTTTGGCTGGCACCAGCGTGAGCCGCGCCACCCTCCACAACGCCGATCGGATCGCTGAACTGGATCTACATCTGGGCGACACCATCGTGGTGCGCAAAGCCGGTGAAATTATTCCCGAAGTGGTGCGGGTGCTGCCTGAACTCCGACCCAGCAGTGCCACCCCGGTGCAGCTGCCGGAACACTGCCCCGAATGTGGATCAAACCTGGTGCGGGAAGGCGATGAAGCCGCCACCCGATGTGTGAACAGCAGCTGTCCGGCAATCCTGCGGGGCGGTCTACGGCACTGGGTGAGCAAGGGCGCCCTGGATGTGGACGGCCTCGGCAGCAAGTTGATCGAGCAGCTCGTTGACCAAGGCTTGGTGAGCTCAATTGCAGATCTGTATCGGCTTGATGCAGCACTCCTGAGCAGCCTCGATCGCATGGGCGAACGCAGCGCCAACAACTTGATTGAAGCCCTGACGCTGTCCCGACAACGGTCCTGGGCCCGACAGCTTTACGGCTTAGGCATCCATCACATCGGCGAGGTGAGTGCAAAAGCGATCACCGCAGAATTTCCGGATGCCAACAGCCTGATGGAGGCCGCTTGCACCACCCCCGACAGCATCACCGCGATCTATGGAATCGGAACGGAACTGGCTCAAAGCTTGCAGCAATGGTTTTCCAACCCAGCAAACCAACAATTGCTCAACGATCTCCGCAGCCAAGGATTTCGCTTCGCGGTGGATGAAAACGACCATGGACATGTCGGCGTTGCAGCGTCCGACCAACACCTCACGGGCCTCACCTTTGTTCTCACGGGCACCTTGTCAACCCTCTCCCGTTCGGAGGCCAAGGAGCGCATTGAGGCGAGCGGAGGAAAAGTCACGGGCTCCGTCAGTAAAAACACCGACTACCTCGTGGCCGGCGAAGAGGCTGGGAGCAAACTCACCAAAGCAACAACACTCGGGATCACAATCCTGGACGAGGCTGCACTACACGATCTCCTAAAAAAATCACAAGCAAAATAAATGGCTTTCGCCGACTTACTCCAGCGCATCTTTAACGACTTGTCTGCCGAATGGCAGATCAATCTGAATACAAAAGTCGACCGCAAAGAGCTCTATCAAGCGCGAATTGCCTCATCAAAGCCATCACTGGGGTTTTTCGTTTTACTGATTACCTCAGCCGTGATTGCCACGCTCGGGCTGATCTCAAATAGCGCAGCTGTTGTGATCGGAGCGATGATCGTTGCTCCGCTCATGGATCCAATACTGAGCCTTGCCTTTGGGCTAAGCATCAACGATCAGAAATTGGTCAAACGGTCCGCCATCACTGTGGTAATTGGTGTCGGAGTTGTTGTGATCACAGCCTGGATCTTGGCTGCCCTGATCGGGCCCGCTGAAGTCAATCGGGAAATAACAAGTCGGATAGCGCCCAACTTGATCGACTTAGGAATTGCCGCAGCAGCTGCTGTGGCAGGTTCATTCACGATTACCCGCGACCGCTTATCCAATTCAATCGCTGGTGTAGCCATTGCGGTGGCTCTCGTACCACCGCTCTGCGTTAGCGGGATCGGTCTCAGTCTTGGGCCTGAGATGGTGGCTGTTTTTGGCCGCGGAACGATATCAGGCTTGACCAATCAAATCTCGGAAGGCTCTTTCCTGCTGTTTCTCGCCAACCTGATCGGGATCACGTTGGCCAGCTTGGTGGTGTTCATGGTGCAGGGCTATGGATCCATTTTCAAGGCATGGCGCAATCTCTTGATTTGGCTTGGACTACTCGGAATCCTCTGTATCCCACTGTCGTCAGCTCTGCATGATTTCAGCGTACGCCAACAAATCAACGCTGAATTTTCTCAGTTCAAGGCCGGACAAATCAATCAGCTAAATGTGCTAAATAAAAGCCCTTATCTACTGCAACGGATTAAACTTTTATACAGCAACGTGAGCGTTATTGATAACGAAGCAACTATCGATATCGTTCTAAATGTACCCGAAAAACTATCTAAACAGCTCGACCTCAATCAGATCCAAAAAAATATTACAGATCGCTGTAAAATGGAATATGGCATCGAAGAAGTCAACATCAATATCAGCATCATTCCAACCCAAATCTTCCAGTACATCGAAAGCTCATCATCGTCATGACCAAATCACCTCTTGAACGCTGGATTAAAACCGATTGTGGCCGGGCCAAATATGCCGATCTCTCGACCCGTCGTGGGCTGGCAGCCAAGCTCCGCTTGGGTTGGTTTGTCTTGATCGCATCACTGCGGGATTGGTCCCTCCCCAATCCTGATGCTCCCCCAACTCCCAAGGATTAGAGGCCTCCTTCTTGGTCGGCCAAGGCCTTTCGGGCTGCGCGGCCCGCAAGCCAGACCACTGCGAGCGTGGCGAGCACCCCAACAATCCTTAAAACCCAGGCTCCTGGAGATGTTTCTCCGGCCAGCACCTCCCCAAAGCGAGCCGCGTCGCCCGCCAAAGTGCCAAGAGCGCAAAACAGCACGGTGCCCGGCAGGATCGCAACCAATCCGATGGTGTAGTCCCGCAAACTCACATCACTGAGGCCGTAGGCCAAGTTCAGCAATGAGAAGGGAAACGCCGGCGACAACCGCGTCAGCATCACCAATTTGAGCCCCTCGCGACTCACCCCTTTTTCAATCGCCTGAAGCTTGGGAAAGCGCTCCAGACGAGCACTCGTCCAATCCCGTAACCAATGGCGCCCGATGAGGAAGGCAGCTTCGGCCCCCAAGCAGGCACCTATAAACACAATCAAGCTCCCCCACCAAGTGCCATAGAGCACCCCCGCAAGCATTGAGGCCCAAATCCCGGGGAGAAGCAGCGTGACCCAAAGGGCATACACCGGAATAAACACCACCGCTCCCAAGGGAGAGCGCAGAAACGGCAAAACAAGATCCAGCCAATGGGACCAATCAGGCATCTCAACTCGAGGCAGAGGTGTAGTGACGCAAAGCAAACAACCAGAACGTCCGCGCCGAAACGAAGAAGCCCCCAGCGAGAGCCAAACCCAACAACAGCATCGGTGCTGCAACCCGACCCAGCAATAGCTCCGCCGGAACCGTGGTGAGAAAGGCCACTGGCAGCACAAACGTGAACAGCAACCGCAGCGTGGCTGGATAGGCACTGAGTGGATAGCGCCCCGCAGCCAACACAGCCCGAAGCACCTCGGTGGCATTCCAGGTTTTGACAAACCAAATGCTGGTGGCGGCAATCAGGAACCACATGGAATACAAGATCACGCCTCCGGCCAACACCATCACCAATACGGTCAGCAGTGCAGGCAGACTGAGCACAACCCCTGCCTGCAGGCTGCCCCAGATCAAGAGCGCCACCCCAAGACCGATCTCCGGGAGCCCCGCCGGAGAAATCGTGCGCATCGACAGCCAGAACTGGCTGTCGATCGGCTTGAGCAGCACAAAATCCAAGGTGCCCTCGCGCACATGGGTGACGATCGCACCGAGGTTTGGACGCAGCCAGGTGGTGGCCATGCCATCGAACACGGTGTAGAGCCCCTGCACCATCAGGGCCTGGGCCCAGCTCCAGCCCCCCAGGGTCTGATCAGGGCCATAGAACAACGAGAGCAAAAACAGACTGCCGCTGAGACTCATGGCCACCGCCAGCAGCTCAATCAGCACATTGGCTTGATACTCCAGCTGCACCGCGACGGCCGTGCCCCAGAAACGCCGCAGCGTGAGCCAGTACCGCCGCATCAGGCCCCCATGGCGCTGTAACGGCGCACGCCAGCCCGCCAGAGCAGTAACACCAGCGGCAACAACAGGGCGATCCAAACCAGCTGCGCCCCGAAGCCGGCCATCAGGTCCACCGGCTGTCCGGCCAGCACCCGAGCCGGAAAGTCGATCAGATAAGGGAAGGGCGTCCACTGGGCAAAGGCCCGCACCTCCGGCGGGAACGCCGACAGGGGTGCGAGCAAACCGGAGAGGAAGACAAAAGGAATGAACTGAAGCCGCTCCAGGGCGCTGGCCTTTTCACTCCAAAAGCAAAGGGCCGCAATCAAGCTCTGAAACAGGAAGGCAATGGCAAAGGCCATCCAAGTGGCCAACCAGGCCAGTAAGAACGCTCCCAGTGAAGGGATCCAGAACGCCTGGGGCTGCACCGCAAAGAACACCGCAACGATCAGGCCGGCGAAGGGCAGGCGCGTGAGCTGCTCACCGAGATGGGCCGCCACATAACGCCA
Source organism: Synechococcus sp. BL107 (assembly GCF_000153805.1). Taxonomy (NCBI): domain Bacteria; kingdom Bacillati; phylum Cyanobacteriota; class Cyanophyceae; order Synechococcales; family Synechococcaceae; genus Synechococcus; species Synechococcus sp. BL107. The sequence goes on along the minus strand of NZ_DS022298.1, from coordinate 479,339 downwards.
GAGCGGATGCAAAGGCTGCAGCAAATAGGGCGACAGTCGGCCGAGAAGAGCGTCCTCCTCGAAGGCATAGACCACCCACACCACCGTGAACTGGCGCACCAGAAAGGCGCTGAGGAAGTAACGATCCAGGGCCACACCATCGAGCCCCAAGCCAGTGCGGGCCTCACTGCCACTCCAGACGCTGAGCATGATGAACGGCAGCACACCAGAGAGCGCCCAAAGGGCGATCTCGGCGCGGTACTCGAGCATGTGGGCGTACTGGGACCCCAGCAGCACCCGGATGATCCGCCGGTTCAACCCAAAGATCCGCATCAGACGCGCCCCTGACGGAACAGGTTGCCGATCAAGGCATCAATCGGCGGGTCGTTGACCTCAAGATCAATGACAGGAAAGCGATCCAGGAGGGCGGCAACGACACCGGTGAGCTGATCCCGGGGAACCCGCAGATGAACCGATGATCCCTGCAAACTCTCCAAACGCCCTAAACCAACCAAGGCATCTGCTGTTACGGGGTGCTCCAGTTCAAACCGCACCTCCCGTTCCGGAGCCAGGGCAAGGGTGAGCTGATCCAAAGGGCCATCGTGAAACAAGGAGCCTTGGTGAATCAGCAACACCCTGGGGCATAGGGCCGTGATATCAGCCATGTAGTGGCTTGTGAGCAATACCGTTGCACCAGTGCGGCGGTTGTAATCCGCCAGGAACTGCCGCACCCGCGCCTGGGCATTCACATCCAGCCCCAGAGTGGGCTCGTCGAGAAACAACACCTCGGGCTCATGCAGCAAGGCCGCCAGTAGTTCGGCCTTCATGCGTTGGCCCAAGGAGAGCTTGCGCACCGGCCGGGTGAGCTCCTCTCCGAGCTCGAGCAAATCGGCCAATGCACTGATCCGCCGCTGAGCGAGCTGATCACTGATTCCATAGACCGCCGCATTCACCCTCAGAGAATCCATCGGCGGTAGATCCCAGAGCAGCTGCTGCTTTTGCCCCATCACCAGGGTGATCCGACGCAGGAACTCCGACTGGCGTCGCTGCGGGCAGTACCCCGCCACCTGCACATCACCTGAGCTGGGGTGGATCAAGCCGCAAAGCATCTTCAAAGTGGTGGTTTTGCCGGCGCCATTGGCCCCGAGAAAGCCCACCATCTCGCCGGGCTCAATCGAAAACGACACGTCTTGCACCGCCACCACATCGCGGGTGCGACGCCGGACAAAATGGCGCAGCGTGCCGGCCAAACCGGGCTGCTTCTCGGCAACCCGATAGGTCTTGCTCAGCCCCTCAACATGAATCATCGAATCAGCTGAGGTCAGCCAGGCGCTTGCGCGCCAGATCCGCCTGCGCCTGTTTCTCGGCCAAGTTGGCCTGACATTCCGCCACCACCTCCGGCGGCGCCTTGTCGGCGAAGTTGGGATTCCCCAGCCTGCCTGCGAGGCCCTTGATCTCCTTCTCCGCCTTGGCGATGTCTTTCTCCAGACGGCCTTTAAGCGCATCGAGATCGACCAGGCCTTCGATCGGCAGCAACACCTGCAATTCACCGCTCACCCCCGCCAGGGCTTTGGCCACCGGAGCTGCATCGGCTTCCGCCGGCGCCATCACTGCCACCGACTCGGCCCGGGTCAGCGCCGTGATGTCGGCCATGCCCTGAGTGAGCACAGCCGCCAGCTCGCCGCGGCCGGTAACAAAACGCACCGGCACCGATTGGGAGGGCTTGAGGCCAGCCACGGCGCGTAGGTTGCGCACCACACGAATGGCACCGATCAGCTCGGCGAAGGAGGCTTCCAACGCGTCATCCAGAGCACTCTCATCCAGTACCGGCCAAGGTTGCAGGGCAAGGAAGGTCGTCTCCGGCTCGCCTGTGACGCTGTGCCAGAGCTCCTCAGTGAGGTGGGGCATCAGCGGATGCAGCATCAGGTGCATCTGGCTGATCACCTTGGCCAACACCTGCTTGGCCACCCGTTGATCAGCGAGGGCCGCCGCCGAGGGATTCTCGCCGGGGTTGAGCCGGCGCTTGCTCAGCTCCAGATACCAGTCACAGACGTCGTTCCAGGCGAACTCATACAGGCCCTTGGCCGCTTCACCTAGGCCGTAATTGCTGTAGCGATCAGCGGTTTCCCGGTTCACCCGGGCCAAACGCGACAAAATCCAGCGATCCGCCAGCTGCAGGGCAGCGGAGTCGGGTTCGCCCAGCTGGGCCGGGGTTTCGCCACCCAGGTTCATCAGGGCGAAGCGGGTGGCATTCCACAACTTATTGGCGAAGTTGCGGGAAGCCTCCACCGTGGCGGAGGTGTCCTTCTTGCGGTCGTAATCGAGGCGGATGTCCTGACCCGCACCCGCCACTTCGCGCACCAGGGCGAAGCGCAGGGCATCGGTGCCGTAACGCTCAATCAGCAAAAGCGGATCAATGCCATTACCGGCGCTCTTGCTCATCTTGCGGTTCTGTTCATCCCGCACCAGGCCATGGATGTAGACATCCTGGAAGGGCATTTCACCGGTGAAAGCGCCGGCCATCATCGTCATCCGGGCCACCCAGAAAAAGATGATGTCGAAGCCCGTCACCAGGGTGCTGGTGGGGTACCAACGGTTCAAATCAGGGGCATCGGCATCTGGCCAACCCAGGGTTGAAAACGGCCACAGCCCGCTGGAGAACCAGGTGTCGAGCACGTCTTCGTCCTGCTCGATCTGCGCAGCCGCCCCGTACTCCGCCTTGGCCTTCTCCAGGGCTTCGGCTTCGTCCCGAGCCACAACATACGGCGTGGTGTCGGTGTACTTTCCGTCGGTTTCACTGATCACAAACCAGGCCGGAATGCGGTGGCCCCACCAGAGTTGGCGGCTAATGCACCAGTCGCGGATATCGGTGAGCCAGTCGCGATACACCTTCTCCCAGCGGTCTGGCAGGAAGCGCGGATCCTGCTGGGCGAGCGCCTCCCGACAACGGGCAGCCAAAGGCTCCGTTTTCACAAACCACTGGGTGGAGAGCAACGGCTCCACCGGCACCTTGCCGCGCTCCGAATGGGGAACACTGTGGCGGTACTCCTCCACCTTCACCAACAATCCTTCCGCTTCAAGAGCTGCGACAACAGCCTTCCGCGCTTCAAAACGATCTAAACCCTCAAATCGACCGGCAGCGGCATTCATCGTGCCGTTCTTCCGCATCACGGTGATCTGCGGAAGATCATTCCGCTGGCCGATTGCGAAGTCATTGGGGTCGTGGGCCGGCGTCACCTTGACGCAGCCCGTCCCAAAGTCCTTTTCAACATGGTCGTCAGCGACGATCGGAATCTGGCGACCGACAAACGGAAGATCCAGGGTTTGTCCCACCAGGTGGGAATAACGCTCGTCGGTGGGATTCACGGCCACCGCCGTGTCACCCAGCATCGTTTCGGGGCGCGTGGTGGCCACTTCTAAAAAGCCATCCCCATTGCTGAGCGGATAGCGGAAATGCCAAAGATGGCCATCCACCTCTTTCATCTCCACTTCCAGATCACTCACCGCCGAGCCGGACGCCGGGCACCAATTCACGAGGTATTCACCCCTGTAGATCAGGCCCTGCTCGTGCAGCCGCACAAAAGCTTCCTTCACTGCCTCACTCAAGCCCTCATCCAGGGTGAAGCGCTGACGCTTCCAGTCGACGGAATAGCCCAGCCGACGTAATTGGCCAACGATGCGGCCGCCACTCTCTGCTTTCCACTGCCAAGCCCGTTCAAGAAAAGCCTCACGACCCAAGTCGTGGCGTGTCTTTCCTTCCTCTTTGAGTTGCTTCTCGAGGATGCTCTGAACCGCAATCGAAGCGTGGTCTGTACCCGGGAGGCACAAAACGTTTTTGCCAGCTAACCGCTGATAGCGGACGATCGTGTCGATCAAGGCCGTATTAAAGGCATGGCCCATATGAAGGCTGCCGGTGACATTCGGGGGAGGTATCACCACCGCAAATGGTTCACCCTCCGCAGCTGGGTCCGGATGGAATGCTCCCTGTTCCTCCCAGGCCTGCTGCCAGCGAGCCTCAGTACCCACCGGGTCATACGTCTTGGCCAGTTCGGGCACGGAAGCAATGCATTGCTTTGTCCATGCTCGCAAAGCCCTGTTCGCCCCAGCCCACGCACCTAACATCAGCCCAAGGCATAAAGGAAATGCGACCGATCCGGATTCGACATCTGGCCTTGGGCATCTCGTTGGCAGCGCTGACATCCGGCTGCAGCAGTTGGCGTCCACCGGTCGTGATCAAGGTGGTGCGCACGATCAACAACGCAGAGACGGTGTCGAGCAAGGACTACGAACGCCTGCGGGAGATCACGGAAGATGCAATTGATCACATCAAGAGCGTTGACCCATCGATCCGCCCTCAGCTGACCCTCTCATCCCAGAGAAATTTCGTGGACGAGATTGAGGATCAGACGCGCAGTGGCTTTGGCCCAGATCTCCTGATCACGGATAGCGACACAGCCCTAGAGCTGTACCAGCGCAAGTTGGTGGATCCAATTGAACTTGACCCTGAAGATCGCGCTGATACGCCGAGCTATCTGTTTGACCTGGTCACAAGTCAAGACGGCCAACTTGTGGGCCGTCCAGTGAACCAGTTCGTGCAGCTCGCCTGCTTTAACAAGGAGCGCTTGCCCTCCCCTCCCCAAACGCTGGAGGAAATGGAAAAGGACAGCGAAGACAATAATTTCGGTATGGCACTGCAACTGAAGGATCTGTTCTGGAGCGCCGAATCCTTCGACGCCGGGGAAGCCATGGAAGCCGCTCTCTCGAAGCTCCCTCCAGATCGCAAACGACAAGCCAACGTGACCAGTTGGCTGCGCTGGCTCGAAAACGCGAGCTATCAACAAAACATCCGATTCTTGAACGATCAACGCAGCCTCCGCGAAGCTTTCGTAAGCGGTGAACTGGATTGGATCACCTGCTGGAGCAGCAGCCTGCGGGAATTGCGCAATCAGATGCAGGGCAAGTTAGCTCTTGCTCCCCTCCCGAAAGGCCCGTCGACTCGCCTCCAAGCGACTACCAAACTGCAGGTGTGGTCTCTTGGACGCAATTCCAGCCCGACACAACGGGAGAAGGCTCTGGTAATGATCGATTTCATCAGCAAACCCTGGGCCCAAAAAACCTATGCCCTGGCCGGGCGTAATTCTTTGCCCGTCAACCGCAAAGCCGCCAAGATCGTGGCAGCGAAAATTCCTGGTGGAACGGAAGCCTTAGTGATGTATGCACAGCAATCACTGAAGGAGAATGCCGCCAAAGGGCAATCCAAAGCCCGAGTCTTCCGAGATCCTGAGCGTTATCAAGCCATATCGGAGGCTCTGCTGGACACCATTTACGACGTCAGTTCTCCAGAGGAGTCGAGTCAACAAATTCTCAAAAGCTTGCGAGAGAGCGATTCGTGATCACTGAAATCACCTCTGAAGCCACCACCTGGCTCGGCTATTTGCAACGCGGTTCCGTGCTCCTCCAGGTAGGTCTATTCGTCGCGGCCATCAGCAGCGAATCCCGGGTCAAGCGCAAACTCAACAGCCGTTTAATTGCAAGCCTCACCCCTCTAGTCGTGCCAGGACTTTTGTTCCTTAGTGCGACTGGATTAACACTTTGCGGCGTAACAGCGGGCTATCTGCAGTATCTAGCGCTGATCTGGCTGATTTGGCGCTGCGTGGAGCCCACCAAACAACTGATTCTCAGCCGCTTCCCCAAAGTTCCAGTCGAAGAAATCGATAAATCATTCTTCCGGCCGATCCTTCTGGTGTTATCGATTCTCACCTTTTTCCAGATGCTGGGAAGCCGTGAACCGCTCTCGCTGATTTCCATCGGCGATGTCTTCGGAGTCACCCTCACCATCGGCAAATTGTTCACGGCATTGGTGATTGTCTATCTCGTGATCACCATGGCCAGTCGCCCTGCCGCATTCGCAGCGTGGCTCGGTGGTGGCTTTTTTGGAATCAAACCCCAAGGTCGTCAAGCATTGGAGGTGATTCTTCGTTACTCGGTGATCGGCATCGGGGTAATGGGTGTGGCGTACTACATCGGGATCAATGGCACCGCTCTTGTCGCCGTTGCCGGTGGCCTTTCCGTGGGTATCGGCTTCGGAATCAAAGAGATCATTTCCAACTTCATTAGCAGCATCTGGCTGCTGTTCGAAGGGTCTGTGCGCCCCGGCGAGATCCTGATGATCAATGGTGACCCGTGCACTGTCCGGAAACTGGGCTTACGCGCCACCCAACTGCGCCGCGGCCGTGATGGCGCAGAACTGCTGATTCCGAATCAAAACTTTTTCACCCAGGAAGCTGAGTCGTATACAGCAGGAGAAACGTCCCGCCGTGATGTGGTGGCAGTGGGAGCCGCCTATCACCACGAACCCAAACAGGTGATTGCCATTTTGGAAGAGGTTGCCCGTCAGCACAACAAGGTTCTGCAATACCCACCACCAGCAGCCTTCACTGTTGATTTCGCTGATTCTTCGATCAACTACAAACTGCTGTTTTGGGTGCGAAATCCCTTAGAAGCGTTTGGGGTTGGGAGCGATCTGCGCCAAGCCATCTGGAACGCCTTTGACGAAAATGGCATCGGCATTCCCTTCCCACAGCGGCAGGTGTATCCGATGGAATGGCCTCCGTCGAAAGAACAATCTCTTCGCCTTGGAGATGCAAGCCATCAACTGCAAAGCGAAACTGAAGAAACGGATTAAATCAATCCAACAAACAAAGTTATTTGCAAGTAATCACTGCATCAGCAAACAAATAGATAAATGTATTGCGGTCTTAGAACTATCAATCCGAGCATCGATAGAGCATCGAAAACGTTCGAGAATTAAAGCTTTCTAAGGCGAAGACGGATCAATTTCTGCACCTTCCGCTAACCGGCTGATATAACTCTGCCGTGCCCCCGCATTGATCCAACCAGTCGCAATTGTTTTACTGAAAGTTTGATTAATCCGTCCACGATGAATGTGAGATGGACCTGCCGGAAAAATCACTAACTTGCCTCGTTCGGCTGATTCGTGATGCTTCTGCCAATGGAATTCCGTGCCCGCTTCCTCGACTGAGTTGCAATACAAAATCCAAGCCAACACGCGATGGACAGGCTCAGTGGCCTCATCGCTAATCGTCCAATCGCAATGCCACCGCTTAAACCCCTCCCCAGGGGCATAGCGCTGCAAATTGAAGATCGGCATCACAAACAACTCTTGCTCCGGACAAACGGAACGGAAGAGAGGCCGTTCTTGGAGGTAGCGATCTAACCCCGCAGCGACCCCACGCAGAATCACCTCGGACAAGGCAAAAGCATCGAGATCGCTGCGATCAATCGCCACCAAACTGATGTCCGTCGACACTTTGTCTGGTTCCTCGCCACCCCCAGAGCCAAAGGCCACTCCAGGCCGTTGCAGATCCGTACGACGATCGAAAAACGCCATCACACCATCTGCCACCGCTTCAAAGCCAGAGTTTTGATAACGAGCAATGAGGTTCATGACTAAGAGGGTTCAGAGCGTTTCCATGGGATCGCAACCACTCCATCAAGAACTTGCCAGCGACTGCGATCGGCAGTGACCAACTCCAACAGATCAATCCGCTCCAGGGCACGGGTGAGACGGTCGGGGGCCAGAACCGAGGGATCCTGAGGTGCCTGGGACAGCACCAACACCTGAGCATCAGCTGGATCTGCCAGAACATGAAGCTCCAGATCGGCTAACTCGCGTTCAAAAAATGAACGGCGTAGACGCGTGGTGATCCGTTCACCCAGCGACTGAGCGAAGTGCTCAAAATTCCCTTTGTCGCTGGAGAGCCCGCAATTCAAGGCCAGCCAAATCATTAATTTGGCCCAGCTGTCCACGGTCCATAGCGGTTGGAAGCTGAGACGGTGCTGACGAATCAGTTCGACCAGTGCGAAATCGACAAGGGTTCCTTGCAGCTGATCAGAATCCGGAAGGCTCATACCGAACATCTGCTGGGGACATCTTCCCCCTCGAAGGTCAAACTGGGTGTGCGAACGATTGGCTCAGACCATGGCCCTGGACCTCAACGATCCCGAACTCGAGTTCTCGGATCTGGTGTACGCCTACCAGAGTTGGGTGATGGCCGTCATCAATGACGAAAAGCTCGAGGGTGAAGACAAGCTGCTCACCGACGACATCACGGAGGATGCGCTCAATTCCATGCGCTTCTTACCCGGCGAAGTCACCAGTGCGATCGAAACATCTCTCGCGCGCGTCTACGACGTTGATCCCGATGAGCTAGCCGAACTGCTCTTCCCGGAAGACTGACCACCTATGGGATGGACGGTTGACGACATTCCCTCCCAGGAGGGCCGCATTGCCGTAGTGACCGGAGCCAACATCGGCCTCGGCCTTGAAACCACCCGCGCCCTTGCCGCAAAAGGTGCGACGGTTGTCATGGCTTGTCGAAGCAGAAGCCGAGGGGAAGCGGCCCGTCGTCAATTGCTTGACGAAGGCCTGACTGGCCTCGATCTGTTGGAGATCGATCTCGCTGACCTTCGCTCCATTGAGCGGGCCATTGCCGTTCTCAGTGATCAATACGGCCATCTGGATCTGCTGCTCAACAACGCCGGCGTGATGGCACCACCACGCCAATTAAGTCCCCAAGGCCATGAGCTGCAATTTGCCGTCAACCATTTGGGCCATATGGCTCTAACGCAGGGCTTATTGCCACTGATGGCATCTCAAACAGACCCACGGGTCGTGACCGTGACCTCCGGCGCCCAATACTTCGGGACCATCCGCTGGGACGACTTGAGCTGGGCCCAGGGCTACGACCGCTACGGCGCCTATGGCCAAAGCAAGTTGGCCAACGTGATGTTTGCTCTTGAGCTGCACAACCGTCTTCAAAGCGAGAACAGCTCGGTGAAATCCCTCGCGGCGCACCCCGGTATTGCACGCACCAATCTGCAACCAGCAGCCCTCGCCAGTGGTGGCAACCGTTGGGAAGCACTGGCCTACCAGTTGATGGATCCGCTCTTCCAAAGTGCCGGCATGGGGGCGTTACCTCAACTCCATGCCGCCACAGCTGCGAGCGCACAAAGCGGTGAGCATTACGGGCCCTCCCAACTTGGCGGCCTACGCGGTTCACCGGGTCAATGCCGGATCGCACCAACAGCCTTGGATCCAAGCAAGCGACAAAGATTATGGGCGCTGAGCGAGCAGCTCATCCATGCCTGATTCCATTGACAACCGGCAACGACTCGCGCCCTTTGCGATCGGATGGCCTAATCGGTCGGTCGACCCCCACGTGATCGGCTTTTGCCAAACCATCGTCGTCGGAATCGGTGGATCAGCGCGATGATTCTGACCTGGCACTTATTGGCGCCGAACCGCCTCCCGTTGGTTGGTAGCCGCGTAACTCCATGACTGCTCCCTCCCTTTCCCCCAATGCACGTCAGCTAGTACTTCTACAGGCGCTGCAGGCGAGCCACGACGAAATGAGTGGCCAACAGCTTCACCGAAGCTTGACCGAAGACCACACCATGGGGCTGGCAACGGTGTATCGCAATCTCCGCCAATTGCATCAACGGGGTTTGGTGCGCTGCCGACACCTACCCAACGGTGAAGCCCTCTATGCCCCAGTCGAACGGGACCGGCACCATCTCACCTGCGTTGATTGCGGCGTCACCAAAACGCTGGATCACTGCCCAATCCACGACATCGAAGTGCCCAAAGACAGCCGAGGAGACTTCGATCTTCTGTTTCACACGCTTGAATTCTTTGGACTCTGTAGCGCTTGCCGCACCCGGCAGCATTCCTCGCAATGACCCTGGCTACGACCTATTTCGGCGCAAACGGCTGGCTCCTGGAATTCGATGATCTTCGGGTGCTTGTGGATCCATGGCTACAAGGAAGCCTCAGTTTCCCCCCAGGCGGTTGGATGCTGAAAGGTGAACTACCTGAGCAACGGCCAGCCCCCGACCATCTCGACCTCCTGCTCCTCACCCAAGGGCTCGCCGATCACGCCCATCCCGAAAGCCTGGATCTCTTGCCGCGCACCCTGCCGGTGATTGGATCGGTCGCAGCAACGCAAGTGGTGAAAAAGATGGGCTTTGAGTCGGTGCAAGCCCTGAAACCTGGTGAATGCACAACGCACAAGGGGCTATCGGTTCGCGCGACCTCTGGCGCTCCAGTGCCAACGGTGGAAAACGGATATCTGCTCGAGCATGCATCGGGAAGCCTCTACCTGGAACCCCACGGCTTTTTGGATCCCGCTTTACCTCCCCAACCGCTCGATGCCGTGATCACACCCATGGTGGATTTGGGACTACCAGCTCTTGGCGCCTTCGTGAAAGGGTGCAGTGTGGTGCCACAACTCGTGGAGCGCTTCCAGCCTTCCACCGTGCTGGCGAGCACGTCTGGCGGAGACGTGCGCTTCAGCGGTGCCCTCACTGGACTTCTGCAAATGCAAGGGTCGGTCGCCGGTACCGGAGCAACGCTGCCAGACAGCAGCCAATGGATCGATCCAACGCCAGGAGAGCGGCTTGTGCTTAAGGGCTAACGATCACGAGAGCGAGAATCACGAGAAATTGGTTTACAATTCGTTACAACAGCCCGATTACCGATGAAGCCAAGTCAAGCCAGCGATACGTGGTTCCAAAGCGCTGCAGCCCGCGACATCCACATGGAGCAACTCAAGCGAGTTGAACTCTTCAATGGAAGGGCTGCGATGCTTGGAATCGTGATCGGCATCGTGACCGAAGGGCTCACTGGTGCTGGAATTGCCCACCAAATTGGTCTCGGAGCGTTGGTTGATGGCTACGCCGCATGCCGCACTCAATATTTGCCGTTCTGCTTCTGAAGAAGCCATGCCTCTTCATGGTCGCTGAATGTTGATCGAGAGGCTTGAGCAAATCGCTGCTGTCGTTGTCACTGCCGGCCTAGTTGCCGGCAATTTTTTTCTGTTTACCCCATGGAGAAGTGGCCATGACCCACGGAAACGGCATGGTCAACCCCAGACATCCCAGCCAAGTTCGTCGTCAGGAACAAAGACACTTGCTCCGCCTGTGAGCAAACGCCCATAGCTGTGTGACTTGTCCCCATAAAGGGGTGTCCCATCATTGAAAGTCCGAGGACATTGATTGCGAGCAGGGGGATGTCGCCTGCATGTATTTCCACTCATGAAACTCGACTTAGCTCACGCACACCCCATGGGCAGCCTCATTCTTGAGGGGCATCACCAGCCCTTTCATGCCCTTGCCTGTGCTCTAAAGCCTTCCGCCATCAAGATCCAGAAAAAAAGTCTGCGTTAGTTAGCGACTCACTCAACGCATGGGGCCAAGGTGTGAACACCTCGGCAGCATCCATGGCCCCATGACAAAACCCAACGATGAGCGAATCACGCAAGCCTTCAATCGGGTGCTGGAAACCGTCGTCGGCCAACACCATGCTGCTGCCACCACAACGCTGCAGGACGATCCCAATCGCCGCCTGAGTCGCTGTATAGAACGGGTGCAAGCGGAAGCCTCAGAAGGTGCATCCCTTGTGGCGGAATGCGCTCCCCACGGTCGGGCCATGCTCACCCAAGCGCAGCACAAGCTCGCGACCCTGGAAGCTCTGCAAGTGCTGGCAGAAGCTGCCAAATCTGCGAACGCTTAGAGGCTGAAAAGGGGAAGGCCGCCCCTCCCGGATGGAAGAGACGGCCTATCTCGCTCGTTTGTTCATGTCGCTACCCACTGTTCAGTGAAGCTGGTTCCGTGAAGCGTTAATGGCTTAATCGAACAACAGTGAACTGAAAGAAAGTGAACTGAAAGAAGAAGAGCGAAGCGACTGGCTTGGTGGCAAACCCTGGGGCCATTGCGACCAGGTGTGAAACCTCTTTTCCTGCTGGGGCACCTCAACGATGCAGAGGAAAGTCGACTGGGTTGACGCTCAGCGTTGTCGCGCCAGACGGACGGCTCACGGATGGGTTGAAAGTTGGAGCAGGGGCCAGAAAAGTCAGCGTGCTTCTAGCGCTTGCTCAGGTGGAGTTTCGGCCGTCATGGGCACCTCCGATTTCGATGCCCATACTTTTGCCCAGCACAGCTCGTTTGCCATCGGTGTTAAGGCGCATTGCCCTCTCAAGCAAAACCTCCGACAGTGGAAACGGCGTGCTTAGCAACCGCAATACAGGCCAAACGACCACTGCCTTGAAACTTCCACAGCCCCTAATCGGCTGCAGATCGACCTCTTGAAATGGGCGATACTGGGATCGAACCAGTGACAATCTCCTTGTAAGGGAGGTGCTCTACCGCTGAGCTAATCGCCCGTCATTTCATTCTGCCTGAAAGCTGTCCGCTGTGACCAGCTGAGGCGCCACCAACCCCGACCCATCAACCTTGGCCCAAGGCCGCGAACACGACCGCGCCACTGCACTCGTCAGCCTGCCCGTCGGGCTAGGCACCGCTCTCCTATTGAACTGGCCTTGCGGACTGATCGCTGCTGCTGCCTTCAGCTTCGGTGGGCTGTGGCTGTCCCCCGATCTCGATACCCGTTGTCGCGCCCTCCAACGTTGGGGACCCTTGCAATTCATCTGGTGGCCCTATCGCCGCCTCATCCCGCATCGATCCCTGCTCTCCCACGGACCACTGATTGGCACAAGCCTGCGGCTGATGCTGTTGTTCCTCTGGGCCAGTGTGCTGTGCGGAGTGATGCCCCAGATCACGATCGATCAGTTGTGGCGAGCCCTCCACCTTTGGCGCACGGCCAACCCGGATCAAGTGATCGCTTTAGCCGTCGGACTGGAAGGAAGCGTTTGGCTGCATCTCATCCAAGACGGGGATCCACTCCCCACCGAATGGCATGCCATTCAAAGGTTCAGAAGACGATTCAGGAGAGGGCGATGAGAAGGTGAGCCTGGTTCTGAAGCTCGACCATGCCTCCCTCCAGCACCAAAGCCATACAAGACCTGATTGACGTGGTTTCACGCCTGCGCGACCCCGATGGGGGATGCCCTTGGGACCTTGAACAAACCCATGCGTCGTTGGTGCCCTACGTCCTAGAGGAGGCCCACGAAGTTGCCGATGCGATTCGCCATGGCGACGACGCCCACCTCAAAGAAGAACTGGGAGACCTTTTACTGCAGGTGGTGCTCCATGCCCAAATCGCTCAGGAGAACAACCGCTTCGCTCTAAGCGACGTGGCGGAAGGCATCAGCGAGAAATTGATCCGTCGCCATCCGCATGTGTTTAGCGATGCGGTCGCCAGCGATAGCGCCGCTGTGAAAGAAACCTGGGAGGCGATCAAAGCCACCGAACGTGGAGAACAGCCACCATCAGCGAGTCCCCTCAGCGATGCACTGGCCGCCAAAGTACGGGGCATGCCTGCCCTTGCTGGAGCGATGACTATCTCGAAAAAGGCGGCGAAAGCTGGCTTCGAGTGGGACGACATGGCTGGAGTGTGGGCCAAGGTGCATGAGGAACTCGATGAACTCAAAGAAGCCGTGATCAGCGGCAACCCATCCCATGCCCAAGAGGAGCTGGGTGATTTGCTCTTCACCTTGGTGAACGTGGCCCGTTGGTGTGGGATCGCGCCAGAAGAAGGCCTTGCCGGCACCAACCGACGCTTCCTCGATCGTTTTTCACGGGTCGAAGCAGCCCTGCACGGCAATCTGCAAGGGCAGAGCATCGATGAACTCGAAGCGCTCTGGCAACAAGCCAAGGCCGACATCCGCGCAGAACAAGCCTGATCCCAATCCATCAATCATCGATCGATGGTCTGTTCCGGCGTTGCCGTTTGATATCGCCACGCTGTTTTTTGCTTTCAAGCCTCCGCTTCACAGCCCCCCGGCCAGGCCGGGTGGCCTTTCGTGCGGGTGGCGGGGGCTTGATCCCTTCTCGAATCAAATCTCCCAAGCGCTTCAGTGCAATCTGACGATTTTGATATTGAGAACGCTCGTCGGAAACACACACGCGCAAACAACCATCCATGAGCCTCGAGCCATAGAGCTCTAATAAGCGTTGGCGACGAAAAGGCCCTAAACATTCTGATTGCTCAAGATTCCAAGAGAGAACGACGGCAGTTTCAACTTTGTTGACATTTTGCCCTCCGGCACCAGAGGAGCGAGAAAACTTCCAAGACAACTCAGAGCTTGGGATTGTCAGCCTCAAATTAATAACTAAATCTTGATCAAATGCCATTCGAAGCAATCTTTAACGTGACGAAAAGCCAGACCTAATCCTCCCTTGAGGAGTGTGCTTCTGCCGCTGCTTGTTTTGCCCTGCGCTCAGCTAATTGTTGACGACGCATCTGACTTTCATAGTTTGAATTACTCGTGAACGAGTAAAACAAAACAACAAAAACAGCGGCAACTCCCAGCCCTAACGCAACGAGATAAACAGGAGGAACTAAATCAAGCATTGACGATGCTGCTGGCAAAGGCGAATTCAACGTCTTTAGCGTTGTTTTCGAGCGTGTCGCAGAAAAATCTGGATGATTTATACCGACTTGAAACGGGCTCCGGAGTTGCCCTCTTCCACAGCAACTCCATTCCCGTTGCTAGTCAAGCACTAGATCTGGTCATCGTCAACTTGTTGCACACCATCTGTAGCGCCTTGCCCCCAACCCCTGGCATCCCAAGCTGAAGGGACACAGCACAGCACGGCATGAGTGGCTGGATTGATGAACACCATCGGGGCGTCCGCTACGGCCTCATAGGCGAGGTGCTGGTGGAGGAAACCAGCCCTTTTCAGCGGATCACTGTGATCCGAAGCGAGCGCTACGGACGTGGGCTCTTGCTCGACGGCTGCTGGATGACAGCGGAACGACAAGAAAGGCACTATCACGAATCCTTGGTTCATCCCGCCCTCTGTGGAGCCGCCAGCGTGGCGCGCGTGCTCGTCATTGGCGGCGGTGACGGGGGGACCGCCCGTGAATGCCTCCGCCATCAAGGAGTCGAACACCTCGACCTCGTGGAAATCGATGGCCGCGTTGTGGACTTAAGCCGCGAGCACCTCCCCGGTATCGGTGGCTCCGCCTGGACCGATCCGCGTCTCCAACTCACGGTGGGGGATGGAATCGCTTGGGCCGCCGCCGCGGCCGACAACAGCTACGACGTGGTGCTTGTGGACGGATCGGACCCGGCAGGCCCAGCGGAGGGATTATTCAATCGATCATTTTTTGAACACTGTCGCCGCATCCTCCGCCCTGGCGGGATTTTCGCGACACAAAGTGAATCTCCGGAAGCCTTTCAAGAGGTGCACCTCGCCATGGTGAAGCTCTTAAGAGAGGTGTTCGACCACGCCGATCCCCTTTACGGATGGGTACCGATGTACCCAAGCGGCTGGTGGAGCTGGACCTTCGCGGCCATGGACCAACCTCGCTACCTCCAAACCAACACGAACCGAGCCGCTGCAATTGCCGATGGTTGCCACGTCTGGAGTCCGCGTTGGCAACGGGGAGGCTTTGAGGCCATCCCAGCCTTCATCGCCCGGGAGCTGAGCTGATGACCAACCTGTTTGACAGCACTTTGTTGGACACCGATTTATTTGACACCGATGGGGCGATCTATATGGGATCGCAACGGACTCCCGAGCACTGCGATGTCGGGCTGTTCGGCGTGCCCTACGACGGCACCACATCGTTCCGACCGGGCACCCGGTTTGGACCGGCCGCGATTCGGGACGTGAGCAGTGGACTTGAGACCTACTGCCCGCAATTAGATCGGGATCTCGAGGATCTCTCCTTCATCGATCTCGGGGCCGTCGAGATCCCCTTCGGCGCCCCTGAACCCGTCATCGCCAAGGTGCAACAAGCCACCCAAGCGGTTCTGGAGCTCGGCCTTAAGCCATTGATGCTCGGCGGGGAACACTCCATCAGCTCTGGAGCCGTAGCTGCCGTAGCGCGGCAGCATCCTGATCTGGTTCTCGTGCAACTGGATGCCCACGCTGATCTGCGCCATGAGTGGCTAGGTAGCCATCACAGCCACGCCTGTGCCATGCGCCGCTGCCTCGAGATCCTGCCTAGCGGCGACCTCTTCCAACTCGCCATCCGCAGTGGAACGAAAGCGGAATTCCAAGAACTCCACAACAGTGGCCGCCTGATGCCAACAGTGGATGCTTTGCGCGAAGGCCTTGCCCCCCTCAAGGGCCGCCCGATCTACGTCACCGTTGATCTGGACTGGTTTGATCCTGCCGTTTTACCGGGTACAGGCACCCCAGAACCGGGAGGATTTTTTTGGCCTGATTTCGCCAACCTCGTCACCCTGCTTCAAGAGCATCGGCTGGTGGGCGCAGATGTTGTTGAACTCGCACCACAACTCGACAGCAGCGGTGTGAGTGCTGTTCTCGCCGCCAAAGTGACGCGGAGTTTGCTGCTGCTCCTCGGCAGTGGCTCAGCCAAAGGCGGCAGCTAGGCCAAGGCGCGATCCAGCTCCAGCTGGCACTCCACATCGTCCGACTGCAACGCTTGCAAACGGGGCAGCCGTGGAGCCCGCGCCGTCCAGTGATGACAAACCACAAGATCGGCGACTTCTGCATTCACCTCCAATTGCCGCAACCGGCACCACCCACCTGCTGCAACTGCTGAACAGTGCTGGCAAGAACGGCAGCAAAGCCTGTTGGCCAAAAAAAGGGTGATTGAGAGAGTTTTAAGGCTAAGGACGGTCCCAGAAATGGACCATGAACTACAGGAGATCTCCGGTTTCGCATCAACTAGCTGAAGCACTCCATAAGATTGCGCCTCGCCACCCCCTCGGCTAAAGCCATGCTGCGTACGCCTCTCTATGAGCTCTGCCGCGCTGGAGGTGGCCGAATGGTGCCCTTCGCTGGCTGGGAAATGCCGGTGCAATTCAGTGGTCTGATTCAGGAACACAAAGCCGTACGCAACAGCGTTGGAATGTTCGACATCTCCCACATGGGAGTGCTGCGGCTGGAGGGAACCAACCCCAAAGACACCTTGCAACAACTGGTGCCCAGCGACCTACATCGGATCGGACCGGGCGAAGCCTGTTACACCGTTTTGCTCAACGACCAAGGCGGCATCCGGGACGACTTGATCATTTATGACCTTGGCGCCATCGACGAAGAACGCGGTGCCCTAGTGCTGGTGATTAATGCTGCCTGCGCAGACAGCGACACCGCCTGGATTCGTGAACGCATGGAACCGGCGGGTCTCACCGTGACCGACATCAAAGACAACGGAGTTTTACTGGCGCTGCAAGGCCCCCAAGCCATTCCCCTGCTTGAAGAACTCAGTGGAGACGACCTCAGCGGCTTACCCCGCTTTGGCCACCGAGACCTCCACCTTCAAGGCCTAAGCCATTCCGTCTTCACCGCCCGCACGGGCTACACGGGCGAAGATGGCGCTGAGCTGCTGCTCACGGCAGAAGACGGTCAACGGCTCTGGAGCCAACTCCTCGAGAAAGGCGTCGCTCCCTGTGGTCTTGGCGCCCGTGACACCCTGCGTCTCGAGGCCGCGATGCACCTCTATGGGCAAGACATGAACGCCGACACCACCCCCTTTGAAGCGGGCTTGGGCTGGCTCGTGCATCTGGAAATGCCGGCCGACTTCATTGGGCGTCAAGCACTCGAAAAAGCTGCAGAAGCAGGGCCAAACAAACGGCTTGTTGGTCTGAAATTGGAGGGACGCGCCATCGCTCGTCACGACTACCCAGTGCTCCACAAGGGTGAACCCGTGGGCGTGGTGACGAGCGGGACCTGGTCTCCCACGCTGGAGGAGCCCATCGCCTTGGCTTCCATCCCAACCGCCTTGGCAAAACTGGGGACCAACTTGAGCGTCGAGATCCGGGGCAAAGCCCAACCCGCCACCGTTGTCCGGCGTCCCTTCTACAAACGCCCATAACCAGAACCGGGGCTATGGGAAACTCGCTTCTCATTAGCTGAGACATTCCATGCGCAGCAACGGTTGCGGCGACCTGCGCAAAGACAGCATTGATGCGGTTGTTCAGCTTTGCGGCTGGGTGGATCGCCGCCGGGATCACGGTGGTGTGATTTTTATCGACCTGCGAGACCGCAGCGGCACTGTTCAAATCACCGTTGATCCGGATCTGGGTGCCGAAGCCTTCGCCGTAGCTGAGCACCTGCGCAGCGAAACCGTGCTGCAGGTGCATGGAAAGGTACGCGCCCGACCCGCTGAGTCGCTCAACGACAAACTCGCCACCGGGGCCGTGGAGGTACTGGCCAGCGAAATTGTTGTGCTCAACAAGGTGACCGGGAATTTGCCCTTCCCCGTGTCGGTCCACGACGAAGAAAACACTCGGGAAGAACTCCGCCTCCGTCATCGCTATCTCGATCTGCGCCGCAAGCGCATGAACGACAACCTGCGACTACGGGCCCGCACCATTCAGGTCGCCCGGCGCTTTCTTGAAGACGAGGGCTTCATCGAAGTGGAAACACCGGTGCTGACCCGCTCCACCCCTGAAGGTGCCCGCGACTATGTGCTCCCGAGCCGCGTCTGTGGCGGCGATTGGTTTGCCTTACCCCAATCGCCTCAACTGTTTAAACAGCTTCTGATGGTGGGGGGCATTGAGCGCTACTACCAAGTTGCTCGCTGCTTCCGGGATGAAGACCTGCGCGCCGATCGCCAGCCGGAATTCACCCAGCTGGATATCGAAATGAGCTTCATGGGTGAGGAACAAATTCTCCAACTCAATGAGGATCTGATCTGTGCGATCTGGAAGTCGGTGAAAGGGATCGAACTTCCCCGTCCCTTCCCACGCATGACCTGGCACGACGCCATGGAGCGGTATGGAACCGACCGACCGGATACGCGCTACGGCATGGAGTTGGTGACGGTGTCCGACATCGTCCAGGACATGGGCTTCAAAGTCTTCAGTGGAGCCGTGAAATCCGGCGGGGCGGTGAAAGTCATCGCCGTGCCGGGGGGTAACGATGCCCTGTCGAACGTCCGGATCAAGCCTGGTGGAGATGTCTTCAGCGAAGCGCAAGCTGCTGGAGCGGGGGGCTTGGCCTTCATTCGCGTCCGCGACGGCGGCGAAATCGACACGATTGGAGCCATCAAGGACAACCTGTCTGACGAGCAGAAAGCCGAATTGTTGGAGCGAACCGGTGCAACGCCAGGCACCCTGTTGCTGTTTGGAGCTGGCGAAACCGCCATCGTCAACAAGGCTCTCGACCGCGTGCGGCAGTACCTGGCGAAGGAACTCAAGCTGGTTCAACCCGATCGGCAAAACGATGCATGGAACTTCCTCTGGGTTGTGGACTTTCCAATGTTCGAGTTCAACGGCGATGAAGACCGATATGAAGCCCTACACCACCCGTTCTGTGCCCCAAACACCGACGACCTGGGCAGTGATCCCGCGCAATGGGCAACCACCCTGCCGAGCGCGAGAGCACAGGCCTACGACCTTGTCTTGAACGGTCTTGAGCTCGGTGGCGGCTCCCTTCGCATCCACGACTCCGCCCTGCAACGCCAAGTGCTGCAAACCGTGGGTCTCCCCCTTGAAGAAGCTCAAGAGCAATTTGGTTTCTTGATCAATGCCCTCGATATGGGCGCTCCTCCCCATGGCGGGCTTGCCTTTGGCATCGACCGAATGGTGATGCTCCTAGCGGGTGAAGAATCGATCCGCGACACCATTGCATTTCCGAAAACCCAGCAAGCCCGCTGCCTGATGACCGACGCACCCAGCAGCGTTGCCGAAAAACAGCTGCAGGAGCTGCATGTATCGAGCACCTGGGTGGATCCGACCGACGATGAGGACTGATCACAAGGCGTGATGAAATCCCGAAGGGAATCAGCACATTTGCCCACCAACCGGCACAACGAGGAACCCTGAAGGAACAACGTTCGCCTTCAGCCTTTGCCGCGCTTGCCCCGAAGAACTGGGGAGACCCGTAGTCGCCGCTCCAGCGGGACGACGGATCTGTTGCGGCTGTACCTGCAAGACATTGGCCGCGTTGACCTGCTCACAAGCGAGGAAGAAGTCACGCTGGCTCGTCTCGTGCAACGCCGCGAAACGCTTTTAAAGCAGCAGCGCGAGCTATCGGATACCAATCCCGCCATTGGTGAGCTGCACCGCTTAGAGGAGCTCCAACGCCGCGAAGCTAATCACCACAGCCATTGGCCCACGAAACAAGAGTGGGCCCGTGCCGCTGGTTTATCACTGCAGGAGCTGCAATCTCGAATCGATGCGGGCTATGTGGCTTGGGCTGAGCAAGCTGCGATCGAGGCCAAAGAACTCAAGCTGAGCCTGCGCAACGGACGCCGGGCGAAGGACCACATGATCCAGGCCAACCTCAGGCTTGTGGTGGCTGTGGCCAAGAAATACCAACAGCGGGGGATGGAAATCCTTGACCTGGTTCAAGAAGGAACCCTTGGCCTCGAGCGCGCTGTCGAAAAATTCGATCCCACCCGAGGCTTTCGATTCAGCACCTACGCCTACTGGTGGATCCGCCAAGGCATGACTCGGGCGATTGCCACCCAGAGCCGCACCATTCGGCTCCCTGTGCATGTCACTGAAAAGCTCAACCGGATCAAACGGGTTCAGCAGGAGATCGCAAGCAATGAGGGACGCATCGCCTCGATTGCCGATTTGGCCCGCGAACTGGGCATCAGTGAAGACACGGTGCGACAAACCCTTGAGCGCGTTCCCCGCTCGGTGTCACTGGATAGCCGCGTTGGCAAAGATCAAGACACCCAGCTCGGGGACCTAATCGAAGACGGCAAGGCCACGCCTGAAGAAACCTTGACCCACGACGAACTCCATAACGACCTTGAAGGTCTTCTTGATGAACTCACCACCCGTGAGGCTGCTGTGCTTCGACGACGATTCGGCCTTGAGGACGACACGCCACAAACACTCGCGCAGATCGGTGAAGAACTAAAGCTGTCGCGGGAACGGGTGCGTCAGATCGAAACCCGTGCCTTACTCAAGCTGCGCCAACCGCAAAAACGCAGCAAAATTCGGGACTACATCCAAGGCTTGGATTCCTAAAAACGTCTCCATTGCGATGGTGCAGTTGTCCAACGCCAAGTAATTTGAAAAATCGCCCGTTAGGTCATGGCCAAGTTCGTCTTCATCACCGGTGGTGTCGTTTCAAGCATCGGCAAGGGGATTGTGGCCGCCAGCCTCGGCCGACTGCTGAAGTCGCGTGGCTACAACGTCTCGATCCTGAAGTTGGACCCATACCTGAACGTGGATCCAGGAACGATGAGCCCCTTTCAGCATGGAGAGGTGTTTGTCACCGAGGACGGCGCCGAAACAGACCTTGACCTGGGTCACTACGAACGCTTTACCGACACCGCCATGTCGCGGCTCAACAGCGTGACCACCGGTTCGATCTACCAATCGGTGATCAACAAAGAGCGGCGTGGTGCCTACAACGGCGGCACCGTACAGGTGATCCCTCACATCACCGGAGAAATCCGCGAAAGGATTCATCGCGTAGCCGCGAATAGCGGCGCCGATGTGGTGATCACAGAAATTGGCGGCACCGTTGGCGACATTGAGTCGTTGCCCTTCCTCGAGGCCATCCGTGAGTTCCGAGGCGATGTTGGCCGCCAAGACCTGGCCTACATCCACGTGACCCTCCTGCCATTTATCGGCACCTCAGGAGAGCTCAAAACAAAGCCCACTCAGCATTCCGTGAAGGAGTTGCGTTCGATCGGCATCCAACCCGACGTGCTGGTATGCCGCAGTGACCGGGAGATCAATGAAGATCTCAAACGCAAAATTGGCGGCTTCTGCGGCGTGCCAAACCGGGCCGTGATTCCCTCCCTTGATGCAGACACCATCTACGCAGTGCCCCTCACCCTCGAGGAAGGGGGTTTATGCCGCGAAGTCCTGGATGTTCTTCAGCTGACGGATCATGAGAGCGATATGACGGCTTGGTCGCAGTTGGTGCACAACCTGCGCAATCCCGGTCCATCCGTCAAAGTCGCACTCGTCGGCAAGTACGTCCAACTCAACGACGCCTATCTCTCAGTCGTCGAAGCGCTGCGCCACGCCTGCATTGCCCAAGACGCCTCGCTCGATCTTCATTGGGTGTGTGCAGAACAGATCGAAACCGACGGTGCCGACGCCCTCCTGCGAGGCATGGATGCGGTGGTGGTGCCGGGGGGCTTTGGCAACCGGGGTGTAGACGGGAAAATTGCAGCGATCCGCTGGGCTCGCGAACAGCGTGTGCCCTTCCTTGGCCTCTGCCTCGGGATGCAAACGGCCGTGATCGAATGGGCCCGCAATCAAGCTGGGCTTCCCGAAGCCACCAGTGAAGAGCTCGACCCCAGCACCCCACACCCGGTGATTCATCTTCTGCCGGAGCAGCAGGACGTCGTCGACCTCGGCGGCACCATGCGACTCGGGGTTTACCCCTGTCGGATTGCTCCCGACACCCTGGCGGAGCGGCTCTATGGCGAACAGGTGGTGTATGAGCGCCACCGCCATCGTTTCGAGTTCAACAACGCTTACCGCAACCTTTTCTTGGAAGCGGGCTACGTGGTGAGTGGAACCTCCCCGGATGGTCGGCTTGTGGAATTAATTGAACTCAAGGGTCATCCCTTCTTCACCGCCTGCCAATACCACCCGGAATTTTTGTCACGGCCTGGTCGCCCCCACCCCCTGTTCCGGGGCCTGATCGAAGCCGCCCAACAACGCTTACCCGATTCACCCGCCCAGGCGATCCGTAACCAAGGAGAAGTCACCACTCCATGAGTGATGCAAGGTCCATCCCCGTGGTGGAAACCTTCCATTCCCTTCAGGGAGAAGGCCATCACTGCGGCCGTAGTGCCTTTTTCATTCGCTTGGCTGGTTGCAATGTGGGCTGTGCTTGGTGCGACACCAAGCATTCCTGGCCGATGGCCAGCCATGCCAAACAAGATGTCGACGGTCTCGCCAGACAAGCAAGACAAGCCAAAGACGCCGGCGCAGCCTTTGTGGTGATCACCGGGGGCGAGCCCCTTCATCACAATCTTCAACCGTTAACGGATGCCCTGGATCGCATCTGTGGGTTGCCAATCCATCTCGAAACCAGTGGTGTGGACCAGCTCAGCGGACGCTTCGATTGGGTCACCCTGTCGCCAAAGCGACATCGCCCGCCGCAACAGGCGTTGCTATCACGCTGCGATGAATTGAAAGTTGTGGTTCTGGACACCGACGATGTGAGCTTTGCCCACGCCATGGCCAACGACACATCCACAGCCACCCACCTGCTTGTGCAGCCGGTTTGGGACAGCGAAACGGCCCAAGACCTAGCGATTCACCACGTTCAACAACATCCCCGCTGGCGCCTGAGCCTTCAAAGCCACAAGTTTCTCCAAATCCGCTGAACCAGCTCTATTACGTTCATCGCACAAGACCTTCGCCTTTGCTTGAACCATGAAGTCTGTGGCGGTTCTCGGTACTGGGCTCCTCGGGGAGGCCATCGCCCAACGATGTTTAAGCCAGGGCTCAACCGTGCACGCTTGGAATAGAACCAAGGAACGAATCGAACCACTACTCGCGCTGGGGGCCACAGAAATCGGAGATCTCTCCGAGGTTTCCAACACATGCGAAACGATCATCACGGTGTTGCGAGACGGTGCAGTGACCGCAAAGGTTGTGGCTGGGCTTGGGCCACTGCACCACACCACCGTGATCCCCATGGGAACGATGGGTGTGAGCGAAAGCAAAGCCCTCGCAACACAAGTTCTGCGACAAAACGGTTCTTATCTCGAAGCACCAGTGCTCGGCAGCAAGCCCCAGGCACTGAGCGGATCCCTCCTGGTGATGGCGGGCGGAGATGCCGACGTCTTTGAGCAGCAGCTCGACCTGTTGAAGCATCTCAGCCAACAACCCAAGCTGGTGGGCCCCGTGGGGAGCGGTGCTGCCACCAAAATCGCCTTGAACCAATTGATCGCAAGCCTCACCCACAGCTTTTCGTTGTCACTCCGTCTGATTCAGCACGCAGGTGTGCCGGTCGAGACGTTCATGGAGATCCTGCGGCCCTCAGCCCTGTACGCACCCACATTCGACAAAAAGCTCGAACGCATGCTGGGAGGTCACTACGACGATCCCAACTTCAGCACTGCATTGCTCCGCAAAGATCTCGAATTATTCCTGCAGGAAACCAGCGAAGCAGGCGTGCAAGACCTTGGCCTGAAAGGACTGGCGGAACTCCTGCACAAAGCCAACGGGACACCACTCGATCACCAGGACTACTGCGCCCTGCATGAGCTGACGCAAGCCACGACATAAGCCAAACCATCGCCGAGAACAAACAACAACGCTCCACGAAGTTTTTTAATGAGGGCATGGCCCAACGCACCGCAATTGCCTTGCTTTCCGGCGGACTGGATTCCGCCACAGCTGCCGCGCTAGCTCAGGAGAGCGGTGATCGTGTCATCGGACTGTCCTTCGATTACGGACAACGTCATCGGCGTGAACTCAAAGCTGCCGCCAAAGTGGCCGCCCATCTCAACTTGGCCGAACATCATCAAGTGGATGTGAATCTCGGAGCGTGGGGAGGCTCCGCCCTCACAGATCCAAACCAAACCGTTCCCACCAGTGGAGTGGAAGAGGGTGTCATCCCCGTGACCTACGTCCCTGGACGCAACACGGTCTTCATTGCGATCGGGCTCAGCCTTGCCGAAGCACGAGGGGCAGAACGGTTGGTGCTTGGCGTGAATGCCGTTGACTACTCCGGCTATCCCGACTGCCGTCCTGATTACCTCGACGCTTTTCAAAGCTTGGCCAGCCTGTCCAGCAAAGCTGGACGGGAAGGGCATGGACCTCAACTCTGGGCTCCACTGGTGGAGTGGAGCAAAACCAAAATCGTGGACGAAGCACTCCGCCTGGGGGTCCCCATCAATGAAACGTGGAGTTGCTACAGCGGCGGCAACCGTCCCTGCGGCGTCTGCGACAGCTGCCGCATTCGGGATTCAGCCCTTCGCGAGGCCGGCCGACCAGACCTATGCAGCAACGCCCAGGGATGAATAGGTTGCACCGCCAAAAGATTCCCTGGCGCGCACCCGTGATGGTGGCCACGCAACTGGCGGCCCTCTACGGGGAAGAAGGCCTGATCTGGCTGGATGGAGACGGCAGTGCCCTGGGCCGTTGGGTCACCCTTGGAGTGACTCCGGTGGAAACCGTTTGCTGCCGAGGACGTCCGGGAGAGCCAGGGGCAAGCAATCCATTCGAAGCGCTACGACACCTCGAGGATGGTCACTGGACCGGATGGCTCAGCTATGAAGCTGCCGCCTGGTCAGAACCCGGCAATGTCTGGTGTGCCGATGCCATGCCAAGCCTTTGGATTGCAAGGCATGACCCAATTCTTCGTTTCGATCTCCAAAACCAGCACCTCTGGATCGAAGGAACCAACCCCAGCACCATGACGGCCTTGCTGGATTCACTTGCCACAGCGCCCACCACGATCAATCCAACTGCACCTCCCATTGCCCTTGATGCTTGGACACATCACACCGATCGCAGCGATTTTGCCAATGGCGTTCGGCGGATTCGCGATCTGATCGCCGCGGGTGATCTCTTCCAAGCCAATCTCACCGCCTGCTGCAGCACGAGCTGGCCATCCAACACCAGTGCATTGGAGCTGTTTCACCGGATTCGAGAACGCTGCCCAGCGCCGTTCGCTGGCCTGGTGATCACCGAAAACCATGACGCATTGCTCTCCTCATCTCCAGAACGATTTGTCTCCGTGGATTGCTCAGGCCGTGTCCAAACCCGTCCGATCAAAGGCACCCGACCCCGGCACAGCGATCCCGAGCGTGATGCCGATCTGGCCGCTGAATTGATCTGCAGCGACAAAGATCGAGCCGAGAACGTGATGGTTGTCGACCTGCTTCGTAATGACCTGGGCCGCGTCTGCACGCCCGGCTCCATCCAGGTACCTCAACTCGTGGGATTGGAGAGCTACGCCTCCGTTCATCACCTCACCTCTGTCGTGGAGGGGCAGCTACGGGATGAACTGAATTGGGTTGATCTCCTGGAAGCGAGCTGGCCAGGTGGGTCGATCAGTGGAGCACCAAAACTGCGGGCCTGCCAGCGCTTGCAGGAACTGGAGCCCACGAGCCGCGGCCCGTACTGCGGGTCGTTGATTCATATCGATTGGGATGGCCGCTTCGACAGCAACATCCTGATTCGATCCCTCATCCGATCAGGCCACACCCTGAGAGCCCATGCTGGCTGCGGGATCGTTGCCGACTCAGATCCAGAAGGCGAAGCTGACGAACTGAATTGGAAGTTGCAACCTCTGCTGGAGGCTCTGGCATGCCAGTGACGATTGCTTGGATCGACGGACGTTGGGGGGACCCCGACGACCTGCAACTTCCGCTGAGTGATCGAGGCCTGCAACTCGCGGATGGCCTCTTCGAAACCATCTTGGTTCTAAATGGAACAGCGCAATTGCTACCTGAACATCTTGCGCGATGGATTGCGAGCGCTGAGCTACTGGGAATGGACCCACCGCCATTCCAACAGGATCTCAGCGGCCTGATCGATGAAGCGATTGTGAAAAGCGAACTGCATCAGGCCAGTGGAGCCCTGCGGTTGAACTGGAGCCGCGGCTCCGGGCAGGGGCGAGGCATTGGCATAGCCAACCTCAACCACCATCGTTTTTGGCTCACCCTCACCCCTTGCAGCATGCATTTTCTACCCATCCGAACGATCACAAGTCGGCTCGAACGTCGCAATCGCGACAGCATGAGTAGTCGATGCAAAACCTTCGCCTACACCGCTGCGATCCAAGCTCGCCGCGAAGCCGAACGCGCTGGAGCCGATGACGCCCTGCTGCACAACACCCAAGGCGAACTGTGTTGTGGAACCGTCGCCAACTTGTTGGTGCACCGCGAGGGGAGATGGATCACTCCTCCTTTGAGCAGCGGCTGCCTTCCTGGGGTAATGCGAGCCCGCGCCCTCAGCCTTGGCATCGCGATGGAAGCCGATGTGGGGGGGACTCTGCAAAGCAGTGATCAGGGCCTTCTGATCAACAGCCTCAGCTGCAGGCCAATCAAAACCCACGACAACCAATCCCTCACAGCACCGAGTTCAGCTCAAGGGCTCTGGCAGCTTTTGTTGGACAAGGGTGGCAGCAACCGCTGAACCGCCTCAGCCCAGCCCGCGCCATGGGCTGCTCCTGCCAACTGAAAGCGACCGCTGGTTAAACCTGGCAAGAGCAGGGGATGGGGCCCTTCAACACCAGGAACCACCACCGCCAAATCTGCGGCCTCAAGCAAGGGAAGGTCATTCGGGGAATCGCCTAGGGCCAAAACCGCCACATCAGGTTGGTTCAAGTGCTGCTTCAACACGTGCAAGGCGTTCCCTTTACTAATCCCTGGCCCCAACAAATGCCCCATGCGGTTGCCCTGCACCACCGTGAGACCCCGTTGTTCCACTAACGCCTCCAGCCGCAGGCGCACGTCAGCGGAGGGAGGCACAAAAGGCACGCTGCAACATCGCCGCTGCGCCTGACGGAGGACATCTCCCTGAAGCCCGAGCAGCCGTTCACCCTCGGCATCGGTGAGCTCGTCGAGGGCCCGCAACGGCTCTCCTAACTCCAATTCCAAGGCAGAAAGCTGAGGCTTGAGCTCCGCCCAGCCAGGACCAAGGGGTAACCCCCAAGGCTGACCAGTTGACGACTCGCCATGGATCGCACCACCGTTCTCGACGATGAATGGGTCATGAAGATCCAGCTGCTCTCGAAATCGAATCACCTCCTCAGCCGTTTTGCTGGTGCAGGGGATCACAGGTATACCTGCCGCTTGCAAACGCCGTATGGCTGGTTCCGCAGGGGACCAGTCGTAGTGATGGTCCATCAGGGTGCCATCTAAATCAGTCACCACCCACCAGTGTGGGGTCGCGATTGTATTGGTCATCGCGTCACCAACCAGTGCACGGCATAGGGTTCGATGGAGGGTTGCTCTTGAGCCGTAAACGACTGCCGACTCAGGCAATCCACAAAACCACCATCGGACTCGGCACGCAGCTGAGCCAACGACAACGTCAACCGATTCGAGGTGATGTTATGCACGGCGTAGAGAGGGATGTCGCCATCTCTTGAACGCTTCAAGATCACGAGGTCGGATCGGTCTGAACTGAGCACCGTCATCGTCGCATCGGGGTGAAGTGCCGGTTGCGACGAACGAACCTCCAGGGCATGACGTAAGGCAGCCAACACATTGGTGGCATCCGCATCAGGATCCTGAAGACGACGCTCCAACGCTTCCAATCTGAACTGAGGACGGTTGAGATCTCTCCGATGACCGGTACGCCGGAACCGTGCCAAATCATTGGGGGTGGCCAAAAGAGCAGGGAGATAAAACGCTGGGATCCCCGGCAAAACCATCACCAAGAGTTGGGTCAGCAAAAATCGAGAACGCTGATGATGGCCAGGATCGATCCCACCATCGGCCATGGCACTCCACCAACTGATATTGATTTCATAAGGAACCTCCTCACCATTGCTAAGACGTCGATGGCTGATCAAACCGCCTCGACGCTCGCAACCCATTAGGAGCTGAAGGACACGTTGATCAGCCATCAGCCCCTCAAGTGACCGTAAGCCGACGCCGTCATGACAAGCGGTGAAATTCAACAGTCCGGTCTGGTTCGGCAATTGGGGCCAACGGGTTAACCAAGCATTGAGCAGATCAGCTCGGCCACTCATTGCTGCCTCCAACAACAGCGGCGGAAGAGGAAAGTTGTAAGCCAAATGCGCCTCTTGGCCATTGCGCAAATAGGAGAGATTTTCCTGTTCAGGAACGTTGGTTTCTGTAACCACAACCCCATCAGGACTATGGCGATCCAGCAGGTAACGCAACACCTGCACAAGACGATGAGCCTGCGGCAAATGGATGCAGCTTGTGTTGGGCTCCTTCCAAACAAAACCCACAGCATCGAGTCGAATCCAACGCACCCCGTGGCTCAGCAATCGATTCAACAACTCGATGAAACCGAGGAGAACTTGAGGGTGGTGCCAATCCAAATCCACCTGATCAGGACCAAACGTGGTCCAAACCTGACGGCGCCCATTGGGACCACTGAGCTGTGTAAATAAGGCGGAACTACGCGGACGAACCACATCGTGCCAGCAAGGATCTGGACTCGCTTCCAGCACACACGATTCGCCAGGCTGCTCGTTTCGGAGGAACTGCTGCACCCAGGGATGAGAAGCAGAAACATGATTAAGAACAAGATCAGCCATCAAGCGACGTCCCTCAGCCAAGGCACTGAGATCCGACCAGTCTCCGTACTCTTGCTGAATCGTCTGATAACTCGAGACAGCAAAACCGCCATCACTCGTTGACTTTAGAAATGGCAAAACATGAATCACCCGAGCAAATGGCTCCAAGTGGCGATTCACCAAACCACGAAGACTTTGCAGTCCAAAAGTTGCATCATCCGCAACAGTATTCGCGTAGGTAATCAACACAGCATCATCCCTTCTCCATCGGGACG
Source organism: Synechococcus sp. BL107 (assembly GCF_000153805.1). NCBI lineage: Bacteria > Bacillati > Cyanobacteriota > Cyanophyceae > Synechococcales > Synechococcaceae > Synechococcus > Synechococcus sp. BL107. The sequence goes on along the minus strand of NZ_DS022298.1, from coordinate 450,024 downwards.
ACCCGATTGGAACGTCATGATCCTCTGACGATTGGCTCAGAATCTGCAGCAATTGCGACGACAACTTCTCGAGATCACCTGGAGAATCACCTCGGTAGAGATCACTGAGAAGAGTCCGCAGCGTTTCATCGCTTGAGGGCTGCATCACTTCTCTCCTGAACACCGTTCAGGTATGGGACAGGTCTCCTGCCTCTGTTGTCGCATTGAACACCACATGGATTTTCAACAGGGATTGATCAGCACAGTTCATGACTACAGCCTTGGCAATCACAACGCCATCGCCTTCAACCAAGAACTAGGCCAACGACCAACAACTCTGTTGATCCCATGCCTCATGGAGGAATTCAGCAGGCCCGCGCTTGCCCTCATCCGCGACACTCTCGCTCCCCTCAATGGCTTGAGTTCCCTTGTTGTCGCACTCGCTGCTGAGAACGCAGAAGACGTTGCGGCAGCTGAAGCCTTTTTTGCTGGGATGCCCTTTCCTGTGCATGTGCACTGGACCAATGGCCCAGCAGTCCGAGAGCTGCTCGAGTCGGTCGGAAATCTCGATCTAGATGTAACAGGCCCACCAGGAAAAGGCTGGGCTGTTTGGCAGGGCCTTGGGGTGGCCTGCCAAGACGCAGAAGTGGTGGGACTCTTTGATGCAGACATTCGCACCTTTGGCTCGGCGTACCCAGAGCGGATGCTTCGGCCACTTCTCGACCGATCCCATGGCATCGCATACGTCAAAGCGTTTTACAGCCGGCTATCCCTAGAAACCCAAGCGTTGCAGGGACGAGCGACGCGGCTCTTTGTGGGCCCACTCCTCGCCAGCCTTGAGCAAGTCTTCGGACCACTGCCCTATCTGCGCTATCTCCAATCCTTTCGCTATCCACTCGCAGGTGAGTTTGCATTCACCAGTGACCTAGCAATGAATCTGCGCATTCCATCCGATTGGGGCCTGGAGGTTGGATTGTTATCCGAGGTCTATCGGCATGTCGCTTCCAGTCGCATCACCCAAGTCGACCTGGGATTGTTCGACCACAAGCACAAGGGATTGGGCAACCAACCATCAGAGGGTCTGCAGAGAATGGCAGGAGAGATTTTCGGCACCGTTCTGAGGGGACTCATGGAGCATGAAGGCTGTGTGATGTCGATGGATCAACTACCCACCCTGGAAGTGCTGTACCGCAGAGTTGGCGAAGACCGCGTGCGTCAGTTTGGTCTGGACTCCGCCATGAACCGATTGCCCTACGACAGGCACCAAGAAGAGCTCACTGTTCAAAGCTTTTCTGGCTTGCTGAGACCTGGACTGGCGAAGCTCATGGAATCTCCCATCGCCCATCAACTACCGAGCTGGTCACGACTGAAAAGCTGCAATTCAGCTCTTCAAGGAGACTTAGCCGAAGCAGGACGCGCCGATCGCCGGCGATCCTTCACCACAACACTGGCCAAACCTCCACGCAAACCCAATTGGAATTCAAATATTCATTCGACAGAGATCGCAGCATGAGTTTGACCCAGCAAGCATTTCACTGATCAGTTTTTATCAATTATTTCTATCGACAGGTTAAATTTTTACTTTAATTTTGCCAATCAATAACTAACTAAATACGCTGGAATGTTCGAAACTTCGAAAATCTTGAAACCATTCGCAAGAGAAAGCTAAAAGCTTTTTCAATAAACAGAAGCATCAAGTCGTCGCTAAAGATTCTCAAAGAGTATGAATTGATACCAAAATCAAGCCTAAGAGCGGGCTCATCTAAACAAAATCTAAATCCAAGCTTTTTTGTGATCAATCGAACACTTACTTTGTTCTCTAAAGCCCATATTGGCTGTCCTCTTGTGAAGACGTCATGGTTGAGTGCGTTTATCAGAACGACACCAGTCGCATGTTGATCCTTAAATGCATTGGCAGCGAACAGTTTTACCTCGAGAAGGTCATCATGCCCAGCGAGATCTTTTTGTTTAACGCACCCAAGGAAGCTCGCCTAGAAATTTGGCGCATGTCAATCTCCGGGCAAATGCTGCACATTCGTGCAGACGTCAGTGACTACAAACTATCTCTTCGTGGATCAAACGCTGAGGAATTGATCCACAACCGACTGACTGAGATCGCTAGTTGATCCACTCGCAACAATCCCGCCCCGCTGCATCGCGTAATACCGGTCTGCTTGACGAACGAAATGAAGATGTTGCTCGACAAGCAGCACACCAATTCCCTTCTCAGAAATAATCCGCCGGACAGCCAATTCAATATCTTGAACAATATTGGGTTGAATCCCTTCTGTTGGTTCATCCAAAAGTAACAACTGCGGCTGGCCCAGTAATGCTCTTGCAATCGCTAACTGCTGCTGTTGTCCACCGCTGAGATCTCCCCCTTTGCGCGGCAAGAAATCTGAAAGAACAGGAAAGAGCTCATACACAAAAGGATCAATCCTGCGGTGACGTGCCAAACCACCCGGCAAGGCTTCCATCCCCAGCATCAAGTTTTCCTCAACGGTAAGTTGCGGAATAATTTCGCGACCCTGCGGGACATAACCAATGCCAGCTCGAGCCCGCCGATGGGGAGGCTGACGTTCCAATCCCTCCCCATTCAGCACCAACTCACCGCCCCGTGGCTTGAGCAATCCGATCACGGTTTTCAACAACGTGGTCTTGCCCACACCATTGCGACCGATCAGACAAACCATCTCACCTTTTTTCACGTTGAGATCAACATCCCGAAGAATGTGACTTTCGCCGTAGTACGTGTTGAGTCCGCGAATCTCAAGAAGCATCGTCATTTGCTGTCGTCCTCTGTTGTGCCGAGATACACCTCAATCACCCTTGGATCCACCTGAACTTGATCCATGGTTCCCTCACAAAGAACATGGCCTTGGTGCAAGACCGTGACAGGACTATCGAGACGACGGATGAACTCCATATCGTGCTCAATCACCAAAACGGTGTGATCACCTGCCAATGATTTGAGGAGATCAGCTGTGAGATCAGTCTCTTCATCAGTGAGACCAGCCACAGGTTCATCAACCAAGAGCAAGTCGGGATCTTGTCCCACAAGCATGGCAATTTCCAACCACTGCTTTTGGCCATGGGATAAGGCCCCAGCAAGCCAGTCGGCCCGCTTCTGCAAATTGACGATGCTCATTAGATGTTGAACACGGTCGCGCTGATCGCTCCGAAGGCCACCAAACAAAAGGGTCCAGGGTTGTTTCGGACGACTCACAGCCAGCGCCAGATTTTCTCTCACCGTGAGCTGTTCGAACACCCGTGGACTCTGAAACTTGCGTCCGATCCCAAGGCGAGCAATGCGGTGCTCCGGACGCCCCATTAACGAACGCCCCTTGAACAACACATCACCATCGCTGGGGGCAACTTTTCCAGTGATCACATCCAAGAACGTGGTTTTTCCCGCGCCGTTGGGGCCTATCACCGCCCTGAGTTCGCCAGGCTGAAGACTGAGATTGAGATCGCGCAACGCGAGAAAACCATCAAAGCTGACGGTGATTCCACGGAGTTCAAGTAGTCCTGAGGTCATGGCTGAATCTCCTCTTGTCCATCGAGTTCAAGACGGGGATAGGTGCCACTGCGACGGGACACACCCAAGCGGTTCAGCAAGTTACGGGGGCCATCCCCTTGGACCCAACCGATCACACCTTCCGGTAAAGCTGTCACCACAAGAATGAACAATCCCCCCTGAATAAACAGCCAGCTCTGGGGCATGGCTTCGCTAACCAAACTCTTGGCGTAGTTGATCGCCACAGCCCCGAGGATCGCTCCCACGAGGGTGCCGCGGCCACCAACAGCCACCCAAATCACCATCTCAATCGAGAAGGGCACCGTCATGTATTGGGGGGAAACGATTCCAGACTGAACGGTGTAGAGCGCTCCGCCAATACCAGCTAAACCTCCAGCGATGGCGAACACAATCGTCTTGAACAACGTCGGGTTGTACCCCGCAAAGCGCAGCCGAGGTTCATCGTCTCGAATCGCAATAAGTACATCACCGAAGCGACCACGCACCACCCAACGCACCGACAACCAGGCCAGGATCACCATCACAGCCGTAACCCAAAAGAAGCCGCGCTGCATCTCCGCCGAACCAACCATCTGACCAAACAACTCAGTCACATCTGTCTTAAGACCGTTGGTGCCATTGATCAATTTCTGCTGACCATTGAAGAAATTGAAAAACACCAACAACGCTGCCTGGGTGAGAATCGAGAAATAGACCCCCTTAATGCGATTTCGAAAGACAAGGTTGCCAAGAACGGCTGCCAAAACAGCCGGAACCAACCAAATAGCGACCAAGGTGAACCATGGAGAATGAAACGGCTGCCAAAACGCCGGCAAACGATCCACGCCATAAAGACCGAAAAACTCAGGTATTGCATTCGGCAAATCCCCAGAACTATTCAGCTGTAAATACATCGCCGCGGCATATCCACCGAGCGCGAAGAAAATGCCTTGGCCAAGACTGAGTAGCCCCGTAAAACCCCAAATCAAATCGATGCCAAGGGCAACGATCGCCAACGCGAGGAAACGGCCCAGCAAGTTGAGTCGAAAGACCGGCAACACCGAAGGAGCTGCAACGATTGCCGCAATGATCAACACCCAAAGAATGACCAGAGGCCAGCGGCGTTGTTGAAAGGCTTGAAACATTGTTTTAGGCCTCCACCATGCGTCCCTTCTGCGGGAAAAGACCCGCTGGACGGAACTGCAAGAACACCACAATCAAGGCGAACACCAACACCTGAGCCATGCTGGTTGTGGCAAAAAAGTTGACCGCCCCAGCGAGAGGAGCCGGCATCTCTGGCCAGATCGTGAGCAATCGTCCAGCTCCAATGAGATCCGTTAATAAGCCAATCGCGAATGACGCCAGAACGGTGCCCAGCAGATTTCCGACACCACCGAGCACAACAACCATGAAGCACCCAACGATGTAAGACCCACCGACGTTGGGACCTACAGACCCCAAAAGAGACACCGCCACGCCAGCCACACCAGCCAAACCAGAACCAATACCGAAGGTGAGCACATCAACGGTTTCTGTAGGAATGCCGAGGCAATCACTCATCGAACGGTTTTGGGTGACCGCACGAATGCGCATTCCCCAGACGCTTCGATTGAGGAACCAGGTGACGCCAAGAACCGCAACGATCGTCATCACGATGATCACAAGCCGGGGAACCGGAAATGTGATATCCATCCACTCAATGCCACCCCGCATCCACTTCGGTGCAGTGACGTCGACGTTGCGCGACGTGGCCCGTGCAATGCGGCTGATCTGCGATGCAAGCCCCCCGGCCAGCAGTACACCTCCGAAAGCCGACACCGCCCAAGTCATGGCGCGGTTGATTCGTGCTCGAGTCCCTTCAAAAAGACGACTCGGCAAGACCAATGGCAAACCAAATCCGAGCACCAACGCCAAAATCATCCCGGCTGCATGCGCAAGCGGAACACTGCGCACAAACTGCTGCAAAATCAAACTGACACCCCAAGTAGCTAACAACGTCTCCAACGGACTTCCGTAAAGACGTCGAATCACTGTGCGTTCTAAGAGGATGCCAACAACTCCACTGACGACAAACGCCAACGGAATTGCCACTAATACATAGAGGCTATAAATCGGCTGAAAAGCGGGAAGCTTAAACACCATTTGCACCACATAAGTGGTGTAAGCACCGAGCATAATTAACTCGCCATGGGCAAGATTAATCACACCCATCAAACCAAAAACGATGGCCAATCCAAGAGCAGCCATCATCAGCACTGAGCCGATGGCGACACCATTAAAAAGGCTTTCTAGCAGCAGTTGCACGAGCTGAATTCAAAGACAAAAAAGACAAGAAGGGAGGAGTCCGTTACCGAACTCCTCCCTTGAATTACAAGAAAATCAAAATGTCTGAGATTCAGACATCAGAGCTTGTACTTGCCACCTTTATTCGCATCAGTCCAATCACAAGCGAAGCCTTTGGAATCGGGGTGAATTTGATTCCAAGCCTGCGGTGCGATCGGGCCATCGGTCGATTCGAGAATGTCGAATTGACCATCAGCGGTGATTTGGCCGATACGGACGGTTTGTGACAAGTGATGGTTAGGCATCACTTCCACAGGGCCCTGAGGTGCATCAAAGGTGATGCCCACGAGAGCTTCACGAACTTTGTTGTCGTCGAAGGAGTTGGCCTTCTCGACAGCTGCTTTCCACAGGTAAACCATGTTGTAAGCAGACTCCTGGGGGTCTGCGACCTGACGGTCAGCGCCGTACTTCGCCTTGAAGTCTGCAGCAAACTTCTTAGAAGCAGGCGTATCGATCGACATCATGTAGTTCCAAGCGCCGTAATGGCCTTCAAGGAACTCAGCTCCAATCGTGCTGATTTCTTCTTCAGCGATGGAGTAATTCATCACGTAATAGCCATTGGCTGGTGTGATGCCGGCATCCTGAATCTGCTTGAAGAAAGCAACGTTTTGGTCGCCATTCAGGGTGTTGATGATCACGCCACCATCAGGAAGAGCCTTCTTGATTTTGGCGATGATTGGAGCAACTTCTGTGTTGCCGAGGGGCAGGTAGTCCTCACCAACAACGGTGCCGCCAAGTTGAGCAACTTGGGATTTGGTGATCGTGTTGGACGTACGTGGGAACACATAGTCGGAACCAACCAGGAAGAAGGGCTTGCCAGCGGCAGGCGACTTCTCATACATGAATTTGGTTGCCGGCTCCGACTGCTGGTTCGGAGTTGCACCCGTATAGAAGATGTTGTTGGAACACTCTTGAGCCTCGTACTGAATCGGGTAGTAGAGGAAAGCGTCCTTCGACTCATAAACCGGAAGCATTGCCTTCCGGCTAGCTGAGGTCCAACCACCGAAAACAACAGGAACTGAATCCTGGTCGATCAGCTTCTTGGATTTTTCAGCGAAGGTGGGCCAATCGGAGGCACCGTCTTCGACGATGTATTCAATTTTGTATTTTTTGCCATCGACTTCAACACCGCCTGCGGCATTGATTTCGTCGATTGCCATTTTTTCCGTATCCACCAAGGTGGACTCGGAAATCGCCATGGTTCCGGTCAACGAATGCAGGATGCCGACGGTGACGGTGTCGTCGTACTCAACATTCGACGCTGTCTTGTCGTCACCACCGCAGGCAGTTACGGCCAGACCCAGCGACGCAGCGGCCATGCCGGCGAAAAGACGCTTAGAGAGAGAATTGCTCATTCAGTCCAAAACACGGAAAACTCGCCTGTTGGCGATCGAAGGAAGGTACGGATCAACAGCATCCTTCTTTCGTATCAAAACGAACTAAACGAGTGGGTCACTCAAAAAACATCAGGCATTTGGTAGCTGTTGCAACACAAAGGCCACCACTTCTTCCAAACCAACACCATTTTTGAGGTTGGTGAAACACCAAGGGCGATCACCTCGCATGCGCTGGGTGTCGTGTTCCATCACCGATAAATCAGCTCCCACCAAAGGGGCTAAATCAATTTTGTTAATCACCAAGAGATCCGATCGCGTGATCCCAGGCCCTCCCTTTCGAGGAATCTTGTCCCCAGCCGCAACATCAATCACATAAATACAAAGGTCAACTAATTCGGGGCTAAAACTGGCCGCAAGGTTGTCTCCTCCGCTTTCGACGAGAACCAAATCAAGGCCTGGAAACTGTGCCTCCAAATCACCAACCGCTGCCCGATTGATCGAACAATCTTCTCGGATCGCAGTGTGAGGACACCCACCCGTTTCAACGCCGCGAATCCGTTCTGGCGGCAGCACCCCAGCCCTCGTTAAGAACTGGGCATCTTCTTGGGTGTAGATGTCATTGGTCACAACAGCCAACTCCAGACGTTCGCAAAGCTCACGACAGAGGGCCTCCACCAAAGCCGTTTTGCCGGAACCCACCGGTCCGGCAACCCCCAAACGCAACTTGCTCGCCATCAGCTTCGAAACAGACGCGAATACAGCTCAGCATGAGCCAGCTGGGTGAGCGAAGCCCCAACCCCAGCGCTCCACATCTGCCGAGGATCCATATCTCGCAATTGCAAAGCCTGCTCCTGAATCAACGGTAGGAGTCGCTGTTGCAACACCTGGGCTCGGGTTGGACCCAATGGCACCAGTCGCACTGCAGCACTGAGCTGATTGGCAACCCAGCCGTAGAGATACCCCTCAAGCATGTCGAGCACTGGAATCTTCATCGCCGAAGCCGCCCAAGCCCAGGCCGCTGGCCAGCTCAAGCGCACCGGCTCCGGCAAAGGATGGCCTAGGTCGTCCAGCAATTGCACCAGCGACTGGCCCATTTGACGCTGTTGAGCCCGCAGCTCTGATGCCTCCCGAGTGGCCAGGAGCCAACCATCCAAATCTTGGACTCCATGACGCCCCTGAACATCACCTCGGTGCACCCAAAGCTCAAGCTGCTGGCGGAGCTTGGGTAGAGCCGCCACTTCGAGGCGAAGAGCACCGCGGATGAGCTCCGCCGTCAACCAATCCTGCACGGCCTGTTCATCGTTCAAGCCATTGGTTTGGACGAGAACCTCTAACCCTTCGGAATAACTAAAAGCACCAACTGGCAGTGCTGGACTGACCAATTGCAACAGCGCCAGAGACGTCATGGCGAAGAATGGCGATGGGAGTGGCCGGCATACGCGCCACCCTCGGGAAGGAAAGGTCGACGGCACTGAGTCACCACCAAACCACGTCCCTTCAACATCGACGCCAAAACCGAATCATCCAAGAGCAGCAGCTCCTGGTCGTGAAGCTCCAATGCCACATGACGATTACCAAGGTGATAGGCCGCCGCAAGCAAGTCCAAAGATGTGGGCGCTTTTACTTGGAGCAAATCTTCTAGAGCAGCCACGACTTCAACCCGCACCGATACCTCAGCATCTGAGAGCTGATCCCCAGGCTCGAGGGGGCCATGCCGTGGCAGTTGCAGCAACACCTCACGCCCACACGCCGTAGAGCGGCGACCACGCAGCACCGTCCTCTCTTCAGCTGTCAGAGGCAGGAACCAATCCACCTGCTTGCCATCGTCTTGCTGCCGATCGACAACTGGCAAACGCTGGTTCAGCACGGTTATCGCATCGCTCACCGAAGCACCCCAAGCTCAAACCACCCTGCCGAAGAGCCTTCACTCAATTTGGTATGAATGGCTACAAAGTGGTGAGCAAGCTGCGTCGAGCGTAGGGAGATGCAGCGACTCAACCCCTGGCACGGCACCTGCCGGTTGCAGTTCAGCGCCGACGCCGACACCACCCATCATCAAGGGGGGTGCACCGCACCCTTCAAGTTGATGCGTGCCGAACGCGGCAACGATGGCCGCTGTGAACTCCCTCTTCTCCACAGCGCCGGTGGGCTCGTAGGTGGAGATCAATTAAGTGTCGACCTCGAACTGGGAGACAAAAGCCGAGCCCTCATCACCAGCGTTGCCGCTCAAAAGGTGTACGGCTCCATTGGACGAAGTCGCCTGCATCCAAAGGGAACCTGGGCCAACCAATCGGTGAGCTGCCGGCTGGGCTCCAACAGCGATCTGGAATGGCTCCCCCAAGAGCTTGTGGTGTACGCCGATGCACTGGTGGAACAAAGCCTCGACGTGCAATTAGCCGACGATGCGTCATTTCTGAGTGCTGAAATCGTGCGACTAGGTCGCACCGCTGCTGGGGAAGACCTCGGACAAGGTTGTTGGCGTTCAGCCGTGAGCCTGCGTCGAATTGGTGAGAACGGGACACGCTGGGAGCAGGTGGATCGCTTGGAACTCAGCGGCGATGCACTGCATCACCGCCATGGATTGAATGGGGATGCGGTATTTGGAACCTTGATTTGGGCAGCTCCCGCTCCTCTTACCAATCCAACGCTCAATTCCTTGCTCGCTAACGCCCGGGACGACCGCGGCGGATTGGAAGGGCAGATGCAATGCAGCGGATTAGAGCAGGGATTGATTGCCCGTTATGTCGGCCCATCGAGCCGAGATGCCCGCTTCTGGTTCAGCCGAATCTGGGCCCGCACAAGGGCGCACCGTCAGCTCACTGAGCCCCGTATTCCCCGGGTATGGCCCCTACAGGAACAGCCCTTACGACAACAAGTGTTCATAGAGAACATTGCGTCGTCGAATGCGGCGACACACTGAAACTGACCGCCGTCCCCCATGCATCTCAGTCCCCAGGAAAAAGACAAACTCCTCATCGTGACCGCCGCATTACTGGCGGAACGGCGACTCAACCGTGGGGTCAAGCTGAACCACCCCGAAGCGATGGCGTGGCTCAGTTTTCTCGTCCTCGAGGGCGCTCGGGATGGACAAACCGTCGCTGAACTCATGCAGGCAGGAACCACATGGCTTCGCCGAGATCAAGTGATGGAAGGTGTGCCGGAATTAGTCGAGGAGGTTCAGATCGAGGCGGTTTTTCCTGACGGCACCAAGCTCGTCACCCTTCACGACCCAATCCGCTGAGATTTCACCATGGCCCCCCTTATTCCTGGCGAACTTATTTCGGAACCTGGCGAACTTGAACTCAACGCTGGCCGGCCCGTCACCACCATCAGCGTGGCCAACGGTGGCGACCGCCCCGTTCAGGTGGGTTCACACTTTCACTTCGCTGAAGCGAATGCCGCCCTGCAATTCGATCGCGATGCAGCCCGCGGACAACGGCTCGACATCCCAGCCGGTACCGCAATCCGCTTTGAGCCCGGCGACCATCGCGATGTGAACCTCATTCCCTTGGCTGGTCACCGCAGGGTGATCGGCTTCAACGGCCGCATTAACGGTCCTATCGACGCCTGATTTATGCCCTACCGCATCTCCCGCCAGGCTTACGCCGAAACCTACGGACCCACCACCGGTGACCGCATCCGCCTGGCCGACACCGAGTTAATTCTCGAAGTCGAAAAGGATTACACCGTTTACGGCGATGAAGTGAAATTCGGCGGCGGCAAAGTGATCCGCGATGGCATGGGCCAAGCCCAAACTCCACGCTCTGAAGGTGCCGTCGACACCGTCATCACCAACGCTTTAATCCTGGATTGGTGGGGCATCGTCAAAGCCGATGTGGGCCTGAGGGACGGCCGCATCGTTGCCATTGGAAAAGCCGGCAACCCCGACACCCAAGAGGGGGTGACGATCGTCGTGGGACCAGGAACGGAGGCCATTGCTGGGGAAGGACAGATCCTCACGGCGGGTGGCATCGACAGCCACATCCATTTCATCTGCCCACAGCAGATCGAAACAGCCTTAGCGAGTGGGGTCACAACAATGCTCGGCGGTGGCACCGGGCCAGCCACCGGAACCAACGCCACCACCTGTACCCCAGGGGCATTCCACATCGGCCGCATGCTTCAAGCCGCTGAAGGTTTGCCGGTGAATCTGGGTTTCTTCGGCAAGGGCAATGCCAGCACCCCCGAGGCCCTAGAAGAGCAAGTAAGAGCTGGGGCTTGCGGCCTCAAACTCCACGAAGACTGGGGAACAACACCCGCCGCCATTGACGCTTGTTTGTCGGTGGCGGATCAAATGGATGTGCAGGTCTGCATCCATACCGACACCCTGAATGAAGCGGGGTTTGTCGAAGACACCATCGCCGCGATCAAGGGGCGCACCATCCACACGTTCCATACCGAGGGTGCGGGCGGGGGCCACGCTCCAGACATCATCAAAATCTGCGGCGAGGCCAACGTGCTGCCCAGCAGCACCAACCCCACACGTCCGTACACCCGCAACACGCTCGAAGAGCACCTCGACATGTTGATGGTGTGCCATCACCTCGATCCGAAAATCCCGGAAGACGTGGCCTTCGCGGAATCAAGAATTCGCCGCGAAACGATCGCCGCTGAAGACATCCTTCACGACCTGGGCGCCTTTTCGATCATCGCCAGCGACTCCCAAGCGATGGGTCGTGTCGGCGAGGTGATCACACGCACCTTTCAAACCGCGCACAAGATGAAAGTGCAGCGTGGAGCATTACCGGAAGACTCCAGCCGCAACGACAACCACCGGATCAAGCGCTACATCGCCAAGGTGACGATCAACCCGGCTCTAGCCCACGGCATCAGTCGCGAAGTGGGATCAATCGAAACCGGCAAGCTTGCCGACCTCGTGTTGTGGAAGCCTGGATTCTTTGGCATCCGACCCGAACTCGTGATTAAAGGGGGTTCGATTGTCTGGGCTCAGATGGGAGATGCGAATGCATCGATCCCCACACCAGGCCCGGTGCACGGCCGCCCAATGTTCGGAGCCTTCGGCAAATCCTTGGCGCCCAGCTGCCTCACTTTTTTAAGTGCAGCGGCCATGGATGCCGACATCCCAAAACATCTCGGCCTCGAACGCACATGTCGTGCGGTGAGCGACACCCGCAGCGTGGGGAAAAGTGCACTCAAACTGAATTCCGCACTACCCAACGTGAGCGTTGATCCGCAAACCTATGAAGTGTTCGCGGATGGTGAACTGCTCACCTGTGAACCCGCTGAGGTACTGCCACTTGCGCAGCGTTATCTGCTGCTTTGATCACAAAACTGCTGGTGCTCCAGCACATCGACCGCGAAGGTCCAGATCTTATTGGCGCTCTGGCCCAACAACGAGGGTTCGAACTCCAAACCATCCGTTTGGACCAAGGCGAACCCCTGCCTGATCCCAGCCAATGCCACAACACCATCGCTCTTGTGCTCGGCGGACCGATGGGGGTAAACGATCGACAGTCTCCAGGGATGGATTGGCTGCAGCGGGAGCTGGACTGGGTAACGATCTGGCATCAACACCACAAACCAATTTTGGGGATCTGTCTTGGTGCTCAGCTGCTAGCGCTTGCTGCGGGTGGATCCGTCACACCACTGCGGTTGGGCGAGCCGCCAACTCCATCCAAAGAAGTGGGCTTCGCCGCGGTGACCTGGTGCGTTCATCCTGCCAACGAACCCTGGCTCAAGGGTTGTAGCAACAGCAATATCGCCTTGCATTGGCACGGTGATCGCATTCATTTACCTGCCATAGCCACATTGCTGGGATCGAGTGTGGCTTGTGCAGAGCAGGTTTTTCGTATCGGGCAACATGCCCTCGGTCTGCAATGTCACTGGGAAGTGCAGAAGGGGAATTTGGAACGCTGGATCCAGGAGGATCATGAATTTGTTGTCGATGCCTTGGGAGAGCACGGGCCGAACCATCTCCGTCACGAGGTCGACCGTCTTGGAGACACCGTTGAACAATTCGGCCAACGATTCCTTTCCAATGCCTTAGATCAGCTCTCCATAGCTGTGCCAACAATCAAGCAACAAGTCGATTAAGCATGGGGAGTTCAGCCATTTCATCGAGCCATTATTGAATCCAAAGGACCTGACTGCGCTCGTAAATCTCGGTGAGTTCTTGAACAGCATCATCGCGAAAATCAATCGCGACCAAAGAACTTCATCCAAAACGACATCAGAGAGTTTTCAGCAATACTGCCCTAGGCAAAAAATGCTTTTCGTCACTGGTCTACTCATCATCCTTGATCAATCAGGGGTATAAACAGAGACTAAAAAACCCACCACTCGAGCCGGTTGATGACCTGATCGAGCGATCAGTAACAAACAACACTTAGCTCAGCAGACACACAGTTCTTTGATGTATTGATCGATTGTTGAGCCAATGTTCAATGAGTATCGGCCAACCCTGGGTTACGACGAATATTTTTGTCGGAAACAATCTGCCCCCAGAGCAGACTTGGAACCACTACTTTCTTCGCTTGGTCAGATTGGGCTCACGGAACTCAATCGGAATCATGTCTCTGCCGGAAACCTCTTGCGACGGCTCGGGGCCACATTCCGGCTGAATGGAACTGGATTACATGGTGGGGAAAGGATCCTGCCCTTCGACCCCCTACCAAGGCTCATTCACCTCAACGACTGGGCCAAGCTCGAACGTGGTCTCGTCCAGCGATTAGAAGCCATCGATCGGTTTTTAGCCGACGTATATGGACCACAGAAAATCCTGAAGGATCGTGTCATTCCGCGTGAAGACGTGGAAAGTTCTCAGGGCTGGAGACCCCAGATGCAAGACATCCAGCTGCCGTTGAATCGCTGGTGCCATATCTCAGGACTGGATCTAATCCGCGACGAAGAAGGCACATGGCGGGTGCTGGAAGACAACCTGCGCTGTCCATCTGGTGTGGCCTATTTCCTCGAAAACCGACGGGTGATGAAGCGGTTGTTTCCCAGCCTGTTTGCTGGTCGAACCGTGCAACCCATCGACGACTATCCCTCCAGGTTGTTGCAGACACTGCAGGACTTAGCTCCCTGGACAGACACACCACGCGTTGTGCTGCTCACACCTGGAGTGTTCAACAGTGCTTACTTCGAACACAGCTACCTCGCCCAACAGATGGGCATAGCCCTAGTGGAAGGGCGTGACCTGATCTGCGAAGACGGCCGCATTTGGGTGCGCAGCACCACTGGACGCGAACCGGTGGACGTGATCTACAGAAGAATCGATGACGATTTCCTTGATCCAAAGGTCTTCCGCCGTGATTCTGCTCTTGGCGTGCCGGGCCTTATGGATGTTTTACAAAACGGCCGCATTGCCATCGCCAATGCTCCAGGAACCGGGGTCGCCGACGACAAATTGATCTACGCCTATGTACCCAAAATGATCCGTTATTACCTCAATGAAGAACCAATCATCGATAACGTCACAACCTATCTCTGCTCCCGCCCAGATGATCGCCAGTACGTTTTAGAAAACCTCGAAAAGCTTGTGGTGAAGTCTGTAGCCGAAGCAGGAGGTTATGGAATGTTGATAGGACCACAATCAAGCCGAAGTGAAATTTCAGAATTCGACTCAAAAATTAGATCAAATCCTCGAAATTACATTGCACAACCCACACTTCAACTCTCAACTGTTCCCTCACTTAGCAATGGGGAGCTATTTCCATGTCATGTGGATTTAAGGCCTTATGTTTTACGCGGAGCATCGAATTGGGTCAGTCCCGGTGGACTCACTCGCGTCGCCTTGAAACGTGGCTCCCTTGTCGTGAACTCATCGCAAGGTGGTGGTTGCAAGGACACATGGGTTGTCGGTGACAGCCAGTTTCTTGGTGATGGCCAGGTTGCAACAACGAGTCAGGAGGTGATCTCGTGCTGAGCCGGGTTGCCGACTCCCTCTACTGGATTAATCGATATGTGGAACGCGCAGAGAACATTTCTCGTTTTCTAGAAGTCAGTGAAGCTATGGCTTTGGATTGTCCACCTGGCAGCGCCGAACCGTGGCTTCCACTGATTGATGCCAGTGGAGACAGGCAGAGCTTCGATCAGGGCTATCCGCTGCGATCTCCGCGAGATGTCGTGGGATTTTTGCTGCTTGATCGCGACAATCCCAACAGCATCCTCAGCTGCATTGCCACTGCCAGGGAAAATGCACGCCAAATCCGCGATGTTATTACCACAGAAATGTGGGAGCAATTGAACGACCTCTACTGGAATGTTCAAGATGGAGAAGCCATCTGGCAGGAACCAGATCAAGAACAACTCCGCAGCATCCGAAGAGGTTGCCAACTGTTTTATGGCATTACGGATGTCACCCTGAGCCGCGATCAAGCCTGGCTCTTCAGTCAACTAGGCCGTTGGATTGAACGCGCCGACAAAACATCCAGAATCCTTGATGTGAAGTATTTTCTTCTTCTGCCAACCCCAAAAGAAATTGGCGGTGTTCTTGATGAACTTCAGTGGATATCTCTACTTCGTACAGCTGGGGCCTACCAGATGTACCGGCAAAGTGTTCAACAGGCGATCACTCCATCCTCTGTGGCCAGGTTCCTTTTACTGGATCCAATTTTTCCAAGGTCAGTGCGCTTCTGTTTGCAACAAATCAACGACACATTGCAGCTCATCCAACGACAGCCACAACTGGGCCCTCCTGATGATCTCGAATGCCTGCGGGGGCAATTGCTCGCCAAGTGGAGCTATGTGCGGATTGACGCCCTGATTGAACGGGGGCTGCACGAAGCCATTGACGAGTTACAGGGGGATCTCAATCAACTCCATCAACTCATTCACGCTCGATATTTCGTCACCACCGACCTTGGCTCCATTCCCACTGATCCCTCATGCGCGCTGAGCTAACCCACTGCATCACTTACAACTACGACGCTCCGGTCAGCTTGAGCGAGCACAGACTCTGCATGCGACCTCGGGGTCATGGTCATCAGCGCCTGCTGGATTACCAACTCAACATTTCGCCCAAGCCCTGCCACAGCCATGAACTCGTGGCAGCCAGTGGCGATGCCATTCAACGCGTGCGCTTTCTGAACACCACCGACGAACTCCGCTTTGAAGCTTGCAGTCGCGTTGAAACCACAACTGCAGCGCCCTTACTGAATTGTCTAGGTGGTCGCGAACCACTGCTCCCCTACCCACGGGGTCGTCTAAATCCAGATCTTCAAGGTGCACTGGAGGGCTGGCTGCCAAATGGGCAACACGATCCCTCAGCTGTTGCTTTGGCTCAAGACGCCTTGATGGGCACCAACCAACAAGCACTGTCGTTTCTCCAGCAGCTCATCGAGATGATCCAAGACAGGGTCAAATACACCCAACGTCATCAAGGTGCCGCCTGGCCGGCGGGACGAACACTGCGGGAGCGGGTTGGTTCCTGCCGCGACCTCGCCATGTTGATGGTCGAATGCTGCAGAAGCATTGGGCTACCGGCACGATTTGTAAGCGGGTATCACCTAGCGAATCCAGCACCCGAGTCGTACGACCTACATGCCTGGGCAGAGATTTATTTACCAGGTGCCGGATGGCGTGGATTTGATCCGAGCGCCGGAGGAGAAACAACCGATCGCTACATCGTGCTGGCAAGCTCCTCAAGTCCAGACCTCACGGCAGCGATTACTGGCAACTTCAGCGGACTGGCATCAACGCAAAGCCAACTGAGTTGGACGATCCAAGCCACCGTTGACGACAAAACCAATCAACCTGAGAAAAAAACGACCCTGATTCAAGCAGCTTGAAGAAGGGGCTCAACACCATGCAGCACAGGTCGGCTAGCACCCAGGGACGTCGCAAATTTCAAAGCAGGGATGCGACCACTGTTGTAAACACGGAATTCACGGGTCAACGATGCTCCCTGGTCACGAACCGCTTGATTCAGCACAACTGATCCATCCAAATCAGAGATGGATCGATGAAACGTTCCAGGAGGGATACGGAGGATGTCGCCTCCAGCCGCTAAACGAACAATATGAAAAGGCTGATCCCAAGAAAGATTAACGAGATAAAACGTACGCCCTCCACTTGCAGCGAGGAGATTATCTTCCTGGTGGGGATGTAAATAAAATTGCCAGTCTCCTGTTTTCAGATCATTTGGAGGACTAATGGCAGGCCCACTATGAATAACAAGATCACGGGCATTTGACGACCCTATCGTGACATCAAAAAACCGCACTGCAGGCGTATCCCTAAATCGTTCGTACGAAATCAACTCAAACATGTAGCAATGGGAATTCCCAATTTATTTCCCACTACTTTGACCGAGTCAATAAAGTTTTTTAGTGCCAACAGCCACGCTTTAAGCAATACGCTCCAATCCATTCCAAACCCAAGAACAACATTCACGACCTAATCACCAGCCCTTTTGAGAAGGGTCGTCAGCTAAGAATCCAGCGAAAACTGCAAATCATGAACGAGAAAGCAACCTAGTTTCATAAGAAATCCTAAAGATGTATCAGTCTGAACTCCATTGCTATTTGTTGTTAGGGAAAATTTTGCTGTAGCAACAGCTACACAACGTTCACTTTGCTGATACGCAAAGCGCATCACACCTCAGGCCATGGAACGGGGACCTGGGAGCTTGCTTGAACAATCACCATGACTTCCCTTCTGTACAGAGGCCATCAGTATCAACAGCCTCACGTCACTGAACAGCCCACAAGCGTTCAGCTCACCTATCGACGTCACATCTACAAGACGCGCCAACAGGCAGCAAAAACTGAGCAGTCGGTTGTACTGACTTACCGCGGCCTGCAGTACGTGCGCTGCAGCTGAGCATCACCCTTCTGCCTGCCAAGGTTCTTGTGAACCTGAGCAGGCAGAAGCGACTCCCTAGCAAGCGCTCAGAGATGGGCAAACTCACATCCTCCACGTACTTACAGGAGTGATCCCGAGTTTTTTCCGAAGTTTCTGAACAACTGGTCGCCATCAGAGCCATGGTGCAAGGGTTAGGTCCCGCCATGTTCACAATCGAGAGAAAATCAGGCACTCACTGGCAGCCTGAAATCCAACGCAAAACGGAATTTAAAGCTTTCGTGGATGCCCGGACGAAATGCATGGCCACCGGCCAGACCTACCGCGTGGTGAATCGAGACCAAGGTGTTGAGTGTGTGATCACTCTTGATGACTGCAGAAAGCACTTTCACGCTCTTTAGGACAACCACAAGAAAGGCTCTAAGAACTAGAAACGATTTCATAAATATCCAATAAACGGCACCAGATAGCCCTATCCCCCCAGATAAGCCATCTCGGCATGGGGTTTTTCTTGACCACTCCGCAGACTCCGCTCTTCACTAAAGCGATCAGAGCGGCGCGTCCATAAACCAGCCAGGCAATCACGGAGCTGAAGCTCTGGTTCGCTAGCTCTTAAATAAGGCCGAAGATCTACGCCCTGCGATGCAAATAAACAAGTAAATACTTGACCATCTGCAGTAACCCTTATCCGATTGCAATCTCCACAAAACGGCGCGCTAATTGAACTAATCACACCGATATGGCCAGCACCATCGCGATACCGCCACCGCGATGTCGTGGAGTTTGATGAACGGCCAACCGGGTCTAGAGGCCAGTGCGATGACACGCACTGCACCATCTCCACAGCAGGCATCACCTGAGCAAGCGACCAACCGTTACGGCTTCCCACATCCATGTATTCGATCAGACGCAACTCCAACCCGCGATCACGGGCCAGCCGGGCCAACGGAATCAACTGATCATCATTCCGGCCTTTCTGAATCACCGTATTGAGCTTCAAAGCACCGTGAGACGAATGGAAGCCAGCCGATCGAGCCGCCTCTAGACCCAACAACACCTGATCCAACAAGGATTGACCAGCTGGAGCCCCACCTTGCAAACCAGCCATGCGAGCAACACTGGCTCCATCGGCACCATCCAGGCTGATCGTTATACGGTCCAAACCAGCACGCTTGAGCCGCAAAGCTCGCTCAGGCGAAAGCAGAACACCATTCGTCGTCAGAGCTAATTCCTTCAAGCCAGCAGGTCGATCAAAAGCAATCGCCGCCAACAATGGCTCAAGGCGATCACTGAGCAATGGCTCTCCGCCGGTCAGCCTGACGGTATGAACTCCCAAGGAACAAGCAACACGAATTAAACGCAACTGGTCCTGCAAATCCAGCATTCCCTCTGGATCACGAGAATCAGGGCAGCAATAGGGGCACGCCAAATTGCAGCGGGCCGTCAGCGACAAACGCATCACACCCAGTGGCCTTCCATACCAATCAACATTCGATGTCGTATCAGTCATTCCGACAACGCCAACAGATCCTTCGGCTGATTGGCATTCAGCAAACAACCTGAAGGCAGCACCACTGACTCATAGGGCACCCGGTCCAACCAGTCCAACCAGCGATAACAACCACTAGAAAGCTGCTCTGACAAAGATGTTCGGAAGGGAGATCCCGAAGGAATGATGGCCAAAAGCGGCTGAAGGCGCTCACCGTCATGGGCCACAGCCACCTTGTTGGGGTGCCGTCGCCAAGCGTCAATCAATTGTTGAAAGACGACGGTCGTGAGCCGAGGCATATCCACGGGAAGCACAAGCCAAGCACCATCTGATCCGGATGACAAAACAAAGTTGAGAGCCTGCAATGGTCCATTCCAGGGAGGTGGCTCCAACACAAATTTCAGATCAGATTGATGCGCCAAGACATCCGCGTGAACCTGATGGCGGCTGACCACAACAACCGGCAGACCCAATGGCATCAACTGATCAATCATTGCCGTGAGCCAAACACCACCCTTCTGATGCGGCAGCAATGCTTTGTCCCGCCCCATCCGACGGCTCTCACCACCACTCAGAAGGCAAACACGAAGCGACTTAACCAAACAATTCATCCTTCTAAAACAAATCTCCGACCAAGACAGCACCCAAGAGTGTCGCAACAACTACTAAATCAAAGCTAAGCAGGATAACTGATCAATCTCATCAGAAAAATAGATGTAATGCAAGATACAAAAATGAAATTTTAAGTAGCCATTCAAACCAAAAATGTCATCCATAATTGGTTAACTAGATCCATAAGCGGATGTTTTTTAGACCGTTTCGTCACCCTCGGGCACCTTTTTTCTGAAGCCCGTGGCATAACACCACTCAAGCAATGCTTCGCGACCTTTGGTCGTTCCAGGGAAGGTATCGAACCCTCCACCTCACCTGGTTCGCCTTTTTCCTGACCTTCGTGGTCTGGTTCAACCTGGCCCCTCTTGCTACCACCGTTAAAGCGGATCTCGGACTCACGCTGGGTCAGATCCGCACCGTGGCTATTTGCAACGTGGCCCTCACCATCCCGGCTCGCGTGCTCATCGGCATGCTGCTCGATAAATACGGGCCTCGGCTCACCTACTCAGGGATCCTGGTCTTTTCAGCCATCCCCTGCCTGCTGTTTGCGTCGGCACAGGATTTCAACCAATTGGTGGTGGCTCGTCTGCTGCTCTCCATCGTTGGCGCCGGCTTCGTGATCGGAATCCGCATGGTGGCTGAATGGTTCCCACCCAAAGAGATCGGCTTAGCCGAGGGCATCTACGGCGGCTGGGGCAACTTTGGCTCCGCCTTTTCCGCTCTCACCATGGTGGCCCTCGCCGGCTTCCTGTCGTTCTCCGGTGGATTTGAACTACCAACTGGTGCGGTTTTGAACTGGCGTGGAGCCATTGCCATCACCGGCATCATTTCTGCCGCGTACGGCATTTTCTACTTCTTCAACGTCACCGATACACCTCCGGGCAAGACCTACCAACGCCCTTCGAGAACCGCAGGTTTAGAAGTCACCTCGATGCGTGATTTCTGGGGATTGCTGGGAATGAATGTTCCCTTCGCAGCCATTCTTTGCGTGCTCTGCTGGCGCCTGCAAAAAGTTGGATTCCTGAATGCGGGCACTTACCCACTGGCCATTGGCGCCGTGGCTGTTTGGTTTGCTTTCCAAACCTGGGGAATTATTCGAACCAATCGAGAACTGATTCTTGGCACCAAGGTTTATCCCAAAGAAGACCGTTATGAATTCCGCCAAGTTGCCATTTTGGAGCTCACGTACATCGTGAACTTCGGCTCCGAGCTGGCGGTGGTGTCCATGCTGCCGACCTTCTTTGAAACGACATTCGATCTGCCGAAAGCCACAGCAGGCATCCTGGCGTCTTGCTTCGCCTTCGTGAACCTGGTCGCCCGTCCTGCTGGAGGCCTGATCTCCGACAAAGTTGGTAGCCGGAAAAACACGATGGGCTTCCTCACCGCTGGATTGGGAGTCGGCTACTTGGTGATGAGCATGATCAAACCCGGTACCTTCACCGGCACCACTGGAATCGTCATAGCCGTGGCGATCACCATGCTCGCGTCCTTCTTCGTGCAGTCCGGCGAGGGGGCAACATTTGCTCTGGTCCCCCTTGTCAAACGTCGCATCACCGGACAGGTGGCCGGACTCGTCGGTGCCTACGGCAACGTTGGTGCCGTGACTTACCTCACGATTTTCAGCCTTCTGCCGATGTGGATGGGCGGTGGCGGAGAACCAACTCCCGAGGTGATCGCTGCTTCCAACAGCGCCTTCTTCCAGATCCTGGGTGTAGCTGGTCTGATCGTCGCCTTCTTCTGCTTCTTCTTCCTCAAGGAACCCAAAGGTTCCTTCGATGAGTTGCATGAAGGCGAAGTGGCCTAATCAGTTCCATTCCGCAGTGCTCTGACAGTGCAGCTGTACCCGGGGCCTCGACCCCGGGTTTTTGTTCTTCTTCTATTTGTATGACCCAAAGCCCCCGCAGCGTGCGCAGCCAATGCCCCTACTGCGGAGTGGGCTGCGGCCTGGAACTCTTGCCCCCTGCTGAGAAAGGTCGAGCCGTTCGTCGGGATGCGGAAGGCAACCCAATGTGGACAGCCCGTGGCGACCGGCAACATCCTTCAAGCCTCGGTCAGGTGTGCATCAAAGGTGCCACCGTCGGCGAGACCCTCGCCAGTGGTCGGCTCCGCCAACCACTATTTCGCAGCAGTTTCAATGACAATTTTGAAGCCATTAGTTGGGATGACGCTCTTGAGCGAATCACCAAGCAAATGGCCTGCAGTTTGGAGCGTCGAGGCAACGCTAATAGCATTGCGATGTATGGCTCTGGTCAGTTCCACACAGAGGACTACTACGTCGCCCAAAAGCTGATGAAGGGTGCCCTTGGCACCAACAACTTTGATGCCAACTCAAGGCTGTGCATGAGTTCAGCCGTGGCTGGATACACCCGAAGCCTCGGATCTGACGGCCCGCCCTGCTGCTACGACGACCTCGATCACTGCAGCGTGGCATTCCTGATTGGCACCAACACGGCCGAATGCCATCCCGTGTTGTTCCAGCGTCTACTCAAACGAAAAAAACGCAATCCCGGAAGCGTCACGATCGTCGTCGTCGATCCCCGCCGAACCGATACCGCTAAAGCAGCAGACATCCACCTACCAATTGCACCAGGAAGTGACCTTGCCTTGCTTCACGGCATCGCTCACCTGGTTCTTCGAGAAAACGGCCAAGACCCAGCATTCATTGATGACCACACCGAAAACTACGAAGCCTTTTTCGACGTCGTAGCCCGCTGGACACCAAGGCGCGTAGCCCGCTTCTGCAACCTCCCCGAAAAGCGATTACGGGAAGTGGCGCAATTATTCCACCGCCGTGAAAACGTCCTCAGCCTTTGGTCGATGGGGGTGAACCAGCGGCAAGAAGGCACCGCTGTGGTGTGCGGCCTGATCAACCTGCATTTACTCACCGGACAAATCGGCAAAGAGGGAGCTGGCCCCTTCTCTTTGACGGGGCAACCCAACGCCATGGGCGGCCGTGAAGCAGGTGGTCTATCCCACCTACTTCCGGGTTATCGGTTGGTCGCTAACGATCAACATCGGCAGGACGTTGAGCAAGCTTGGAAGTTTCCAGCCGGCAGCATCGCAGCCACACCCGGTCTTGCCGCTTGGCAACAGATCGAAGCGATGGAGAGGGGCGAGATCGACCTCTGGTGGGTGGCCGCAACCAATCCCCTCGTCAGCATGCCTGATCTGGACAGGGTGAAAGCTGCCATGAGCAAGTGTCCTTTGGTCGTGGTGAGTGAGGCCTACGCCGATTCCGAAACCTCCCATTACGCCCACTTACTCCTACCTGCCGCCCAATGGAGTGAGAAGGAAGGAGCCATGACGAACTCGGAGCGCAGAGTCACCTATTGCCCCGCTTACCGCCGCCGATTTGGCGAAAGCCGCCCGGACTGGGAAGTGTTTGCAGAGGTGGGACAACGACTCGGCTTCGAGAAGCAGTTCCGCTTCAACTCAGCCGCTGACGTCTATGCCGAATTTGCTGAGCTCACCCGAGGCCGACTCTGCGATATGTCTGGCCTCAGCCATGCCTTACTTGCAGAGGAGGGGCCTCAACAATGGCCATGTCCAAGCGAAAGCACCACCCCCCACGAATCCAAACGGCTCTACACCGACCATCGGTTTGCAACGCCATCCGGGCGCGCACGCTTCTCGATCGACCAACCGCTGGGCCTCGCTGAACCCCCATGCGACACCTATCCACTCGTGCTGACGGTGGGGCGCTACCTCGGGCAATGGCACACGATGACCCGCACTGGAAAAGTGGAGCGTCTGCGAAGCATGCATCCCGAACCCCTTCTAGAGATTCACCCCGGCGATGCCCAAGAACTCAACGTTGTAAACGGTGAATTGGCAGCGATCAGCTCTCGCCGTGGACACATCACCGCAACAGTGAAGGTGACCGACAAGATCCGACGCGGCTCCGTGTTCTTGCCGATGCACTGGGGCTTTACCCAAGAGAGCGCCTGCGAAGCCAACACATTGATGCACGATCAAGCCTGTCCTATTTCAAAGCAGCCCGAGCTGAAAGCCTGTGCTGTGATCGTGGCGGCGGCGGTGTCGGTGGTGAAGCCCATCGAACAAGAGAAGGGGCGGCTGGAAGCACTGCGCCGTCTGCTCACCCCAACACTTCGCTGAAGGCTGCCGCCAGGTTGTGATGGTCATGCCCAGGGCGGACCAACTTACAAAGACAAAATCGATCCAACTCAGACAAGTTCGCCCACTGCGCTGCAGTCAACCGCACCCCGCGCGCTGTCGCAGCATCAGCCACCTCAACCGGCATGGCATGAACTTGCTGCCATGGCGTATCCACGGCTGGAGCAAGATCCTTCGCCATGCCATCAGCCATCGATCGAGTCAGAGAGCGCAACGTCTCCCGACACTGTTCAAGGGCATCTGGAGCATCCGACCAATCCACCAATTCTTGGCGCTGGGTCTGCGACAGCTCCAACCAATGACTCAACTTCAGCTTCAGCCCCATTAAGTCCAATTTGCGCCGAACACAAAGTGGAATACAACGCCAAGTTCCCACAAAATCCCGCTCGAAAGCGAAGCAGTGATTGGCAGAGATAAGCGAACGTTTCATCACACCAGCATCAGCCATTAAGCGATTAATTTCACCAATGGTGTGCATGGTGACAACAGCTTTGGCTTGCATCAGCGATGTTCACCTTGTTACATAAATTGCATTGTGCGTCTCGCGATTTGTTTAGGAATGTTCCTCGGCATGTCCCACGGCTGGGTCATGGCAGAAACACGCTCAACTCAATATTCGAACGAGTGGAATATTTTAAAAACCGTTAATTCTGATACCAGTTTTTTCCCAAACCGTAGCCATTCATACCCTTCATTCGCATACTGAAGCTCTGACAACAGAGTTCAGGCGTGACAAGCAGCATCTCTTCCTCCAGCCGCAGTGCGGTCTCCATCGCAGCTGGATTCCTTGGGGCCTTCATCGTCGGCTCCCTGGCTGTGCAACTTGTGCACACCCAATCTCGCCAACTAAACAATGGCCAAGCTGATGTTGACCCTGTGATTGCCAGCCCCGCAACGCTTTGGGCCGCATTGGGCGAACGCGATACCGTCGTTGCACCCAGCGTCGCTGGAACCAACGTTGTGGCATCTCCGGCCCCTGCCATCAATATCGAACCTGTCGTGGGCTCCGAAGCAACGCTTTGGTCCACCCTTGGCGAACGCTAAATAACTTTAAAAACAGACTGGATTGAATAGTCTGTTGGCATGCGCTTGCATCGCCGAAAACTGCTCGAAACCTCTGCAGGTTTAGCCATCACAGCCTTCATCGGCGGGCAATCTGCGGCGGCTTCAACCGAGGGATCCTGCCAACCGAGAGATCCCTTAAAGAATTTGATGGAGGGCAACCACCGCTTCTCGAATGCTTGGCAAGAGGCAGGTCGCAACCCCTCCACCAATCTCGGAAGCGAACTCCAAAACAACCGCTGCTTCAACGCTCCACAAACGCTGATCAACGAGCAACATCCCTGGGCCACCCTGCTCACTTGTGCGGACTCACGCGTTTCTCCAAGCTGGATCTTCGACACCACACCTGGAGAACTTTTTGTAATTCGAAGCGCAGGCAACACTGCTTTTGATGCCGCAATCGCTTCGATCGAATACAGCGTGAGCATTCTGCAAACACCCCTGGTGATGGTGATGGGCCACAGCGGATGTGGCGCCATATCAACGGCCATGGGAAATAGTGCGTTAACTCCCTCTTTGGAGCGGCTGATCACCCCAATCCGCTCTCAAATCGCAGATAGCCCTGACCTGACAGCAGCCGTGCGCAGCAATGCGCTGGGAACAGCCACAACCTTGAGAGACAACAGCCCTTTGCTTCGTGAAGCGGAAGCCAAAGGCAGCTTGAAGCTGGTCGTGAGCTACTTCGATCTCCAAACAGGTGCCGTGACCTTGATCTAATGCAAAGCGACCGCAATCTGAGCCACCTCAACAGCAAAGGCGACGTGCACATGGTGGATGTTGGAGATCGACCCTCCAGCTATCGGGAAGCACATGCCCAAGGCAGCATCCAGATGGATCGGGAAACCTTGGACTTAATTCTGCGCGGAGAAACGCCAAAAGGTGATGTATTGGCTGTGGCTCGAATTGCAGCAATCCAAGCCGCCAAACGCACCTGGGAGCTGATTCCCTTGTGCCATCCGATTTCCTTGAGCGGAATGGACGTCGACATCCAACCCGACGAACACCTACCTGGACTAAGGCTGAATTGCCGATGTCGGACCACTGGGCCGACCGGCGTAGAAATGGAAGCCATGGTTGCGGTGTCCGTCGGACTACTCACCCTCTACGACATGCTTAAAGCGATCGATCCAGCCATGACGATTGGTTCGATTCAACTCATCCACAAGTCAGGGGGGCGCAACGGTGTCTGGAAGCGCTGAGCCCTACGGCATCGAGGGGCTGCCTCTCTTGGAGGCCCGAAATAAAATCCTCGCAGCCCTAAAGCCAACCCAAAAAACTGAAGCCGTTGCACTGAACCAAGCCTTGGGTCGCATCAACGCCGAACCTGTTGTTGCACCGGAGGCCATACCTGGATTCAGAGCATCAGTGATGGATGGCTACGCACTTGGACAGCAGACACAACCGCAACAAGGTGACCAATGGACGCTTCAAGGGCGATCCGCGCCAGGTGCTCCCTTCCAAGGGTCTTTAAACCCAGGAGAAGCGATCCGAATTCTCACAGGAGCCCCCTTACCTCCTGGAGCGGGATGGGTGCTGCCGCAAGAACTTGTGTGCACCCAAGACACGGAACTCAGCCTCGAAGGCAAAGCATCCGATAACCCTTGGATCCGCGCAGCCGATGAGGAGTGCAAAGCCGAAGATTGCCTTTTGGATCCAGGGCAACGCCTTACCCCAGCACTCCTCGGGCGTCTAGCCAGCTGCGGCATTGCCCAACTCTTGGTTTATCAACAACCCCGGATCGGCCTGATCATTAGTGGCGACGAACTAGTGCCAGCTGGAACTACAAGACCACCAGGCACCATTTGGGAAAGCAATGGAACACTGCTCATCGCACTGATCCAAACCCTTGGCCAAAAAGTGGATCACCATTACGTTGTCGCTGATGAACCGCAAACACTCCGCCAAACGCTGCAGGATTTAAGCAAGCAATGCGATGTCGTCGTCAGCACAGGTGGCGTCTCAGCAGGAGACAGCGACTGGATTCGACCGCTGGTGGCTGAACTTGGTGCCGTCGAATTCTGGAAGCTCTTCTTGAAGCCAGGTCGTCCCTTCGCTTTCGGCACCCTCGGGGACGGCGTCCCGTTCTTCGGCCTCCCAGGAAATCCAGTCGCCGCAGCCGTTACCGCCTTGCAACTGCTCTGGCCCGCACTGCAAGCCATCGAAGGCCAAACCACACCCGAACTTTTCCCACGCGTACGCGTCGAACTCACGGATCAGCTCCTACGTCGCCCCGGACGTCCCGAGTTGGCACGGGCTCGGTTAGACGTCGGCCCTTCAGGACAGTTGCTGGCACGCCTGAATGGATCACAAGCCTCCTCACGAATCGGATCCCTCGAAGGAGCGGATCTACTCCTCGAACTCCCAGCTGATGCAGACGACCTCAAAGCAGGGGACGAGCTGTGGGCTCAATTGATCCGACGAACCGTGTTCTGAAGTCTTCAATGACCTAAATCCTGTTGCAACACCTAGCGTCTCTGGCAACAACGGTGCAGGCATGAATCTCACCATCGTCGGTTGCGGCTTTGTCGGTCTCGCCTTGGCGCATCAACTTCAAGGGGAGCGATCACATCTCACTCTCACTCTCACTCTCACCACAACCCGAGAGGAGCGATTCGCTGAATTAGAGCCCCTTGCCGATCACGTGAGGATCTGCGATGCCAGCGATGCCATCTCCCTCAAGCAAGCCTTATGCGATGCAGAAGTCGCGTTGTTTTGCCTTGGACCTAAGGGCGATCGTCAAGTGGATGAAGATGGCTACCGAAACACCTTTATCGACAGCTTCCACTGCTTAACAAGCTTGCTTCCGCAACTCCCACAACTACGTCACATCATCTACACGAGTAGCTGTTCGGTCTACGGCGATGCACAAGGAGAGTGGGTTAGTGAATCAACCCCCACCAATCCCAGCAATGGTCATGGCGCTGTCTTGGTGGACAGTGAGGCTCTCCTGCAAACGATCGATCAACCAACGCGTCGAGTCTGCATTCTTCGCCTTGGCGCTCTCCATGGACCAGGCCGTGAATTCAAAGACCGCTTTCAAAACCTCGCCGGTCAGACACGACCTGGACGTGGGCAACAATTCACCAATTGGGTTCACGTTGATGACGTAGCAGGTGCCATTAAGGCTGCAATGACGGAAAAATGGAGTGGTGTCATCAATATCGTCAACGATCAACCGATCCGCATCGCGGAACTAATCGACAGAACCCTCTCAAGCGAAGGACTCGAGCCGATTCGATGGGTTGATGATCCCAAAACCGCAAGCAGTGGTCGTCGCGTTCGAAATACTCGTCTTCACGCCCTGGGCTACGTCCTAAAGCATCCAAAAGCGACGTTTTAAAGCGGCGTATTCCCGCTCAGCCAAGTGCCCTGGTCTGAAAACCACTCCCTCTTCCAAAAGGGTGCCTGATGCTTCAACGCTTCTAAAAGGTCACTACAACAACGCTGAGCGCAGCCACGGCGGTCTGCCTCAACGGCCACCAAAACAATGAGCTCACCGGGGAGCAACGTTCCAACGCGATGGAGAACCAACGCGCGCGTCGCTCCGTGGTGCTGCAGCTGTTCTCGGGCCAACTGCAAAAGCTGACGCTCACAAAAACCGGGGTAATGCTGCAACTCCAACGCCTGTAGAGGCTCACCATCAAGCGTCTGCGGACGCACGCGCCCAAGAAAAACTGCACTTGCAGCCGCAGCTCCAGCCCAACACTCCAACGCCTCAAAAGCGGAAAAGGGATCAGGCCGAATTTGCACCCGAATGGAATCGTCCTGTCCGATTTCAACCACCGGTAAAGGGGGGAAGAAAGGCCAATTCGTCACCAGCTCGCAGCGGCTGATCGGATCGAACCAACTCCTGGTTAACAGCCACACAGACAGACTCCAGAGGACCGAGCTCCAACTGATCCCACACCTGGGCTGCTGTGAGTCCCGCTTCTGAGACCGGGATGCTTCGCTCCTCCCAGCCAGCACGATCTCGCAATGACGCGAACAACAGCACCCGAAGCACAGAGGCCAAAACCGACTGATGCGGTTCTAGCGTCCAGATCACTTGCTGCCAGCGCGTGAGTTTGGCCATCGCACTTTTAACCATCTCCGATAGCAGAACCCTCGCGGATGATCCCAGTGGCGATCGGCTCCAACAACAGTTGGAATCGGCGGATCATCTCCTCACCGAACGCCGTCTCTGTCCGGATGACCGCTACATCATCCGAGCTGAACTGAGCCGTTGGATCGCAGACCCCGGCGTGGATGTTGTGATCACCTGTGGCGGTACAGGCCTGACGGGACGTGACGGAACTCCCGAAGCCATTACCCCCCTTTTAGACAAGACCATCGATGGATTCGGGGAGCTCTTCCGCGTGTTGTCGTTCGAGACGATTGGCACCAGCACTTTGCAAAGCCGATGTCTTGCTGGTGTTGCCAATGGCACCTTTGTCTTCGTGCTTCCAGGCTCCCTTGATGCCGTCGAAACCGCCTGGACAAAACTGATTCGCTCTCAGCTCGATGAGACCACAAGGCCTTGCAACCTGGCCCAACTTCGATCTCGCCTGCGGGAATCCGCCACAAAGCGCGTCAAAAAGGAATCGGCATCGTGACCGCAGCAGGCTTGGGTCTGCAAGCTTCAACCTGCTGATCGATCACGTCTCCCACCACCACAATCGAAGGAGACTTGAACTTCTGCTCTCGCGTCGCAACAGCCACCTCCGACAACGCAGCCTTAAGACAGCGTTGGCCTTCCACCGTGCCTTGCTGAATCACAGCAACAGGAGTGTTATCCGCAAGACCACCAGCGATTAACTCCTCTGCAATTTTGGGCAAATTGTGAAGCCCCATGTAAATCACAAGTCCATCACTGGCCTTGGCCAAAGCACGCCAATCAACAGATGGCCTGCGTTTATCAATTTCCTCGTGGCCGGTGACAAACGTCACCGACGACCCTGATCTGCGATGGGTGACAGGAATTCCGGCGTAGGCAGGGGCCGCGATCCCGGCTGTAACTCCGGGAACAACTTCCACAGGAATATTGCGCGCCGCCAAATATGCAGCCTCCTCACCGCCACGGCCAAACAGAAACGGGTCACCACCCTTCAAACGCACAACGCATTCGTGTCGTTTCGCCATGTCCACAAGCACTGCATTGGTGCTGGGCTGAGGCACGGAGTGGTGTCCGCGTCGCTTTCCAACGAATTGGCGTTCGCAATGCTGAGGAACGAGATCGAGCACTTCCTTCGGCACAAGGGAGTCGTAAACCAAGGCATCACATCGCGTCAGCAAGCGATGGGCCTTCAGCGTGAGCAGTTCTGGATCACCAGGGCCAGCACCCACCAAATACACAGTTCCTGGGTTGGAGTCAGTCACGGCAAGCATGCGAGCAAATCGAGAAGGCCCTCACGAATCGAGGGGTGTTCCAGCAGTGGTGGTGGAGCATCGACTTGACGCAACGACTCCGTCATTCGATTGGGGGCAAGCGCGAGAGGAATTGGTCGAGCATCAGCGTGCTGAGTCTGATGCTCAGGCCAGCAATCGAACGAAACCAACGGAAGGTTCAAGGAGACCGACAACATCGCTAAAAAACGATCGGCAACCCCTTCACGCAGGGGATGGTGCACCAACACAGAACCTGGCTCACGCTGACGCTGAATAGAAGACGCCACCAGGCCCCACCAAAGAGGCCACGCACCAAGAAAGGGCAGCATCGTGACCCTCGCTCCGTCGATGCGCAAGCGCTGACGAATCGCCGGCACATCAGTTCGCGCATGGGCCCCAGGCCAAAGAAGCAACGGGAGTAAAAGAAGTGGACGATCGGGGACGCATGGGCACTCCTCCGCCGTGAGTGCTTGCAATTGAACTGGTGCTGAACGCTTGCCCTGCAAGTCGTCGACAAAAGACGACAAACATGCCGGCACCACTCCACCCGAGCGACCGTGCACAACCATGCGAAGCGCAAACTGCTGCGACGCAGAAGAACGATTCCGTAACAACGGCCACGGATCAACTACCAGGTCCCCTGGTGTCATCACCCTGGTATCTCCGCTGTCGAATCCATGACGCGCCGTCGCTACACCGATCGTGCTCCATTGACGAGCCGGTCGTATCGGAACCATTCCGATAGGGAGTTCGTCCAACAAAGGCGCTACCCCTCCGACGAGCCTCGAGTTCCCAGCGAGCTGGATCGAGACATCGCGGCCATGAAACGTGTCTGGCAGATGGTCCGAGCCGGAGCGATTCGGATGGTTGGCGAAATAGGACGCCAATACTGAGTAACGGCAAACTGCCTTTTACGCCTCCGCGACAACACCAAGATGTAGCCAAAGTAACCAAAATCAAGCCAGATCAAGCAAGACGAAGTGGATTTCCAAACGGTCTAATTCGCTACCGACCAAAAGGGCATTGACGAGGTTAATGGTATCGAGTCAGCACATAAGACCTCAACGATGGACTGCTAACCAAATACACAAGCAACTCACCAAGTACCTCTAAATCGAGCAATTACTCCCTCTGATTGGCCGACACCATGACAGCAAGTTCCCCAACCAAGCCTTATCTAGAGGGCAAGAAGCTCAACAAAATTGAGCAAAATAAAGCCAATAAAGATGGTCTACTCGTTGGCAGCGAAATTGATCAATTCGCTGAGCTGGGCTGGGAACAAGTTGATGAAACAGATTTACAACTCCGTCTGAAGTGGTATGGGATGTTCTGGCGCCCCAAAACACCGGGCAAGTTTATGCTTCGCCTTAGAGTTCCCAACGGTGTTTTGTCAGCTCAGCAGCTCAGAGTTATTGCATCAATTGTTGAGCGTTACGGAGAAAATGGAAGCTGCGATATCACGACTCGTCAAAATCTTCAACTTCGTGGCGTTCTCCTCGGAGATTTTCCTGAAATCCTAAAACGTTTAAAAGAAGCAGGATTGAGTTCAATTCAGTCTGGCTTCGATAACCCTCGCAATGTGACTGGCAATCCTCTGGCAGGAATCGATCCCGAAGAAATTATCGACACACGACCATACACAACCGAGCTTCAGAACTTCCTCACGAATAATTGTGAGGGAAATCCCGAATTTTCCAACCTTCCACGCAAATGGAACACCGCCGTTGCCGGATCAAAAGATAATTTTTTACTTCATAACGACATTATTTTCCATCCCGTAGAGCACAACGGTGTGATGGGATTTGGGGTTTGGATAGCTGGGATTCTTTCCTCACAGCTCAATGCTTATGCACTACCTCTGAATGCTTGGGTAACGCCCGATCAGATCTGTGACATGACTGCAACGGTCGTCAAAATCTGGCGTGACAACGGCGAGCGTGACAAACGGCCCAAAGGACGCTTCCGTCTGTATCTCGATGAAGTGGGACTCGATGCCTTCAGGGCAATGGTGGAAGAACGCTTCGGCCCCCTCACCCCGGATCCCGGTTCTGTCTTTAATGCAGAGCCCCGTTCTCATTATGGGATCCACCCTCAAAAACAAGAAGGTCTTTCCTTTGCAGGCTTGCACGTTCCAGTAGGGCGTTTAACAGCTCAAGATCTTCATGATTTATCCACAGCTAGCCTTCAATATGGCAGCGGAGAAATACGACTCACAGAAGACCAAAATGTCATTCTCGTTGGCATTTCAGAGAACACAGTCGGCGCACTGAAAGCAGATCCTTTACTACAACGTTTTCCTTTAGAGCCTGGCACCATTGCAGCAGGAACAGTGTCTTGCACAGGCAGCACCTACTGCAGCTTTGCACTCACCAATACCAAAGATCAAGCTCTCAAAGCAGCCCATGAACTGGATGCTGAACTGAACCTTCCCGACGAGCTGAAAATTCATTGGACAGGCTGCCCCAATACTTGCGGCCAGGCTTACATGGGCGCGATCGGACTCACTGGCACCAAAGCGAAAAATAGCGATGGTGTGATGGGTGAGGGCTACACCATCACCATCGGCGGTTCACAAGGAGCCAATCCAACTCTTGGTGAGCTACATCAAAAATCTGTACCAGCTGAACAGATTAAATCGGTATTGAAAGACGTCCTCATCGAACAGTTCGGCGCCACAGAAAAACTTAAACACTGAGTCCCAACTCTTAAGGCAATGATCGTGGCGCTTTTTTATGAAGCCACGGCTCTGTACAAGAACTCGTCATTCTTCCGCCCCTTACACCGTCACAATGGCTTCCCAAAACGATCTCTTCTCTCGTTTCGTCAACTGGCTGAGCTCCAGCGGAGCAGACAAGACCGCTGTATCTCGTGATGGCGGCAACTCAGATCTTTTTTCACGCTTTATGAACCGCATCAGCGGTTAATCAACCCGACCTTCCTCATTTGATTTCACCACGACTCTGATGGATTACGTCCTTCCGAATGAACTTGTCGACGGCATGATTACTGCCGGCGGCAAAAAGGCAACAGTCAGCATTAAAACTTGCTGATTCGTGGCTTTTACTCCGGCGCCATTCTTGGATTGGCTGTGATTCTTGCGCTCACAGTTGGAATCCTGACAAAATTACCCTTTGTTGGCTCCTTACTCTTCCCCTTCGGTTTCGCCAGCATCGTGCTCTTTGGCATGGAACTCGTCACCGGAAACTTTGCTCTACTTCCCATGGCAACTTGGGCGGGCAAGAGCACCTGGGGAGCCACTTTCCGCAACTGGACTTGGGTGTGGATTGGTAATTTCATTGGTACCGCAGTTGTTGCGCTGATCATGGCCGTCAGCCTGACCAGCGGAACAATGGATGCTTCTGCCGACAACATTGGGCCACCAATATGGGACCTAGTTGCTCAAAAAATCGTTGCTCTCAATCAAATCAACGTTGAGAAAAAGTACGAAGCACTGGGCAGCATGGGCTTCTTCCTCGCTTTCCTTCGTGGCGTTGTTGCGAACTGGTTGGTGTGTCTTGGCGTCACCATGGCTTTGGTCAGCAAAAGCGTTCCAGGCAAGCTTCTCGCCTGTTGGCTACCGATCACTGCATTCCAAACAATGGGCATGGAGCACATCGTGGTAAATCAGTTCTTACATACGGCTGGTCCAATACTTGGATCTGGAGTTCCTTTTACAAAAGTAATATTTTGGAACTTCCTGCCTGTCACTCTCGGCAATATCATCGGAGGAATGGTGTTTATTGGCATGCTCTTCTACAGCACCCATCGCACCACCATGGAGAACGTGCTCCCCACCGAGCACGATGACAAACTGGAACGTGAATTGGCAGCCGAGCTTGGTGCCCGCTAACAAACCATGCATAGTGACGAGTCCGTTCTTTGGGAGCGGCTCGCGCAATCAAGACAGGCTCCTTTAGAGCCTTCCTGGCTGGGGGAGAACTACTCCCCCAGCCTTTCTATTGATCTGCGTCGAGCGATCTGCGAAAAACTAGGAATGCTCGCTGAACGAGGCTGGCCAATCATCCAGTTTCTATTGCAAGAGCATGGCTTAGAGCCAGATTTAGTCATGGCTGCTGGTCTCAGCCACCAACCTGAATCTCGCGATTGGCTAGTTCAACAACTCCATAGCGGTGAGCAGCACGATGACAATCTTCAGCTAACCCTTGTACAAGCACTGTCGTGCTGGGGTGCCGATGTTCCACAGCACATCGTGATGGACTGCCTCAAGCATCCAGCACAACAACAACGGCTAGCAGGACTGCAATTGCTAGTTTTTCGTGCCTACACCTTGAACGATCAGAACCTTCTCAACCTCTGCGAACCAGCCCTTCAAGACTTTCGCGATGCCGTAGTGGTTGCTGCGATTCGTTTACTTCAACGGCGCGATGGTGCTGCGATTTCTGAACGATTATCTGAGTTATCAGAAACTGGTTCTGACTCCATTTCCGATGCTGCAATACGTGCTCTGGGCTGCATTGGAACATCAACCAGTCAACGTTGCTTGCTTGAAATAAGCCAATCGCTGACTAATGAAAAACGTCGAAAAATGGCCAGCCAACAGCTCGCTCAACAATTCCGAAACTAAGCAAAAAAAGCCTGGCAAATACCAGGCTCTGGGAAATATTTTTGATAGCTATTAACCTAGACAGCTCACCACTTTTTGTAGGGAAGAAATTTTCCACACATCGTAATTTTTACACGGTCACCTTTTGAATCTTCCACTTTATCAACATCAAGCGTAAAGTCGATTGCACTCATAATGCCATCACCAAAATGCTCTTGAATTACATCTTTAAGGGGCATTCCATAAACTTGCATGATCTCATAAAAGCGATAAATCAAGGGATCAGTTGGGATAACGGGATCCAAGCTGCCCTTCACTGGAAACTCCTGCAACGCTGCCGTTGTAGCGGAATCAAGAGACAATAAACCAGCTAACTTCTCCGCTTCTTCCTTCGATGCTGTGGCCTGGCCATAAAACAAAGAAGCAATCCAAACTTCATCCAGCCCCATCGCAGACTCAAGGTCAGCAAAACTGAGACCCTTGGCTTTTTTGGCCACCATCAATGATTCAGTTACGGAAACAGTCATGGAAAATACAAAAGGAAATCAAACTGCTTTAAAAATTGCATTCCTCTCAAGGAACGTCCGAGCAGTGAAGTAACTGTTGCGTCCTTTGGAGTGAAGATATGCAGCCTCCGCTACAAAAACAGAGATGCTTTTTGCAGCTTTAATCACAACATGGGCACACCGTTCTAATGGAAAATATAGATATCGATTGAAAACAGAACATGAGCCAACTACTACGGTCGCTTTCTTCCTTACTGGGCAGCCAGCAAACCAACAATGCAACGTTGACGAGCTTGGTTCTCGAACGTCTTTATTACGCAGACGGGCGTCACCATCCAGAGCACCCCAAGCATGGAAGCTTCCAAGGACTGTCAACTGTTACCTAAGTCCGACCTAAATTTGTAACAACGGCAACACCCAGGCAGGTCATCGCTGCAGAACACTTTGTTGACCTGGAGATCAAGCCTTTGACTGACGCCAAAGCCTCCGGCAAAGAGCGGTTCAAGAGTCACCTCCGCAAAGTTGGCAGCGGAGAACACACCAGCAAAGGACTCAGTCGAGAAGAAGCGGCAGAAGCTCTCGATCTCATGCTTCAGCAGGAAGCAACCCCGGCTCAAATCGGCGCTTTTCTGATTGCCCATCGCATCCGTCGTCCGGAGCCGCAGGAGCTCACGGGGATGCTCGACACGTACCGACGCCTTGGTCCGAAACTCCACTCCAAAACCGGCAGCATTGCACCGGTGTGCTTCTGCATGCCCTTCGACGGACGCAAGCGCACGGCACCGATCTATCCCCTCACCGCTCTTGTCCTGTTAGCAAGCAGCCAACCGGTGGTTCTGCAAGGAGGGGATCGAATGCCTGTCAAATATGGCGTGACCGCCATCGATCTCTTCCGAGAGTTAGGTGTTGAGCTCAGTGGACTCTCTCTCTCCGCCGTGCAGGCGGGTCTGGACAGCAACGGCTTCGCGTTGGTGCATCAACCCGATCACTTCGCCATCGCCGAAAGCTTGATTAGTTACCGCGAGGAATTGGGTAAACGCCCCCCCGTCGCCAGCCTTGAACTGCTCTGGACCCCCCATCAGGGTGAACACCTCTTGATCAGCGGCTTCGTCCACCCTCCAACCGAAAGTCGGGCATGGGAAGCACTCCGCCTTGCCGAAGAAGCCAAGGTGGTGACCGTGAAAGGTTTGGAAGGCGGAACCGACCTGCCCATCGGGCGCGCCTGCATCACCGCACGAATCGATCACGGCCAGCAACAACGTCTGATTCTTCACCCGCGAGACCACGGCTGCCATGAAGCAGATCCTGAATGGACCAATCCCGCAACCTGGGCGCAACAGGCCCTTGCAGCACTCAACAACGGCGGGCCTCTACTGAACGCCTTGCGCTGGAATGCTGGTGTCTATCTTTGGTTCGCTGGCCAAAGCGCAAGCCTCGAGGCTGGTCTTGAACGTGCGCAAGAGATGCTCCAAAACGGCTCAGCTCTCACGGCCTTGCATCAACTTCAGGCGTGGAGCAAATCCTTGACCATGCGATAGCGCTCGAATTCCACACCGCCAATCGCAATGGTTTCTGGTGCAACCAATCGCCAGCCGAAATGTTCAAGCAAAGGACGGCTGAACTGACTCGCCTCGGTCGTGAGCTGATTCAAACCACAGCTCATGGCGTCTAGCTCAATCTGGACCAGGAGCTGCGAGGCATGGCCTTGGCGTGCTGCTGATCCTCGGCAGTACAAAAGCGCCAACCGGGTTGCGGGATAACGGATCGCAAAAGCAGCACCCGCACCACTGATCCAACCCGATCCCTCCTGAAAGGTGCGATCAAGCACTCCCGGCAACCAGGCCAAAGCCGACCAGGCCTGAACCTGCTGCTGCGAATAAAGCATCCCAGCCTGCGATTCGATCGCATCGGCATAGATGTCGCGCAAGAGAGATTGGTCGTTGGGTGTGATCCGGCGCAGGGCCATGGACACGGCCTGTGGGAATGTGAGTCTCCTCCGGCCACCGGTCGATTTGCAGCGTCCCCGCATACCAACACTGCTGAGCGCATTTTTAACGCTGCTCAACGATCGACTAAGCGAAAGCATCGTCTTTCCCCTGCTGCCCTTCCTGTTGGCACAGTTCGCGCCGAATGGACGAACGCTCGGGCTCTTAGCCGGTAGCTATGCGTTGTCTCAATTCCTGGTCACTCCACTCATCGGAGCCCTTAGCGACCGCTATGGGCGAAGGCCCGTAATCGCCATTTGCGTAGCGGGATCTGTAGTTGGACTGGGTCTGTTTGCAATCACCCTCAGCGTGCCTTGGCCAGAAGCGAGTTTGTGGCCCTTAATCTTGTTATTCAGCGCACGCGTCATCGACGGCATCAGCGGAGGGACGGCAGCGACCGCCTCAGCGGTTCTGGCCGATATCAGCTCCCCGGAACAACGGGCCCGCACCTTTGGCCTCATCGGGGTGGCCTTCGGGCTGGGCTTCATTTTGGGACCCTTCCTCGGAGGTCAGCTCGCACAGATCGCCGTTCCACTACCCATTTGGGTCGCGACAGGTTTCGCTTGCCTGAACTTGCTGGTGGTTCTCACCTTGCTGCCAGAAACCCACCCAGTCGAAGAACGCCAAGATCTGCCACAACGTCGAGACCTCAATCCATTTCGGCGCATTGGTCAGGTGCTGATCAACCCAAGCGTTGGCCGGCTGTGCGGCGCATTTTTTCTGTTCTTCCTTGCCTTCAACGGTTTCACGGCAATTCTGGTGCTGTATTTCAAGCAACGGTTCGGATGGGGACCCGAACTTTCCACCACAGCCTTCCTCGTTGTGGGTGTTGTAGCGACCGTCGTCCAGGGAGGCTTAATCGGTCCATTGGTTCAGCGCTTTGGTGAATGGAAACTCACCCTGTTCGGACTAGGCCTCGTCATTGCGGGTTGTCTGTTAATTCCAGCCGTCGGGGCAACCGATCGAGCGCCCGCCATTTTCTGCTCAGTCGGGATCTTGGCCCTTGGAACCGGGCTCGTCACACCAAGTTTACGAAGCCTAGTGTCACGAAGACTGAGTAATGAAGGACAAGGAACTGCACTCGGCAGCTTGCAAGCACTGCAAAGTTTGGGAAGTTTTCTGGGCCCACCAATTGCAGGAATCAGCTACGACCTTCTTGGACCGACCAGCCCCTTCGTGCTCGCCGCAACACTCCTCGTCATCGTCATCGCATTAGTTTCCAGAAGTCCACTCACCAAAAACCTTCAACTGAGTACTTGATTGCTACCTTTCAACACTCAGCATTGGATCCTTAACCATCCCCATGTGTGCAGCTGCCCTCAGTCCAGATGAATACATCAATAGGGAGCTGAGTTGGATTGCGTTTAACCAGCGGGTCTTAGCCCAAGCGCTCGATCAGCGCACTCCATTACTAGACCAAGCCAAATTCAGTGCAATTTTTAGCAATAATCTCGATGAATTCTTCATGGTGCGAGTTGCATCTCTGAAGTCACAAGTAGAAGCTGGGATCAGCACGCCTAGCGAAGATGGCCAAACACCTTTTGAACAACTTCAAACGATTCGCGAGCATTTATTGCCACTTTTAAAGCAACAGCAAGAACATTACCGATACCAACTGAAGCAGCAATTAAGAGATCACAACGTTCAACTACTTGATTACGCGCAACTCAATCAACCCCAATGCGCCTGGGTTGATGACTATTTCCAAACCTCAATCTTTCCCGTTCTCACCCCCCTGGCTGTCGATCCCGCCCATCCGTTTCCCTTCGTGAGCAACCTCAGTCTGAACGTGGCGGCGGTCGTGAGAGATCCCGAAACTGACCAACGGCAACTGGCAAGGATCAAAGTTCCGAAAAAAAATCTCCCACGCTTTGTTGCCATTCCATCGCAACTCAGCAATGACAATCCGGAACCGATCCACACGGCAATTCCTGTCGAACAGGCGATCGCCTTCAATCTCGAACTGCTCTTTCCTGGCATGACCATTGAAGGACATTATTTTTATCGAGTCACCCGTGATGCCGACCTGGAACTCAGAGATTTAGAAGCAGACGATTTAATGCTTGCCCTTGAACAAGGTCTTCGAAAACGTCGCATGGGTGGCGAGGTTGTGCGCTTAGAAGTTGCGAATGAAATGCCAGGTGATGTGATCGATATGCTGATGACGGGGCTCAATGTTGAAGAGGCTGATCTCTACAAAATTGATGGTCCTTTAGGGCTTGATGATCTCTTTGGCCTAACAGGTCTGCCAATTTCAAAACTAAAAAGCAAGTCTCACACTGGACAAACACCAAGCACCCTTGCAAGAACTCAGCAGAACCTGATTGATGAAGGCGCGATTAAACCCGAAGAATTTGAAACTATTTTTTCCGTGATGCGTCAACAGGACATCCTGTTACATCACCCCTACGACCTCTTCTCAACAACAGTTGAGGAGTTCATCAACCAAGCGGCCGACGACCCAAAGGTGATGGGCATCAAAATGACCCTGTATCGCACCTCAACTGACTCGCCAATCATCGCAGCCCTGATTCGCGCCGCAGAAAATGGCAAACAAGTCATGGCTCTCGTGGAGCTAAAAGCTAGATTTGATGAAGACAATAATATTCAATGGGCGAGACATCTAGAACGATCTGGAGTGCACGTTGTCTATGGAGTTTTAGGACTAAAAACACATACAAAGATCGTGCTCGTTGTTCGCAAAGAAAAGGAAAAGCTCCAGAGCTACGTCCACATTGGAACGGGTAATTACAACTCAAAAACATCAAAGCTTTACACAGATTTGGGACTATTATCAACACGTCCAGAGCTGGGCAAAGATCTAGTAGAACTGTTTAACTACCTCACAGGCTTCTCCAAACAACAGAGTTTCCGAAGGCTTCTTGTTGCCCCAGTCACCCTCCGGAAGGGCATGGAGTCTCTGATCCGTCGTGAAATTGATCACGCCAAGGCAGGTCGACAAGGGGTTATTCGAGCAAAAATGAATTCACTTGTCGACCCAGACATTATCGCACTGCTCTACGAAGCATCACAGGTTGGCGTTCAAATTGAACTCATTATCCGCGGAATGTGCAGTCTTATTCCAGGGCGCGAAGGTCTCAGCGACAACATCAAAGTGATCAGCATTGTGGGCCAGTTCTTGGAACATTCACGCATCTTCTGGTTTGCCAATGGTGATGAGCCTGAGGCTTATATCGGAAGCGCCGATTGGATGACTCGCAATTTGGATCGGCGCGTCGAAGCCATTACACCGATTGAAGAACCTGCCTTGCGCCGCAAGCTCGAACGCTTGCTCGACCTCTATATCCAAGACAATCGAGGTGCTTGGGATATGCATGTTGATGGAAGCTTCACGCAACGCATGCCGGGAGATGATCAACCCGAATGCAATTCCCAAATTCAACTCACAAGCCTGTGGAGCCGAGGACTTCATCCAGGGCAGTAAAACGCAAGGAAACAATAAGTAATTTGTGATTTTAGCTACAGACTATTTTTTGCTCTAGTGGATTTTGCTTTTTAAGGCACTGAATAAGGACAAACCGTGGAATATTGTTTCCGGAAATTCTTCCGATTCCCTTCAGTTACCGTCTAGACCTAGTGCTAAATTCTGAGCAAATTTAATAGGAGACCAGGGTGATGGGGATCCCTCTGGAGACTTCCAAGTCGACAACTCAGTCGACCAGGAAGCAGCCTGCTTTGCCGTCCACCGGACGCCGCTCAGCTTCACGTCAAAGTGGACGCTTAGCAACAGACTCCATTGGCTTTTACTTGAGCAGTATTGGACGCGTTCCACTGCTCACTGCAGCCGAAGAAATTGAGCTCGCCCATCATGTCCAAGACATGAAGCAGCTGAAAGAGTTGCCACAAGAGGAACTCACCTCCCGGCAAAAACACAAGATCCGGATGGGAAAGCGCGCCCGCGATCGAATGATGGCAGCCAACCTGCGACTGGTTGTGAGCGTTGCCAAGAAGTATCAAAACCAAGGTTTGGAATTGCTCGACCTCGTTCAAGAGGGAGCGATTGGCCTTGAGCGTGCCGTCGATAAATTTGATCCGGCCATGGGATACAAATTTTCAACATATGCCTACTGGTGGATACGCCAAGGCATGACGCGCGCCATCGACAACAGCGCAAGAACGATTCGTCTACCGATTCATATCAGCGAGAAATTATCAAAAATGCGCCGGATCTCCCGGGAGCTCTCGCATCGCTTTGGCCGTCAGCCCAACCGTCTTGAGCTGGCCAGTGCCATGGGCATCGAGCCACGTGAACTAGAAGATCTGATCACCCAAAGTGCTCCCTGCGCATCCCTCGATGCCCATGCCCGAGGGGAAGAAGATCGCAGCACCCTTGGTGAACTCATTCCCGATCCCAACGGGGAAGAGCCCATGGAAGGCATGGATCGAAGCATCCAAAAGGAACATCTTGGAGGCTGGCTCTCTCAACTCAATGAGCGCGAACAGAAAATTCTTCGACTCCGTTTTGGTCTCGGAGGAGAAGAGCCATTAACCCTCGCGGAAATCGGTCGACAGATCAACGTATCTCGCGAACGCGTGCGTCAGTTAGAAGCAAAAGCAATCTTGAAACTCCGCACAATGACCAACCATCAGCAAGCCGCCTGATTGCTTTGTCAGGATTCGGCGGACCTCTCATCATTGTGATCTGGTTGGTCTTTGTGGTGGGATTAGCGCTGATATCGCGTCAGCTCTGGCCCCAGCAAAAAGAACTCAGTCGCAAGGTCATCCACATCGGCACGGGGGCAGTTGTCCCCCTCGCCTGGCTTTTTGAGATTCCTTCAGTCATTGCAATTCCTTGTGCGGCAGTCATCACCTTGATCACTGCCATGAATCATCAATGGCGATTCATCGCTGCCATTGAAGAGGTTGATCGGAACAGTTACGGCACGATTGCCTATGGGTTAGCAATCACAATTCTGCTGGCGCTGTTTTGGCCAGATCGCCCCGATGCCGTCACCGCCGGAGTGTTGGTGATGGCCCTGGGGGACGGACTCGCAGGACTCATCGGACGGCAACTCAAGACACCTCAATGGATCATCTTTAAGCAAACGAAATCGATTGGTGGCACCGCAACCATGGCCATGGTTTCAATACTGGTGCTCATGATCCTGTCTAATGTGACGAGCCACATAATCTCGCTACCGATTGCGATTGCCATTGGATTAGGAGCAACAGGCCTCGAGCAAATCAGCATGCGAGGAGTGGACAATCTCACCGTTCCCTTAGGGGTAGGTCTGACATGGTCAATGTTGATCCCATAGCGGCATAAACATCACAAAAAACTCTGTCTTCAGATCCTTCAATTTGCCTCATCAACAAGATTGAAGCTGTTAGTGAGAAGCCCCAACAGCTTCTGCCAAATCATTCAAAATCTGTTCCGTTGTTTCAAGGCTGATGCAAGCATCGGTAATGCTTTGTCCGTAGGTGAGTTGCGATAAATCGGCTGGTATTTTCTGATTTCCCTCAACCAAGTGACTCTCAATCATCACTCCCATCAAATGCTTTGAACCAGAGCGCAACTGATCAGCAATCGAGGCCAACACGTCTGACTGACGACGGAAATCCTTATTGGAATTAGCATGACTGCAGTCCACCATTAAGCGATTTTCGAGACCATATTTCTTGAGTTCAGCCGCGGCCTCGCTAACAGCATCAACGTGATAATTGCTTCCTCGATTACCACCACGTAGTACAAGATGCCCATCAGGGTTACCCGTTGTACTCACAATCGAAGCCTGTCCATCTCGATTGATGCCAAGAAAGTGATGGGGCTTCGATGCCGCTTGCATGGCATTAATAGCAATCGTGGCGCTGCCATCTGTGCTGTTTTTATATCCGATCGGCATCGATAATCCAGAGGCCATCTCCCGATGGGTTTGGCTCTCGGTGGTCCGGGCGCCGATCGCGGTCCAGCTGATCAAGTCAGCGATGTACTGAGGGACCACAGGATCCAGCAACTCTGTTGCCGCTGGCATCCCCTCACGGGCCAAATCCAGCAAAAGTCCGCGAGCACGGCGGAG
This sequence comes from Synechococcus sp. BL107, assembly GCF_000153805.1. NCBI lineage: Bacteria > Bacillati > Cyanobacteriota > Cyanophyceae > Synechococcales > Synechococcaceae > Synechococcus > Synechococcus sp. BL107. Next base: position 406,330 of record NZ_DS022298.1, on the reverse strand, counting down.
ACCTGTGTTGATGTCGTACGAACCATCCAGATGTGGATCGTTAATTAGCCCTTTCCAACCAACGGTGGTTCTCGGCTTCTCGAAATACACCCGCATCACGACTTCCAATCGATCTTTGAGGCGCTCTCGGATCGGAGCCAGGCGTTCGGCATACTCACGCGCCGCTGCAACATCGTGAACGGAACACGGACCCACCACCGCCAGCAAACGTTGGTCATCCCCCCGAAGGATGGCTTGGATGCGTTTCCGTGCTGATGTCACGGTGTTCAGAGCGTTCGCATCCGGCGCTAAATCTTGATGCAATAAAGCGGGTGCGACCAGGGGGCGGGTCTCCACCACATGCAAATCTGAGGTGGTGGCCATAACCAAAAAGCCAGATAAAACCAAGGTTACGCACCGGCATTCGATCAACCGACCCATGTCCATGAAGAATGGACATCTGCCACGCACTTTGATCACCATGCTGAACGCCTACAGCAAGCTGGCCGCAGAACGAGAAGCCCAGGGCGTTCCGGCATTGCCGCTGACTGCTGAACAAACCAAAGACCTCACCCAACTGCTCGAAAATCCGCCGACAGATCAGAAGCAGATCCTGCTGGACCTGCTCAGTGATCGCATTCCACCTGGGGTTGATGAAGCGGCCTACGTGAAAGCCACTTGGCTTAGCGCTGTGGCCCAGGGCAACGCGAGCAGTCCTTTCGTTGCGCCCCTTGAAGCAGCACGGCTCCTGGGAACGATGGTTGGCGGATACAACGTGGCTGCCCTGATCGAACTGCTGAACAACAGTGATAAGCAACTGGCCAAATGTGCAGCCGAAGGCCTGAGCCGCACGCTGCTGGTTTACGACGCCTTCAATGAAGTGATGGACCTGGCCACCAGCAATCGCTTCGCCAAGCAGGTGGTCGACAGTTGGGCCGCTGCTGAGTGGTTCACGTCACGGACTGAGCTAGCTGAATCGATCACCGTGACCGTGTTCAAGGTGGACGGAGAAACCAACACCGACGACCTCTCCCCAGCCACCCATGCCACAACACGGCCTGACATCCCCCTGCATGCTCTGGCGATGCTGGAGACGCGAGACCCCAACGGGCTCAACACCATTGCGAAGCTGAAAGAGAACGGCCATCCAGTGGCCTACGTCGGCGATGTGGTGGGCACAGGCAGCTCACGAAAAAGTGCGATCAACTCCGTTCTTTGGCATACGGGGAATGACATTCCCCACGTGCCAAACAAACGCGCTGGAGGCGTCATTCTCGGCGGCAAAATCGCCCCAATCTTTTTCAACACCGCGGAAGATTCCGGCGCGCTTCCGATCGAATGTGATGTCAGCCAACTGAACACAGGTGATGTGATCACGATCCGTCCCCATGCCGGCACGGTCGAACGCGATGGAACGGTGATCAGCCACTTCGATTTGAAACCCAGCACGATCAGCGATGAGGTGCGGGCTGGCGGCCGAATTCCTCTCATGATCGGCAGGGCCCTCACCGACAAAGTTCGCAACCAGCTGGGACTTCCTCCCTCAGAGGTATTTATTCGCCCGAGTACCCCTCAAAACAACGGCAAAGGATTCACCTTGGCCCAAAAAATGGTTGGCAAAGCCTGTGGACTCCCCGGTGTACAGCCCGGAACGAGCTGCGAACCGCTCATGGCCACAGTCGGCTCTCAAGACACCACAGGTCCGATGACCCGTGACGAAATGAAGGAACTGGCTTGTCTGGGCTTCTCCTCCGACTTAGTAATGCAGAGCTTCTGCCATACAGCGGCCTATCCGAAGCCTGTCGATCTCCAAACCCAACAAGACCTCCCCGATTTCTTTGCTCAGCGCGGAGGAGTCGCCCTGCGACCCGGAGACGGGATTATCCACAGCTGGCTGAATCGCATGCTGCTGCCTGACACCGTTGGTACGGGGGGAGACAGTCACACCCGATTCCCCCTTGGTATTTCGTTTCCAGCCGGTTCAGGCTTGGTGGCATTTGCCGCAGCCATCGGCGCCATGCCTTTGGACATGCCGGAGTCTGTTTTGGTGCGATTCAGCGGTGCACTGCAACCGGGCGTGACCTTGCGCGATGTGGTGAATGCCATCCCTTGGGTGGCCATTCAACGTGGTCTGCTCACGGTGGAAAAGGCCAACAAAAAAAATATTTTCAATGGCCGAATCATGGAAATCGAAGGTCTTCCGGATTTGAAGCTCGAACAGGCCTTTGAACTCACCGACGCCACAGCAGAGCGATCCTGCGCGGGCTGCACCATCAAACTCTCCGAAGCAACGGTGAGTGAATACTTACGCAGCAATGTGGCCTTGCTCAAAAACATGATTGCGCGGGGCTACAGCGATGCACGAACCCTGGCGCGACGCGTGAAAGCAATGGAGGACTGGCTGGCCGATCCCCAACTTCTTGAGGCGGATCCCGATGCGGAATACGCCGAGATCCTTGAAATCAATCTCGATGAACTCACCGAACCCGTTCTGGCCTGTCCCAACGATCCCGACAATGTGAAGCTGCTGAGCGAAGTCGCTGGAAATGCCGTTCAGGAGGTCTTCATTGGTTCATGCATGACCAACATCGGCCATTACCGCGCCGCCGCAAAAGTGCTGGAAGGTTCCGGCAGCAACAAAGCCCGGCTCTGGGTTTGTCCACCCACAAGGATGGACGAAGAGATGCTGAAGCAAGAGGGGTACTACGCCACCTTCGAAGCAGCTGGTAGCCGGATGGAAATGCCTGGATGCTCCCTATGCATGGGTAATCAAGCCCGTGTGGACGACGACACCACCGTGTTCTCCACCAGCACACGCAACTTCAACAATCGCTTGGGCAAAGGCGCCCAGGTGTATCTCGGTAGCGCAGAGCTGGCAGCCGTTTGTGCACTTTTAGGGCGTATTCCTACCCCCGAGGAGTACCAACGCATCGCCGCAGAAAAGATCAATCCAATGTCGGATGAGCTTTACCGCTATCTGAACTTCGACCAAATTGCTGGCTTCGAAGACCAAGGGCGAGTGATGAGCGCCGATGACGAAGCGGCTGTTCTGGCACAAGCCTGAGACCGACTTTGCAAGACAACAGCGACCCAAACCAAAATCGCGATCCCCGGATCTCAAGCCGCAGCATTCGACGCCTGCTCGAACGCCGCTGGTTTGTAGTGGTTTTGGCCCTGTCCTTAACAGGACTTGGAGCCACGATCACCGGCCTGTTATTTCAAAGCGGTATCCACCTCTTAAGTGATTGGCGTCGTGACCTTCTTCATGACGTTCCAGCCTGGATCGTATTGCCCGTTTTGGGTGCGTTTGGAGGCTTGGTATCCGGGTGGCTCATTAGCAACCTGGCGCCAGCTGCCGGCGGAGCAGGGGTCACCCACATCATGGGTTTTCTCCGTCACAAGTCGGTTCCCATGGGTCTACGCGTGGGCCTTGTGAAATTGGTGGCTGGAATCATTGCTATCGGCTGTGGCTTCCCCCTTGGCCCAGAGGGTCCAGCCGTACAAATGGGTGGATCCGTCGCCTGGCAAATGTCGCGATGGCTGAAAGCACCGGTGGCATTTCGGCGCGTGATCGTTGCAGCCGGAGGAGGGGCAGGAATCGCTGCAGTGTTCAGCGCACCGCTCGGTGGCTTCATCTATGCGATCGAAGAATTGCTGCATTCAGCAAGACCAGTAGTGCTGTTACTGGTGTTGATCACCACCTTTTCAGCCGACACATGGGCCGATGTATTGGGTGTATTTGGGCTGGGATCGAGCGGCAAGGGATTCCAACCCAATCTGGGCTTTTTACTCGAACGAAAGTTCCCAATTGATGTGGAATTTTTTCCCATCGATGTGATTTATCTCATCAGCCTTGGAGCCTTAATTGGTGTTTTAGCGGAGCTTTACACCCGCTACGTACTCATGATGCAACGCCAAGGACAGCATTGGTTTAGCAATAGGCTGATTTTGCGCATGAGCCTGAGTGGACTCGTCTTAGGCAGCGTCTATGCCGCCTTGCCATCGAGCTTCCACAACCTCGATGAACTATTTCACCTGATCGGCGCCAGCGAAACGGGGGTAACGCAAGCACTAGCCGGATTCGTCGTGCTGTTCTTCAGCACTGGCCTTGCCGCGGCCTCGGGCGCACCGGGCGGGCTGTTTATGCCCATGCTCACCCTTGGAGGAGCCATGGGCCTGGCCTGTGGAGATTGGGTGCAATCCCTCACCGGCCATCTGCCCAATACTTACGTTTTCGCGGGAATGGGCGCTTTCGTGGCGGGCTGTTCACGCACACCGATCACTGCGATGTTCCTGGCCTTTGCATTGGTCAAAGACCTACTGATCCTGAAACCAATCCTGGTAGCCTGCCTCACCAGTTTTCTGGTCGCCCGACTCTTCAATCCTCACTCCATTTACGAACGCCAAATGAGCATGGAAGCTGCTGATGCAAAGCAAATACAGAACGAAAAATAAAAACCAATAACCGTTACTACAGCCTCCTAAAAGAATAAATACATCGGCCAAAACTAAAAAGCTTCAATGAATGATTGGCCTCCATTAACACGATGCTGCATTGACAACCCATCCCCTTCAGTCCATCAACCGTGTTGACTTCAAACCAACAAAACCATGCATCGTCTCCGTCAGGCTGACCAGCAAAGCTGCAGGATGAGGCGAAAGACAATCTTGATCTCCTGAATCAGGAAACCCTGCTATTTGATCCAGCCCCGCCGGATCCTGGTGCACTACGGGCTGTACTGGCCTTCCCAAGCACATACTCCGTGGGCATCACAAGCCTGGGGTACCAAATTGTCTGGGCCACCCTCGCCCAACGGCATGACGTTGACGTTCGCCGCCTGTTTACCGACCAAGGCGATCCACTACCGCGACGCTGCGACCTCTTCGGTCTGTCCCTGAGTTGGGAATTGGATGGACCGGTGCTTCCTGAGCTTTTACGCAACCAACGCATTCCGATCTGGGCAACCGAACGCAACGACGATGACCCCATCGTGTTCGGCGGCGGACCAGTGCTCACCGCCAACCCGGAACCGCTCGCTCCCTTTTTCGATGCCGTGCTCCTTGGAGACGGCGAATTACTGCTGCCCGCCTTCATCGATGCCCTGCAGCAGTGCCGCCACAGTCCACGCAACGAACGCTTGCGGCACCTAGCCCAAGTGCCCGGGGTGTATGTGCCTTCCCTCTATGCACCCCGCTACGACACGGACGGGACCTTGATGGCTGTGGAACCGATTGATGCAGCTATCCCAGCGCTGGTTGAAAAACAAACCTGGCGTGGAAACACTCTCAGCCACTCCACAGTCGTAACTCCAGAAGCAGCGTGGCCCGACATTCACATGGTGGAGGTTGTGCGCAGTTGCCCGGAACTTTGCAGATTTTGCTTAGCCAGCTATCTGACCCTGCCCTTCCGCACTCCATCGCTTGATGACGGCCTCATCCCCGCCGTTGAAAAAGGCTTAACCGCCACCAAGCGCCTCGGGCTTTTGGGAGCATCCGTCACCCAACATCCTCAGTTTTCAGAGCTTCTGCAGTGGCTGGATGGGGATCGCTTTGATGGCACCCGGATCAGTGTGAGCTCCGTACGGGCCGCCACCGTGACCCCCGAGCTGGCAACCATCTTGTCGAAACGCGGCAGCCGCTCGCTCACGATTGCGATCGAAAGCGGCAGCGAACGCATGCGAGAAGTCGTGAACAAAAAACTCACCACTGAAGCCATCCATGCAGCTGCCCGCCACGCCAAACAAGGCGGTCTGACCGGACTGAAGTTGTACGGAATGGCCGGGCTACCCACCGAAACAGATGACGACATCGAAGCCACTGCAGAACTGCTTCTTGCACTGAAACGTGACACCAAAGGGCTGCGGCTCACCCTTGGGGTGAGCACATTCGTTCCGAAAGCCCAAACACCATTCCAATGGCAAGGCGTCCGACCGGAAGCGGAAAAACGACTAAAAAGACTGGCTAAACAGCTGAAACCCAAAGGGATTGAATTCCGTCCGGAAAGTTATGGCTGGAGCGTGATTCAGGCCTTGCTCTCCAGAAGTGACCGCCGCTTAGCGCCCGTGATCGCTGCCGTTGGGGACGGACGGGAAAGCATGGGCGGTTGGAAAAAGACCTACCGCGCTGCGTTGAATGGTGAACTGGAGCCCATGCCTGGACCATCGCAGCCACTCCCACCTCCGTGGGCAGAGGTGGTTCATGACCCATGGGAGACCCAGCGCACCTTGCCTTGGACGCATCTCAGAGGTCCGCTGGCTCCCCAGAAGCTGCAAGAGCATCACGATCAGGCTTTAACGGTTGGCTGACGTTCGCCAATCCAGCGAACAACACCCAGCCAAGGATGTTCATCCTGCTGTCAAACAATGGCAGGTCGGTGGCATGCATCACCACCATCACGAGCGCGGCCGCCCACCAAGCTCGCTCGAGGGGGTCTCGCCGCAACATTCCACGTTTCAGCGCAACCACCAACAGAAGAAACACCGTGCCAACAATGAGAACAGCGACCGGCAGCCCATGACTAATCGCTAATTCCAGCGGCAAATTATGGGAATGGCCATGCCACCGTTTCGCCGCATAGATGGGATACAGCACGCTGAACGCAGCCGCTCCCCATCCGAACCAAGGGCGGGCCGCCACCAATTCGATGCCATAACCCCACTGGCCTAGGCGGGTGTGCTTCCAAGCCGTCGGCGTTTCTTGATCCAACAGGCGCTCTGCCATTCGATCGGGCAGGAGGGCGGCAGACCAACTTTTTAAACCGATCGGAATGCCTGGCAACACCGCCAAAGCCAGAGGCACGCTCAACAACGCCAAAAGCGGCAACAGCCAGGTCCACTGCATTGGCCCGATCACCAACGGCACCGCAAGCGCAAGAGCGCCCATGGCATTTCTGGACTGGGTGAACAACACCGCAACAGCCGTCGACAGGACTAACGCGAATGCACCACCACGCCGCCACCAACCATCCGGACGCAGCACACACGCCAACATCAGAGGCCAAACCACCCCTAACCAAGCTCCAGCAATGTTGGCGTAATCAAATAAGCCAGAAAGACGGCCGCTGGGTTGTCCTCCAGGAGCGACAAACCACACAATCGCGCCACCCCCGAATTGCCAAGGACCAGACCAGCCCAACAACATCTGTCCGAACCCCGTGACCAACACAGGCAGCGTTCCGGCCACGAGCATCCAAGCCGCCTGGCGACGTTGTTTCACGGTCTCAAGGTGGGGTCGACACGCCCAGAAAGCCCAAAAGAAGGGAAGCCAATTGGCCAGGCCCGCCCAGGCCAAAGCACCGGACTGGGCAAAACAACACCCCAGCACCATCAGCAAGCCAGCCAACAACAAAGGCTGCATCCACGGATCGCGCCAGATCGGTTGCTCACGGCCTTGGCTACCGCTGATGCAAGCCACCAGAAAACAGAGACCCCCCAACAGCGCACTGGACGGAAGCAAAAACATGCCTAGTCGAAACGCCTGACCTCCAGAGAGCTGTCTCACGCCAATAGGCCCGTCATGCGAACACTGCCGTACGGCCGCGATACACCATCACTTGGCGTCGCAAATGCAAACGAAGGGCCCTGGCAAGGGCCAGCCGTTCCGTGTCGCGTCCCTTTCGAATCAGATCACTCACTTCATCCCGATGACTGACGTGAACAGTCGTCTGCTCAATGATCGGTCCGTCATCGAGATCTTCTGTGACGTAATGCGCTGTGGCACCAATCAATTTGACCCCTCTCTCCCAAGCACGGTGATAGGGCTGAGCACCCTTAAAAGCCGGAAGGAAAGAGTGATGGATATTGATCACGTCGGGAAAGCGCTCGAGGAAGCCAGAGCTGAGCACTTGCATGTACTTGGCAAGAACAACCAGTTCAATCCCGTGTTCTTCGAGCAAACGAAGGATTGTGAGCTCTGCCTCAGCCTTCGATACCGGAGTCACCGGAACACAAAAGAAGGGCACGCCAAAGCCCCGGCAAAGCTGTTCCAAATCAGGATGATTGGCAATCACCAAAGGCACTTGCATTGCCAACTCTCCGCTCTGCACGCGCCAGAGCAGGTCGAATAAGCAATGGCTCTGCTTACTCGCCAAGATCGCAACTTTTGGCAGTTCATCAGAAAAACTCAGCTGAACCTGACCCTTGAGCCGTTCTGCAAGGGCACAGACAGCTTCCGGCAAAGCCTGTCGAGGGATTCCAAACCCCTCGAGCGTCCATTCAATCCGACTCAGGAACAAGCCAGCACCCACATCGGTGTGATGGTCGGCATGGCGGATGTTTCCACCATTCGCAGCCACCCACCCCGCGAGTTCACTGACAAGACCAGAACGATCGGGACAGATCATCTGAAGGATGACCGTGGCCTCACTCACCACAACACTTTTAAAAACAAATTCTCCCGCAACAAAGCCTCTGGTTAAAGTCGCAGAAACTATTTTCTAATCATGCTGAAGGCCATACGCCGCCTCGCCGCGTTCTGCCTCTGCATCGGCCTTTGTTGGGGTTTGATGATTCCGGCCAGCAGTGAAGCCGCATCCAGCAAGCCCGTCGATCTGAGCGTTCTAAAGCGTCAAGCCGAAGCATTCACGAACACGAAAGCACGTTTGCCAGAGCTCGCTCGTCTTGTGAGCAATGAAGACTGGACCTTCACCCGCAACTTGATTCACGGCCCAATGCAGGAAGTGGGTCGCGAAATGTTGTTCATCAACCAATCCCTTGATCGCACTGAGCGCAAAAATGCCGACAAGCTGGCGCGCTCTTTAAAAGATGCCTTGGCAGGCCTTGATGAAGCAGCACGCTTGCAGGATGCCGGTCAGATGCAGAAGGCCTACGGCAGTCTTGCTGCAAGCTTTGATGCCTATTCCGACATCATTCCCGCTGAGGCTTTGAGCTGACCCATTCCGTCGCTGTTGTTGGTGCCGGAGCCATTGGCCTCAGCACCGCATGGCAGCTGTCTCAACGGGGACATCAAGTCGTCCTCTTCGATCCAAGGCTGAATCAGCCCATCGAAACAGAGCGTCGAATTAGCAGAGGTAACGGCACCAGTGCTTCCCTGGGTGTGCTGATGGGACATGTCTTCCGTCGCTCCAGTGGTCGCGGATGGAGACTGCGTCAGCGCAGCATGGCGCTCTGGCCCCAGTGGATTGGAGAGCTGCAACAGTTCGAGCCAGCGCTCAGCCTGGATCGATCCCTGATTCAAGTCGCAGAAGACGCTTCCGCCTTTGAGCGCATGCGGAAGCTCGCATCCGACCGAAGCCATTTGGGTTTACGGGCCATCCCGCCTAGCAACGTTGGGACAATTTGGCCAACCGCTCAGTTCGGGGCACTGCACTCCGAAAACGATGGCCGAATCGACCCAGTGCTGCTGCAAAGAGCGCTTCGCTTCGCCCTAGCAGAACGCGCCGTCGAGCTTGTCCCAGAGCCCGTCGATGTCCTCACTCGCAAGAATCCTGACTGGCAGCTCAACTGCAGCGGAGGTCATCGAAGCGTTCACGATGCTGTCGTGATCTGTGCAGCACTGGCAAGTCCAGCCCTGATCGAACCGCTGGGCCACAGCCGTCCCATCAGCCCGGTCTTAGGACAAGCCCTTTCCCTCAACTGCGCCGATGGACCCTCCAGTTGGCAAGGATGGCCCGCTGTGTTGGTGAATCAGGGATTTAACTTGATCCCCAACGGCCCAAATCGGTTGCTCTTGGGAGCAACCGTCGAACCAGGAGATTCAGCGTCGCCCAGCCCCTTAGAGCTGATGCGATCTCTGAACGACAGGGCACCAACCTGGTTGAAAAACGCAGAACCGATCGAGCAATGGAGCGGTTTGCGAGCGCGTCCGGTGGACCGCCCTGCTCCACTGCTCGAGACACTTGAACCGGGACTGATCTTGGCCTCAGGCCATTACCGAAACGGAGTTTTACTCGCTCCCGCAACAGCTGAGTGGATCGCCAATGGCTTCGCTACGGGTGCCAACGGTTTCGCACAATCCCAATAAAAAGGGCCCTGTATGGGCCCTTGACTGAAAAAGGATGTGATCGACGACTTACTTGGTCTCTGTAAATTCCGCGTCGATCACGTCATCGGCAGCGTTACCACCACCTGCGCCACCATTGGCATCGGCTGCGGCATCGCCGTCAGGGGCTGCACCACCCGCTTGGGCACCATCTTGTTGGTAAACAGACGCACCCACGGTGTAGAGCTCTTGCTGGAGTTCTTCCAGCAAGGTCTTCATCGCGTCGTAGTCCTCGGCTTCAACAGCATCCTTGAGCTTGACGCGCTTCTCCTCAACTTTGGCCTTGGCATCGGCATCGACCTTGTCGGCCAGCTCCGTCATCTGCTTCTCAGCCTGATAAACCAGCGTTTCAGCTTGGTTTTTCAAGTCGATGCGCTCACGCTTCTCCTTATCAGCGCTGGCGTTGGTCTCGGCGTCCTTCACCATTTTGTCGACCTCTGAATCCGAAAGGGTCGATGCACCCGTGATCGAGATCGACTGCTCCTTACCGCTGCCCTTGTCCTTGGCGGTCACGCTCAGAATTCCGTTGGCGTCGATATCGAACGTCACCTCGATTTGCGGTACACCCCTTGGGGCCGGAGGAATGCCATCGAGCCGGAAGGTACCGAGAGACTTGTTATCAGATGCCATTTCGCGCTCACCCTGGAGCACATGAATTTCCACGTTCGTCTGACCATCCACAGCGGTGGAATAGGTCTCAGACTTCTTGGTGGGAACAGTGGTGTTGCGGGTGATCATCTTCGTCATCACACCACCAAGGGTCTCCACGCCCAAAGACAACGGCGTGACATCAAGAAGAAGAATGTCTTTCACCTCTCCAGCAAGAACGCCCCCCTGAATCGCAGCACCAACAGCCACCACCTCGTCAGGGTTGACCGTTTGGTTCGGATCTTTGCTCGTGGTGCGCTTGACCAGATCAAGAACGGCTGGGATACGGGTGGAACCACCCACCATCACGATCTCGTCGAGTTCACCCGAAGACAGCTTGGCGTCTTTCAAAGCTTGCTCCACGGGAACCCGGCAGCGGTCGATCAGATTGGACGCCAATTCCTCAAATTTGGCCCTCGTCAATGTGAGATCGAGGTGCTTAGGTCCCTCAGGAGTTGCCGTGATGAACGGCAAATTGATTTCACTCTGGGTGGCATTGGAGAGCTCGATCTTGGCTTTTTCAGCAGCCTCTGTAAGCCGCTGCAAAGCTTGCTTGTCCTGACGTAAATCAATGCCTTCGTTCGATTTGAACGTTGCAGCCAGGTGATCAACGATCACTTTGTCGAAATCATCACCACCGAGGTGGGTGTCACCGGAGGTGGACAGAACTTCGAAAACGCCATCGCCAACCTCCAAAACGGAGACATCAAATGTGCCGCCACCAAGGTCAAAAACCAGAATTCGTTCGTTGCTCTTTTTATCGAGGCCATAGGCCAATGCCGCCGCAGTGGGCTCGTTGATGATGCGGAGCACCTCAAGGCCAGCGATCTTTCCAGCGTCCTTCGTCGCCTGGCGCTGAGAATCGTTGAAGTACGCAGGAACCGTGATCACTGCTTGGGTGACGGTCTCTCCTAGGTACTTACCGGCATCTTCTGCCAACTTTCTCAACACCTGAGCAGACACCTCTTCCGGCGCGAACTGCTTGTCCAACACAGGACATTTCACTTTCACGTTAGAGCCGGATTTTTCGACTCCATAACTCACTTCCTTTTGTTCCTCACTCACCTCATCAACCCGACGACCGATGAAGCGCTTCACCGAATAAAACGTGTTATCCGGATTCATCACCGCCTGTCGTTTGGCGATCTGGCCAACCAATTGGTCTTGGTTCTTGGTGTAAGCAACAACGGAGGGCGTTGTGCGGAAGCCCTCGGCGTTAGCGATAACGGTGGGCTTGCCACCCTCCATCACAGAAACGCAGCTGTTCGTGGTGCCAAGGTCAATGCCGACAACTTTGCCCATCGGTGCCCTTCCCTAAAAAGTGATCTGAATGGCGTCATCCTCATCAGGAGACCCCTTGAGAGGCGAGGTGGGGTTCCCGAACAGGCAGGCTGGAGAAGCGATCCGGCGACCCGATGATCAACGGTGATACAGGCCTGGTGGGACTGCTTGGCAACCCTGTGCGGCATTCCCTATCGCCGGCCATGCACAACGCTGCACTTCAGGCCTTGCAACTGAATTGGAGCTACCTCCCCCTTCCCTGCACTAGCCAAAATCTCAAAGAGGTTCTTGAAGGACTACGTGGTGTGGGTTGCCACGGCCTGAACGTGACCATCCCCCATAAACAGGATGTGGCTGGGCTTTGCCAGGAACTCAGCCCTCTCGCAAAACGGCTTGGCGCCGTGAACACCCTGATCCCACTCGACTCCGGCGGCTGGCACGGCACCAACACCGATGTGGAGGGTTTTCTGACCCCCTTGGGTGAACCATCCAGTTGGCAGAACTGCCGTGGGGTGATCATCGGTTGCGGTGGCTCCGCCCGAGCGATTGCAGCTGCCTTACAGGGCCTTGGATTGGCCTCCATCACGGTGATTGGTCGCCGCCGAGATGCCCTAGACGAGTTCATTCAAGATCTGCAACACGACGACGCCCCACTCACCCCTTGTCTTCACTCCAATCCAATGCTTGCTTCGCTCATTGAGCAGGCAGATTTAGTTGTGAACACCACCCCCGTCGGCATGGCACAACACGGGGAGGCCCAAGCGTTTCCCCTGGGTGAAGCGATCTGGAGCCACTTGCGAGGGTCTGCAGTGCTCTACGACCTCGTCTACACACCGCGTCCCACCGCTTGGCTCAGTTGGGGACAATCCCGAGGACACCGATGCATCGATGGGCTGGAAATGCTGGTGCAACAAGGTGCTGCATCACTTCGCCTATGGAGTGGTCGAAACGATGTTCCAGTCGAGACCATGCGACGTGCTGCCGAAGCAGCCCTAAAGCCCTAGCTAGCGTCAATTGAAATCACCTATCGATCGTGGAGATACCCCTCTGGCAGCGATGCGTCGCCCCGCTGATCTACCTGCTGCCGTGGGGTGATGCGGTTCCATTCGGCCTTGGCATGGATGGACTCTTCAACCAAATTCCACTCTTGAGATTGCTGATTGTTCCAGCGATTCCCTTTATTCAGTTGCAACGGGTTGTGCCGTTCGGCGGTTTGTTGCTCTTCTTCGTTTTGTTCTTGGGCGTTGTACGCAATCCCAACGTGCCTTATTTCCTGCGTTTCAACGCTCTCCAAGCCCTACTCACCGACATTGTGGTGATTGTGCTGAGCTTCGCCTTCAGCATTTTGTTGAGACCCATTGGCGGAGGCACGTTGCTCGTGGGAACACTCTCGAGCACTGTTGTGATCGCTGTACTGGCCATCTTGGTTTTCGCGATCATCGAATGCCTTCGGGGGCGTGAACCCGACCTGCCAGGGCTCAGCCAAGCCGTGCGCATGCAGCTCTACTGAAGAAGGCCTTGCGGAGACGAGGAGATAAGGTATTGGATTCGTCGCTCACTTCGGTGAGCCTGAAGTCCCCCGTCGGCACAGCCCATGACGCTCGATCCGTATTACGAGACCATGTACATCCTCCGTCCGGACATCCCGGAGGAGGAAGTTGAAAGCCACGTCACCAAGTACCGCGACATGATCGTGGAAGCAGGTGCCGAGGTTCTCGACAACCAAATGCGAGGCAAGCGACGGCTCGCTTATCCGATCGCTAAGCACAAAGAAGGCATCTACGTGCAACTCAGCCATAACGGCGATGGGCAGCAAGTTGAAGTGCTGGAAAAGGCAATGAGGATTAGCGAAGACGTGATTCGCTACCTCACTGTGAAGCAGGAGGGTCCTTTACCAGCTCCTCGTGTGGTTCCTGGCACCGAAGCTCCTGCTCCAGCTCAGGCAGCAGAAACCCCAGAACCAGAAGCCTCCTAAAGGCAGTTGTTGTCTCCATGAACGGGCGATAACGTCCGTTCATGGATCCGACCCACTCCGAATCACAGGCAGCAGAACAGCAATGGTTGGATCCTGCTACTCCGACCAATCACGACAAATTTCTAGAGCAACGCATCGAAGAGCTTGAGCAGCAAGTGGCTGCTTACGACGCCTTGCTCAATGAATTACCCGATTTGTTTGAACGCAAGTTCCAAGAACGCCTGGCACCCATCCTGGAGCGATACCAACTGCTCTCAGAACAACAAACGAAGAACGCACCAGCGACTGATACCCCCTTACTGCAATCCACCAAATCCCCGGACAACGTGGTGCGTTTTCCAGGGATCAAGCTGATGTCTTTTCTCAGACCCCGACGGCGTTCAGCGTGACGATCGTTTCGAAGCCGCCCAAAGACGAATCGGCAATCCCCAGACATAGATGAACCCCTCAGCAGCCCGATGATCAAATTGATCCTCACTGCCATAGGACGCCATTTCGGGCACGTACAAGCTGCTATCGCTGGAGCCTCGACCAATCACGGTGGCGTTGCCCTTGTGCAGTCTTAAACGCACTACACCATTGACGTGCTCTTGGGTGCGGTCCATGAAGCCATCCAAGGCCTCTTTCAAAGGGCCAAACCAAAGGCCCTGATACACCAAATCAGACCACTGCATCTCAAGCTGGCGTTTGCTGCGAAGAACATCCGCGGCGAGGGTGAGACTCTCGAGTTCTTGGTGCGCCTGGATTAACAGCAACAGGCCTGGAGTTTCGTAAATCTCCCTTGATTTGATTCCCACCACACGGTTCTCAATCATGTCGAGGCGACCAATGCCATGGGTGCCTGCCAGAGCATTGGCCTGACGAATCATCGCGACAGGATCCAAGCGTTGGCCATTGATAGCAACGGGATTACCGCTCTCAAACGTGATCTCGATCTCTTCAAATGCATCAGGTGCATCCGTGATCGAACGCGTCATCGCGAACACCTCTTCTGGAGGCGCCACCATCGGATCTTCGAGGGGACCCGCCTCAATACTGCGTCCCAATAAATTGAGATCAATCGAGTAGGGCGATTTTTTGCTCACCGGCGATGGCATGCCAAAACGTTCGCCATAGGCAATCGTTTCTTCTCGGCTCATTCCCCATTCCCTCGCGGGCGTCAGCACCTTGAGGTCTGGCGCCAGAGAAGCAATCGCCACATCAAAACGCACCTGGTCGTTGCCCTTCCCCGTACAGCCATGGGCTACAGCGTCAGCTCCCACTTCACGGGCCACCTCCACCAGTCGCTTGGCAATCAATGGGCGAGCCAAAGCTGTGGATAAGGGATAACGACCTTCGTAAAGAGCATTCGCTCGAATCGCTGGGAACGCAAAGTCTTCGATGAAGGGCTGAATGAGATCTCCGACAAGTGACTGACTGGCCCCAGCATCGAGCGCTTTCTGACGAATGGGCTCCAATTCATCCCCTTGGCCCAGATCCGCAGCAAAGGTAATGACCTCTTCCACTCCCCATTCCTGCTTGAGATAAGGAATGCAGACGCTGGTATCAACCCCACCGGAGTAGGCGAGCACAACCTTTTTCGCGCGGCCCATCAACGGCTCTCCTAATCAAACGTGTTTGATTCTCGCGTCCCGTCGTCCACCCCAGACGCAGTCGGCAACACAAGCCAAATGCCTAAAAGGATTGAAGGCAGAAAAACGATCAAGAGAACCAGCGCAAAAGGCGCCTGCAGGGGAAAGGGGCGTAGCTCTCCCCATAAACGGAGTCCCCCACTGATCAACAAAGCGCTGCCCCATACCAACCCGATCAGCATTGGTTTCGGCATTGATGAGCAGGTCTCGAGATGATCTATGATGATTGATTGGTTCCGGGTTCAGGTCGCGCATGGGTGCTCTGGTTGATACAAACGCGTTAGACAACGTCAACCCATCCCTCACCCGTTATGGACGGAAAGACCCAGCTCCGGTCTTGCCGTTGCGTGAAGAACCGGATTTGTTGTCTTGGTTGGAAACCAGTGGACGTCTCGTCGCAGACGAGGAATCTGGCTCACCTGAAGTGAGCACCGTGGAAGAAGAAGAACTCTCGGCACTCATGGGCGAAAAAGAGGACTACAACAACGCCGACGAACAAAACGAAGAGCAGTGGGAGTCCTGACGCACGACTCAAGCTGCCATTGAATCCGTCAAAGCAACTGCCTTAGGGTCCAAGAACCAAGCCATAAAACCGTGACCCCCACGGAGACAACTGATCAACCCTGGTGGGGGAAAGGTTCTTTTTGTGCAACCCTGCTCATCCTGTTTGTCTTCGCTGCAAGTCTTGCTGCCGATAAGTGGGTCAGCAATTCTCAACTCACACTGCCCCTGCTGCTAGCAACGGTGGTTTCCATGACCGCTGCTGGGTTGGGAATTCCTCGTCTCAAAGCTCTGAAGATGGGGCAGGTGATTCGAGAAGAAGGACCCCGCGGACATCAAAGTAAATCAGGCACGCCAACGATGGGCGGCCTCTTGGTAGTTCCGGTTGGGGTGATTCTCGGCAGCTGGATCACTCGCGAACCGGAGGCCTCACAACAACTCCTGGCCGTTTCGGGTGTAACCCTCGCCTACATGCTGATCGGTGGATTTGACGATTGGCGCAGCCTCACGCGACGAACCAACAGCGGCCTCACACCGCGGGGCAAGTTACTGCTGCAAACAATTGCAGCCCTCATTTTCTTAGCGATCGCCGCCTGGCAAGGATGGATTAACAGCACTGTGGCTTTGCCATTCGGCCAAAACCTCCCCCTTGGCTTGTTGATCTGGCCACTGGGCTTATTCGTCTTTCTCGCGGAAAGCAACGCCACCAACCTCACTGATGGATTGGATGGCTTGGCATCCGGCTGCGGTGCGCTCGTCTTCACTGGGTTAGCGCTTCAACTGATGTTGCGCGGCAACCATGGCGACCCAGCCATCGCTGGCTTTTGCATGACGATGGCTGGCACATGGCTCGGGTTTTTGGTGTTTAACCGCCATCCAGCTCGCGTCTTTATGGGAGACACAGGTTCCCTCGCGATGGGTGCTGCTCTCACCGCAGTCGCCCTGCTGTCCAACAGCCTTTGGCCACTCCTCGTGATGGGGGGCGTTTTCCTTGCAGAGTCGTTGTCCGTGATCATTCAGGTGTGGGTGTTCAAAGCCACCAAAGGAGCCGATGGTGAGGGACGACGGATCTTCCGCATGGCCCCACTGCATCATCACTTCGAACTTGGGGGCACAAATGAGCGCACTCTGGTGCCATGCTTCTGGACGGCCACTGCCGCTTTCGTAGTGCTAGGGCTTTACTTGCGACCCTTGGGCTGAACTGAATGACCTATTTCACCTGGCGGGAATCCGGTCTCACAGCCGAATGTTCCAGCCTTGAGGCCATGGCGTCACGTTTCGAAGAATCAGCCAGCCTGATGCGCAGGATGGCTAACGAAGGGTTCCAAGTGGAACGCCATGGAACGCAACAACGCATTACTCATCCTGACCCCTCCGTTTTTGAAGCATGGGGCTTTATCAGTGAGGAGTCTCCCGTTCAACAGCTCACACTGATTCCAGATCTCAAGAACTAATGGAGAGCTTGCTCACGAAAACTGCGGAACTGCTCTCCAGTGCAGCATCAGACCCTGATCGCGTTTTGAAGTGGGTGCTGATCTATTTCGGAATCTCATCCTTGGGGTTCATCGCTGTTTGGCTGATCGGTTCCATTCGCGATGCTCAACGCTCAGGATCCAACTGATTCCCTCCATCACCAATGGGAGCGTTGTGTTGATGAATGATGGGGATGTGTGTTGCTCCAACCCCGGATGACTGCGTTTCCACAGACCGTGATGCTCCTCGGCAGCGGCGAGCTAGGGAAGGAGGTGGCGATCGCGGCCCAAAGACTTGGCTGCAGAGTGATCGCCTGTGATCGGTACGCCAATGCACCGGCAATGCAGGTTGCCGACACAGCAGAAGTGTTCCCAATGACGGATGCCACATCTCTAAAAGAGGTGGTTCAACGCCATCGGCCCGATGTGGTGATTCCGGAAATCGAGGCTCTCGCTGTTGAAGCACTCGCAGAACTCGAACAAGACGGCATCACCGTGATCCCCACAGCGCGTGCCACCGCATTCACGATGAACCGTGATCAGATCCGCGATCTGGCCGCTGGAGAACTGGGCCTTCGCACAGCTCGCTTTGCCTATGCATCCAATGCCGAAGAACTGAAAAAGGTTGCGGCACCTCTGGGCTGGCCTGTCGTTGTCAAACCCGTGATGAGCTCCTCTGGCAAAGGCCAGAGCGTTGTTCAAACCCCAGAACAGCTGGATCAAGCCTGGAATGCAGCCATGGCCAATGCCCGAGGCACATCCAACCAAGTGATTGTGGAGGAATTTCTTGAGTTCGATCTTGAAATCACCCTGCTCACCATTCGACAACGCAACGGCGAAACGCTCTTTTGTCCGCCGATTGGCCATGAACAAGAACGGGGTGATTACCAATGCAGCTGGCAGCCAGCACAGATGACAGATGCCCAGCTTCAACAAGCCCAAACCATGGCCCGAACGGTGACAGACAACCTCGGCGGAGCAGGATTGTTTGGTGTTGAATTCTTCCTCTGCGGCAATGAGGTGATCTTTTCGGAGTTATCCCCACGGCCCCATGACACAGGTTTGGTGACCTTGATCAGCCAAAACCTCAGCGAATTTGAACTACACCTACGGGCAGTGCTGAATTTGCCGATTCCTCAGCTAGAGGCAGCACCCGCGGCAGCGAGCCGCGTGATCTTGGCCGACCGTGAACTCAAATCAGTGGCCTACGAAGGCCTGGAACAAGCGTTGCGAGAAGCAGGAACACAAGTACTTCTGTTTGGGAAGCACACTGCACGCCCATACCGTCGGATGGGTGTAGCGCTTGCTCGCGGGGAAGATCTCAGCGAAGTTCGAGCCAAGGCTGATCGCGCCGCGGCCTGTGTTCAAGTTTTGGACGGCTCAACGCATCGATGAAAAGTGGTAATGGCTGAGGCCATCGAGCACAGCAGCCACATTGGAACGCTTCGAGACGTAGACCCTGGGGTGATGGTGGGGCACCTGAAGGGTGCGGTCATGATCCGCTGGAACCACAGTGGCTGGCATTCCATCCATCAACTCAGCATCCCCTTGCTGGCTGGCCACCACCATCACCTGTTCCAACGACAATTCCCAGCTCATCGCCAAAAACCGAATCGCTTCACTACGGGATGCCCGCTGAGGCAAAACATCGAGAAACCAGTGACACCGCACATGCGGTTGAGCTTGTAAACCATCCCGTCGCAACCGCTGTCGCGCCAAACCCAACAAGCCTGGATCAGCTTCCTTGAGCAAATAACTGACCTTGTAAGCACCTTGGTGGTCGGAATCCTGGAGGGTGATGTGGTCCTGAAGATCCTCCATCGCCTTCAACACAGCGTCTCGGTTCCAGCACTGGTTAATGCGCACCGTCCATGTCTGGTCGAGCTCTAAGCCAGGACCGTGATGGAGCTCTGTACCAGCGTTGGTAATCCAAGCTTCGGGCTCAGGCAGATGCAGTTCGGAATACCGCAGTCGTGCCAATGCCAATGAACGACCACTAAGGATGACAAGACCACTGGATTGAGCCAACGCATCCTCATGCAACTGCTCTCGCAAATCGTTTAAGGATCCAACGGCTGGCAAATCAAGGCTGCTGTCCAAGTCGAGCACCAACATCCTTGATCGAGTCGATGTCGATCGAAGGGCTGGAGTCGCCTTCGCAGAAACGAAGGAACAGTCCGTCCTCTGCTGCATTAACGCCAAATAGCGGCACACATGCGCATCCCAACTGAAGTGACGACTCACGGCCTCCACACCGTTGTCGCTCCAACGGCGCCAACGAATCGGGTCATGTCCGGCCATCTCTAAAGCTTCCTGCAGCGCACCAGGATCTGTCACATCCACCAACAGACCGTTCTCACAACGTGCACGGATATCGCGAGGACCACCATCGTCCGTTGCCACCATTGGTACACCACAGGCCGCGGCCTCCAGCAATGTGAGACCAAAGGGTTCCGTTAGGGCAGGGTTCACAAACAAGCCGCCTCGACTGGATGCCCACCGATACAAGGCAGGAATCTGTGTGCGGCTGTGCTGTTTCGGATAAGCCACCTTCCCGTACAGATCAAACCGATCCACGAGGTCAAACACCTGCTGAAGCACATCACGCTGTTGCTTCTCGAGGTGACGCGAATCTTCTCGACATCCCAACACGAGCACCAAATTGTGCCGATTCCTCAGCACTGGCGAACGGCCATAGGCCTCCACAAGAGCCGGGATGTTTTTGCGTCGCACGGCCCGCGAAATCGCTAACAACGGCGAACGATCCGGCTCCCTTAAAAATGGCTGGATCAATGGCTGAATCTCAGCCAACTCTTGCGTCGAAGCGTTGGGATAGAAACGTGTCGCATCAACACCAGGGGGAACCACCGCAGACTGCTCGGCTTGAAAATGGCCATAACGGGCGTATTGATGGTCGGCTTCCTGTCGTGTACTGGTCACCACAAGCTCAGCCTGAGCAAGAGCCCGTTCTTCAGCATCAATGCGTCGACTAATTGCATAGGTCTGCTCGATCTGCGACCAATCCAGGCCACTTTCAAGCAAACGTCGCTGTTTCTCGCGGCCCAAGGAATGACCGGTGAACACCAGTGGAATGCCCGTCCTCTGACTCACTAATGCACCAACAAGACCTGCATCGGCGTAATGCGCATGAATCCAATCCACAGCCTCCCCCGGTTGGCTCAGGCGGGAGACAAGCTGGTCGGCTAATTGCTCAAGATGCGGCCAAAGCAATTCTTTTCGGAGATAACGCTTGGGTCCAAATGGAAAACGGAGGATCCGCGCCCCTGGGCAGATTGGCTCTTCTGGAAGCGCGTAATCAGGAGAGACACGCCGATCAACAATCTGCCGAGTCACGACATCAACGTGATCAACCTCAGGACGCAGAGCCAAACTTCGCGCAAGTTCGAGCACATACAGGGTTTGACCGCCGGTATCGGAATCACGGCCGAGCTCTAAATCCTGCGAACGAAACAGGCCATGCAAGTGCAGATGCAACAAACGAAGGCCCATTTCTTCCACCAGTCCCAAACAACAAATGGGCGCTTACCAACGCCGTTTGTTTTCTCTAAGGGAGGAAAAAGGATTGAAAAATGAAATAAACGTTAGAAGGTTGAAAACATCAACCAGAAAAGCCCCCAAATCGCTTACCAAGACTGGAAATAAGCGATTGAGTCGATTGAAACCGAACGAGCATTTGTAAAGCACAAAGCAGCTTCCCTGTCAGAGGCTGCCACTCACATCCACCAACCGACCTTCGTTATCTCCCCATCCCCCACCAGAAAAGGTGACCGAACCATCCTCACCAAGCTGTTCATTGAGCCAAGCCAGGAGAACGGGGCCAATCAATGCAGGCCGCTCTTCTCCACGAAAACTGCGCAAGTTGAAATGGTCAGCTCCATTCACGAGCACAAGTCGGTGGCCCATTCGAACGGCACCGGTATCACGCATCGGTCTGATCGCTTCAGGCCCCGAGGGAACCACCCAATCCCGCGTTCCACTGACCAACAAAACTTTGGCACTCATTGATTTGGAACTGGTGGGATCAAACAGCAATCGCAACGGCGGACTGACAGCCACCACTGCTTTCACCCGAGGGTCAGGAGCAGCAGCTTGTTCAATCCCCGAGAGCCAACTGCATTGCAAGACCCAACTGATGTTGCGTTCAGGATCTTTTTGATCAACACAACGGGTCCGTAATTTGTTCTCGGTAGGACGACCCCCAGCAATCTGAAGCGATGTTGTCGCCCCCCAGGAGTGGCCAATCATGGCCACAGAATTCGTGTCGATCGATTGTCCTGAAAGAAGACGTCCATCACGCACAGCATCAATAAGAGCAGATACATCCAACGGACGCAGGCGCAATTCTTCAGGGCCTGGCGGTGGGGTATCCCCCGCCAACATCGATTGCTGTTGGCTGGAATCACTGCCTGGATGATCTGGCAGAAGCACGGTGTAGCCGTTTGCCGCCAGCAGTTCTCCCCAACCCTCAAACGATTCCGGGTCGTCCCACAAACCATGGGAAATCACCGCCAATCGACCGAGGTCGGTGCCGGTGGGTCTCAACACCAGCAGTCGTAACGGCTGTGGTCGATGACGCACCGACAGGCGCTGCTCTTCACGGCTCCAACCCCCTCGCAACGGTTCCCTTAGGGCGGAGTTAACAGTTGCAGCTTCCGTGGCCTGCACCAGAGCAACTCCCTGCTCCAAGTTGGCTTTTAACCGATTGGCTACAACAGAAACCTTGGAAAAATCAATCGATGCTTGCTCCCCAGGCATCGACCTCAGAAAGCCAAGAACATTGGGCTGACCCATCTCATCAGCCGCAACCAGAGCATCCGTCAACATGCGACCACTGGGATCTGGAACAGTGCCCTCCAGCTCCACCAGTTGAGTTGCCGCCCACAAAGCTTGTTCCAGCAGAGGCTGGCCGGTGGACCCTTGCAACAACGCCTTGGTTTCCAAAGGAAGCGGGGTCAGAAACACCTTGTCGATCAGCTCAAACAGGCGGGTATCTCCGGCCATCTGAAGGTCGGCCAGATCCGGGCTTTGACGAATCAATTCAGATGTCGACTGAACATCACCCAGGTTGATCGTGACGCTGGTCTCCAAAAAAGGAAAACGCAAGACAAGCCGTTCCAGCGCTCGGGACGGACTAGAGACAAGCGATAGAGCCGCTCCCGAAAGAGCAGCGATGAGAAGGTGACGCATCCGCATGGTTGTCATCAGGCAACTATTGCCGGTACCTGCGGAGGATGCTGCTCCAACACACGTTTGAGGTACTGACCCGTATGACTGGTCTGATGCTTTGCCACATCCTCCGGAGTACCCGTCACCAAAATCTCACCGCCTCGATCACCACCTTCGGGGCCGAGGTCAATAACCCAATCACTACAACGAATGACATCGAGATTGTGTTCAATACAAATTATTGAATTTCCTTTTTCGACCAAGCGCTGCATCACATCCATCAATTTGTGAACATCATAAAAACTCAGTCCGGTGGTTGGTTCATCAATTAAGTAGAGCGTCTTTCCTGTCGCACGACGGGACAACTCTGTTGCCAACTTCACCCTCTGGGCTTCACCTCCAGACAACGTCGGCGCAGGTTGTCCGAGTTTGACGTATCCAAGACCAACATCCACCAACGTGCGTAAGCGATCAGCAGCTTGAGGAATTGCTGAAAATACTTCAGCAGCCTGCTCAACAGTCATCTGGAGAACATCTGCGATCGTATAACCCTTGTATTTCACTTGAAGGGTTTCGCGATTGAAGCGAGCGCCCTTACAAACATCACACTGAACATATACGTCAGGCAAGAAATTCATCTCAATAACATTGACACCCTGTCCTCGACATGATTCACAACGACCACCCTTAACATTAAAACTAAACTGACCGACTTGATAACCACGGGCCTTGGCTTCAACGGTGGCTGCAAAAACCTGACGGATGGGATCAAAAGCACCCGTATATGTAGCTGGGTTTGATCTAGGCGTTCGTCCAATCGGACTTTGATCGATCACGATCACTTTATCGATCGACTTAATCCCACGCAGCTCACCTATTCCATTCGGAAATGGAACTTTCAAACCAAGACCATTTTCAAGAGCAGGATGAAGTAATTCATTCACTAATGTACTTTTTCCACTCCCACTGACTCCCGTTACAGACACAAGACGACCGAGAGGGAAGTCAACGCTGACATTTTTAAGGTTGTTGCGATTGCAATCAATCAGCTGCAGTCGTCTGGTTCCTTCCTCACGCCGTTCTGCAGGAGTGGGTATTGATCGACGTCCACTGAGGTAAGCCCCCGTCAGCGATTCTTTGCTGTTGAGTAAATCATCGAAAGAGCCCTCCGCAACAATGTGACCCCCATGAACTCCCGCACCAGGTCCAATATCAACGACATGGTCGGCAGCACGAATTGTTTCCTCGTCGTGTTCAACAACAACGAGTGTGTTTCCAAGATCCCGTAAACGTCGAAGCGTATTCAGCAAACGATCGTTATCCCGCTGATGTAGGCCAATACTGGGCTCATCGAGCACATAAAGAACCCCCGTAAGACCAGCACCAATCTGAGTGGCTAAACGGATCCTCTGAGCTTCACCGCCGGAGAGCGTCATCGCCGGACGATCAAGGCTGAGGTAATCCAAACCAACATCGAGAAGGAAGCGAAGTCGAAGTCGAATTTCTCGAAGAACCAAATCGCCAATTTGGATCTGACGTGGATTTAAGAGTGGCTCAGCACCTTCATGGGTGCCTACACCCATCAACTGCTCAATTCTTTCCAATGTTTCTCCAACACTCACAGAGGTGAGCTCTGGAATTCGAAACGGCCCAACCTTGACAGCCAAAGCCTCAGGACGTAGCCGCTGACCACCACAGGCCTGACAAGGAACAAGTTCGAGATATTTTTCTAATTTCTGACGCTGGGCTTCACCGCTCACATCTCGTAGTTGCCGTTCCAAAATCGGCAAAATGCCTTCAAAGGGGCGCGTATAACCAGCTTTTCCTTTGCGATAGCGACTGTCAGCCTGAATCAAAATCGGTTCACGACTGCCATTGAGCAACACATCTCGCTGCTCATCAGTCAGCTCGTTCCATGGGGTTTTTATTTCAAATCCAAATGCCTCCCCTACTGAATAAAGCAGAGAAAAGTAATAACTGTTGTCTTTTTCTGCCCAAGGTGCAACGGCTGCATACACAGGTTGACTCGGATCAGGAATAACCCGGTCTGCAGTGAATTTTCTTAGATGACCAATCCCGTGACAGGCCTCACATGCACCGTAAGGACTATTGAAAGAAAACAATCTTGGTGAGAGTTCTTCCATAACTGCCCCATGAACTGGGCAGGCAAAATTTTCAGAATAAAGACGCTCTCGCTCTACTCCTTCAGGCAGTTCTTCGTCTTTCTTAGGAACAACCTCCACCAACGCCAATCCATCGCCACGCTTGAGTGCGGTACGAAGAGAATCAGTTAGCCGCTCTTGAATCCCTTCACGTGCAACCAAACGATCAACCACAACTTCAACGTTGTGGGTGTGATTTTTATCGAGCTCAATATTGTCTCCCAACTCACGCACCTCAGCATTGATGCGCACCCGAGCAAATCCTTCAGCAGCCAAACCACTAATGAGTTTCGCGTGAGTTCCTTTTTTTCCGCGAACAACTGGAGCTAGAAGTTGATATCGAGTTCCCTCTGGCAACAACAAAATTTGATCGACCATCTCGTCGATGCTTTGAGGACGGATCGACCGACCACATTGGGGGCAATACGGTTCACCAGCTCGACCGAACAAGAGGCGGAGATAGTCCTGAATCTCGGTAACGGTGCCAACGGTGGATCGAGGATTGTGACTCGTGGATTTCTGGTCGATCGAAATCGCTGGCGAGAGGCCCTCGATGGCATCCACATCCGGCTTATCAACCTGACCGAGGAACTGCCTTGCGTAGGCCGACAAACTCTCGACGTAACGGCGTTGACCCTCAGCAAAAATTGTGTCGAAAGCGAGAGAGCTCTTACCACTGCCACTCACACCCGTAAAGACCACCAACTCATTGCGAGGGATGGTGATGTCGACGTTTTTGAGGTTGTGCTGACGAGCACCACGCACTCGAATCACATTGTCTTGAGTGCTGCGAGAGAGCTCTGAAGATGCGGGCTGGATTGAATTGTTGGCATCAGCTCGCCCCATGACGCCCTAATCGAAATCACAAGATCTTAAGGAGAACGACGAGACTCACGCTGACCGCTGGGCCAGCAAACTGGCTGCATAGGCCTCTGCCTGGTCACCACCAGCCAAATCCGCTAGTTCCTGGCGACGCTGTTGGGTGTCCCGCAGTTGGGACACTCGCGAATGCGTGATCCCAGCATCGACGTGTTTAGACACCCGGAAGTGGTGATCCGCAACGGCTGCCACTAACGGCTGATGGGTGACGCAAAACACCTGACGGTGCTGAGCCAAGACGTGAAGCAACTCCGCCATCGCGCCGCTGACCCGACCGCTAACACCGGCATCAATTTCATCAAAAAGCAAGGTGCTTGATCCATCAACGGTGGCAAGCGTGGTCTTCAAAGCCAGCAGGAAACGCGACATCTCACCGCCCGATGCAACGTCTTGCAGAGGAGCTAGCGGCTGTCCTGGATTGGCAGAAAAAAGAAAACGGATGGCATCTGCACCATGATCCGCTGGCTCTGATTCCGATAGTTCCACCTGAAAACGAACATTGGCTAACCCCATTGGGGGCAGTAACTCAAGCAACGACGCCTGAAGTGAATCGGCCGCCTTGAGACGGGAACCATGCAACAGGGCATTGGCCTCATCCCGGTCAGCCCGAGCTAACTCTTCAGCCAAACGCAGCCGATCAAGGTCGGCTTCAGCGCCGCCGTCCTCCAGGATGTGGCGCAAGTGATCACGTCGTTCAATCAGAGCCGCCAAATCAAGACCATGGCGTCGTTGCAAGCGTTTCAAGTCGGCAAGTCGCTCTTGAATCGAGCCGAGTCGTTCAGGATTGCTATCCAAAGTGCAGCTGTAGTCGTCGAGAGATTGCAGTAAGTCGTTGATACCTGCCTCGAGGTCCAAGGCCTGATCGCGCAGCGGCTGCACCGAACCATCCAATTGGCTCATCGCCTGCAACTCCTGGATGGCCACTGCAAAGTGCTCCTGCAAGGAAGGTGCTTGTTCTGCTCCCTCCCGCAGACGACCAAAGAGCAAACCCAACCCCTCCTGCAGCCTCACGCCATGCACCAAACGGTCCTGTTCCTGCTCGAGCAGACCGTCCTCAGAGGGGTCATCAAGATCAGCTTTCTCAAGAAGATCCAACAGGTCCTCTTGTTCCAACCGCTCTTGCTCCAATCGCTCTCGTTCCTGCTCAGAGGTGTTCAAAGCAATGGCCGCGGCCTTCCACCGGTTCCAGGTCGTCTTTGTCGATTCCAGTCGGTCTGCGAGGGCTGCACCGCCCAGTTGGTCCAGCCAACGTCTCTGCTGACCAGGACGGGAGAGCTGCTGCGTTTGTCCTTGAACCGTGAGATCAATCAAAAGTGGCCGCAACTCCATCAGCTGCTGGCGATTGACGGAAATTCCATTGAGACGAGAACGGCTGGAAAATCGGGTCTCATCCTGACGCTTCCATTCACGACTTAAAAGCAACTCCTCCTCGTCGCAGTCAAAATCCGCTTCCAAAAGCCACTGCCGAACTTGGTTGGACGGATTAAAGCTGGCCTCAATCTGGGCACGGTCACAGCCACTACGGAGCAATCGAAGGCCATTCGCGCCCTGGGCCCCACCTAAGACCGCATCAAGGGCATCCAAAAGAATGGATTTTCCGGCTCCGGTTTCACCCGTCAGCACTGTGAAACCATCGCAAAAATCCAGCTCCAGGCTGTCGATCAAGGCGATGTTGTTGAGTTGAAGACCGGTCAGCACAACCAGCACCGGTGGTGAATTCGAACGTAGCGGCGATGCAGTTCGTTTAGAAGGGGGTCATTACACGCCCAAAACAATGGCGGAGGAACTTGGGGATTTCATCGAAGCAGCTGGTCTGCTCGAGTACGACCCTGCCGCCATTACGCGGATCTACGCAGGTCACCCTCAACGGCTCATCAGGCGGCTTTGGCAAACACTGGTTCCGATTGGCCTCCTGCTGTTTGGTGTGGCCTTCGACTGGCTGTTCCAGCTGCTGAAGGATGAAACGCGGGCAAGATCACGTGCCAAGGAATGTGCCGAACTGTTGGTAGACCTGGGCCCAGCCTTCATCAAGGCCGGCCAAGCCTTATCAACCCGACCAGACATCGTTCCTCCTCTTCTGTTGGAAGAGCTCGCCCAACTCCAAGATCAACTGCCGGGCTTCGACAGTGAACTGGCCATGGCTTGCATCGAAGAAGACCTAGGCGGCCCAGTAGAGAATTTTTATAAGCAATTGGATCGTGATCCAATTTCAGCAGCATCCCTTGGCCAAGTTCATAAGGGGATCCTGAAAAATGGTCAAAAAGTAGCGGTCAAAGTTCAACGTCCTGGGCTCCGAGAACAGATCACGCTTGATCTTTATATCGTCAGAAATATTGCTTCATGGCTTAACACAAATATCGGCCTAATCCGTAGCGATCTTGTTGCCTTGATCGATGAGCTCGGCAAACGCGTGTTTGAAGAAATGGATTATATCAATGAAGCAGATAATGCCGAAAAATTTGGGATATTACATCAACACAATCCTCGTATTGCCGTCCCCGCCATTTATCACGAAGCCACCAGTCGTCGTGTCTTAACGATGGAGTGGATCGATGGCGTCAAACTCACCAACCTAGAAGGGGTTCGTGAGATGGGAATCGATCCAGACGACATGGTGGAAGTAGGCGTGAATTGCAGCCTTCAGCAACTTTTAGAACATGGATTTTTTCATGCAGATCCCCATCCAGGCAATCTTCTTGCGATGGAAGATGGAAGGCTTTGCTATCTCGATTTCGGGATGATGAGTGAGGTTAGTCGAGAATCACGCACAGGTTTAATTCAAGCTGTTGTTCACTTAGTTAACAGGAACTTCGGTCGCCTTTCGAAAGACTTTGTCACCCTTGGATTTTTAGCAGAAGATGTCAATCTGGAGCCAATTGTTCCTGCTTTCGAAAAAGTCTTTAGTCAGGCTCTGCAAGCTGGAGTGAACCGCATGGACTTCAAAGCGGTTACGGACGATATGTCTGGTGTGATGTACAAATTTCCGTTCAGAGTTCCTCCCTATTACGCCCTGATCATCCGCTCACTAGTAACCCTTGAAGGAATTGCTCTGAGTGTCGATCCCGAGTTCAAAATTCTAGGCGCCGCCTACCCCTACTTCGCACGACGGCTCATGGAAGATCCGGATCCACAGCTACGTCAAAGTCTCAAAGAAATGCTCTTCGACGGCGATGCATTCCGTTGGAGCCGGCTTGAAAATTTGGTGTCCAGTGCTGCTAGTCAGGCTCAACTCGACCTCGACACATTGCTGGACCAGCTGCTTGATTTCCTCTTTTCCCCAAAGGCTGGATTACTACGCAATCAACTAGTCGAAGCAACCGTGGATCGCCTCGATGCGTTGGGCTGGTCGACCATGCAACGACTTGGACGTCGACTACCACGGGGGCTTCAACCTGCTGGGATGACATCGATGAACCATGGAGGGTCACTTGACCCATTCATGCAAATAGAACCGGTTCGTGAACTCATTGCCGTCTTGCAATCTTTACCGGGATTTACACCCGATCTCGTGCTTAAGCGCATGCCAAGGGTGTTCAAAGAACCCGATGCACGACGGATGGGTTTCCAAGTCGCCCAAGGTTTGGCCGAACGGGGAGTTGTCCGCTTGGTCCGCGTCGCGGCAGGAGTAGCCACCTAAGTTCCAAGGAATTCCTAAAACCGGATGTCCTCAACCCAAACACTGCGACGCAGATTGCTCGCATGGTCAACTGGGCTGAGCCTCAGCCTATTTAGCGTTGGAACACCGAGCCTTGCGGCAACGGACGTTGCTCTTGTGAGTGGTGGGTTTCGTCGTTCGATCCCTGTGAAAGAGTTCGAACATTTGGCCGATACGGGCGAAGCCATCGGACTGCTGGGCAATCTCCTCGAATTCTCCAAACAGGATCCGGAGGAGATTTCGAAGTTACTCAATCAAGAGTTGTCGATCCCCCTCATTCTCACGAGCCGTTTAATCAATACACGCATCGGTGAAGCCATCATTCGCCGTGTCGCTCGGATCATTTATCCGATTTACACCCCACAAGCGGAGGTGAGTGTCCCGGCCATTCGTGCAGGCATCATCAATGGCCTTCATCAAGCGGATGGCCTAACCGCTGTTGGATTCCTCAAGGCCTATCCAAATCAAGTAATGGCGGTCAATCTTCCTGCGCTGTTTGCGGTGATTGAAAAAACAGAATCCATTGCCAGCTTGGTGAAATTCTTTGCTGATTCACCGCTCGACGGACTGAAAGATCCCAACTCATAACACCGTGATGACGAGCGCCTCGTAGATTTCGAGTCACCTGTCCAACCATTGGTGTCCTTGTTCCAGAACCTTCGTCGGCGTTTCACAGCCAATCCTGTGATGCAGGACTGGCCTGGTTTGATCGAGGCCTACAGAGACTGGCTACCCGTTAGCGCGAAAACACCAGTCATCACGCTGCATGAAGGGGCAACGCCCTTAATTCCTGTTCCCAGCATTGCTGAGCGAATCGGGAAGGGCGTGAAGGTCTTCGTGAAGTACGACGGCCTGAACCCCACCGGATCATTCAAAGATCGCGGAATGACGATGGCCATCAGCAAAGCCAAAGAAGCTGGCTGTGAGGCGGTCATTTGCGCCAGTACAGGCAACACCAGTGCCGCGGCGGCTGCCTATGCCCGCAGGGGCGGGATGAGGGCCTTCGTGTTGATTCCTGATGGGTACGTCGCCCAAGGAAAGCTGGCACAGGCCCTGGTGTACGGAGCCGAAGTGCTCGCCATCCGAGGCAATTTTGATCGTGCCCTCGACATTGTCCGTGAAGCAGCAGATCGGTTCCCAGTGACCCTTGTGAACTCGGTGAACCCTTACCGACTCCAGGGACAAAAAACCGCTGCTTTCGAAATTGTTGATGCTCTCGGGGAGGCCCCAGACTGGCTCTGCATTCCGATGGGCAATGCCGGCAACATCACTGCCTACTGGATGGGCTTCCAGGAGTACCACCAGGCGGGTCACAGCCGCAGATTGCCTCGAATGATGGGCTTCCAGGCCAGTGGGTCAGCGCCCCTTGTTTACGACACCACCGTGAGTGACCCCAACACGATCGCCACTGCCATTCGGATTGGTAACCCCGTCAATCGCGCCAAAGCGATGGCAGTGCGTGAAGCCAGTGATGGAGCCTTTCTAGACGTCACGGATGAGGAAATCATCGATGCCTACAAGCTGTTAGGGGGTGAAGAAGGAATCTTCTGCGAACCGGCCAGTGCGGCGTCTGTGGCCGGCCTGCTCAAGCGCAAAGACGAAGTCCCTACTGGCGCAACGGTGGTATGCGTCCTTACAGGTAATGGCCTGAAAGACCCTGATTGCGCCATCAACAACAACGACGCCGCCTTCCATACCGATCTCAATCCAGATCTCGAAACGGTGGCCAAAGTGATGGGCTTCTAGCCCTCAACGCCTCAACACCGCATCAACAACAGCCCCCCTGAACAGGGGCTTTTTTGTGGCTTTTCACAAAGACAACGCACAAAGCGGCTGCGGAAAACACATAAAAACCCACCTAACAGACTGTGGAAATCACGATCGAACCCGAACGCTCGACACACCGCCAACCCTCCACCCCCTGTGAAGAAGTGGAAAAAGTCAATTTTCCCCACAATTGGGAATTTTTTATCCCAAGGAAATGACGTCAAAGGAATGAGTGTCTGTCTGAAAAACAAGCTGTTTTCCCCAATTCCCCAGGCCCTACTACGACTGTTGTTAATTTCTTTTTTAAATCCTTTAAAGAACAACAGCCGAAAAGGGATGAACAAAACATGCCCATTGCGCTTCGAGCATCGCTGTGAAAACTTGGGTCACTCCCCCAGCGCATTCGAGCTCGCAGCACGATGAAAGTGGTCTGCTCCCAATCGGAACTGAATGCAGCCCTTCAGCTGGTCAGTCGAGCCGTCGCAACGCGACCAACGCATCCAGTACTCGCCAACGTGTTGCTAACTGCTGACGCAGGAACAAACCGGCTGAGCCTGACTGGTTTTGATTTGAATTTGGGAATTCAGACGTCTCTTGCCGCCAGTGTTGAGACCAGCGGAGCGATCACACTTCCAGCGCGTTTATTGGGCGAGATCGTTTCACGTTTGGCCAGCGACTCACCGATCACCCTCGCAACAGAGGAGTCCGGTGAACAGGTCCAGCTCACCAGCCTCAGTGGCAGCTACCAAATGCGGGGTCTTCCTGCAGACGACTACCCCGAGTTGCCCATGGTGGAAAGCGGGATGACCTTGAAACTTCAACCCGCTGGTTTGGTTCAAGCGTTGAAGGGAACCCTGTTTGCTAGCAGTGCCGACGAAGCAAAACAGCTGCTCACAGGGGTGCATTTGCGCTTCAACGCCAAGGCGCTCGAGGCCGCGGCAACAGATGGTCATCGCCTTGCGGTGCTTCAGGTTGATGACGCTTTGCAAGATGCCGCATCCGCCAGCGACGATGCCTCTGAAGGTTTTGCAGTGACCTTGCCGGCCCGATCATTGCGGGAAGTGGAGCGGTTGATGGCCGGATGGCGTTCCGAAGATCCGGTGAGCTTGTTTTGTGATCGGGGCCAGGTGGTGTTCCTCGCCGCAGATCAAATGGTGACCAGTCGCACGTTGGAGGGCACGTATCCCAATTACGGCCAGCTCATCCCCGATGGGTTTAATCGCACCTTGGCGTTAGATCGTCGCGGTTTAATCGCTGCTCTTGAACGCATTGCTGTCTTGGCCGACCAGCACAACAACGTGGTGAAATTCACCAGTCAGCCTGACGAAGGTGTCGTACAAATCAGTGCTGATGCGCAAGATGTGGGAAGCGGATCTGAGTCTCTTGCTGCCAGCTTGACCGGTGATGCCATTCAAATCGCCTTCAACGTGCGCTACCTGCTGGATGGGTTAAAGGCGATGGGCTCCGAGCGAGTTGTTCTCCATTGCAATGCACCAACGACGCCTGCTGTTCTGAAGCCGGAAGGCGATGCAGAAGCGTTTACTTATCTCGTGATGCCGGTTCAGATCCGTTCCTGAGGTGGTCTTACCCAATCCGCTGTTGCTCAGCGATTTGCTGAATCACACGGTTCGTTGTGAGCTTGGTTTGGACCACGGTCCTGGCCTGATGGCATGGATGCATCCGCCCGTGCATCGCTTGTTGGGGTGGGTGAGTCGACCCTCTGCTTTGCGCATGTCCAGGGATGTTTGGCGATTGGATCAGTGTTGTGGAATGTCGGATCAACAGGTGTTTGTGCGGGGTGAGCCCGCGGTTTCAGATCAAGCCACGTTGGATCGTTTGCCAACTCTGATGAATGCAGATTTGGTCGATCGAGAGGGAGAGCGAATGGGTTTCTTGGCTGATCTTGCGTTCGACCCATCTACAGGAACGATTGTTCATTACTTGGTCTCTCGCAGTGACCCTCGGCTTCCTGGAAGTTCTCGTTGGCAATTGGTCCCAGATCGAATCACAGACCAACGCCCAGGTCAGGTGAAGACGGCTCTACGCAGTTTGGATGACCTTCCGTTGATGCGCGCCAGTGTCCGTCAAGACCTCTTGCAGCGGACTCAGCGTTGGCGAGAGCAATTGCGAGATATGGGTGATCGTGCCGGTGATCGCCTCGAGGGTTGGCTGGATGAACCTCCTTGGGAGGCGCCTGAATCTGACCAACCAATCGATTCCAATGACTTGGATGAAGCGCCTCCGGTTAACGAAGTTTGGGATGACGACTCTTGGCCTGAGTCGTCGCCTCCACGTCGTGTTAACCGCGATGAAGATCCCTGGGTGTGACGG
This sequence comes from Synechococcus sp. BL107, assembly GCF_000153805.1. Classification (NCBI taxonomy): domain Bacteria; kingdom Bacillati; phylum Cyanobacteriota; class Cyanophyceae; order Synechococcales; family Synechococcaceae; genus Synechococcus; species Synechococcus sp. BL107. Next base: position 372,863 of record NZ_DS022298.1, on the reverse strand, counting down.
TCGGTCGGCAACACTGGGGAAAGGAGTTTTGCGGTCTGTGGTGTCTTCCTCTTCGTATGACGTCTCCGCTGCCCTGAAGCAAGAGGGCTTGAAGTCCACGGACTGGGATGAAATTTGCCGCCGACTGGGTCGGGAGCCCAATCGAGCCGAGTTGGGGATGTTTGGAGTGATGTGGTCTGAGCACTGCTGTTATCGGAATTCACGCCCATTGCTCAGCGGTTTCCCCACCGAGGGGCCGCGCATCTTGGTGGGTCCGGGGGAGAACGCAGGCGTTGTTGATCTTGGAGACGGTCATCGACTTGCTTTCAAAATCGAAAGCCACAACCACCCGTCTGCGGTAGAGCCATTTCAGGGTGCGGCGACTGGGGTTGGCGGAATTTTGCGCGATATTTTCACGATGGGTGCCAGACCGATTGCGTTGCTGAACGCCTTGCGCTTTGGGCCATTGGACGACATCGCCAACGTTGGCTTGATGGAAGGGGTGGTGGCGGGCATTGCCCATTACGGCAATTGCGTAGGCGTTCCCACCGTGGGGGGGGAAGTGGCCTTTGATCCCTCCTATTCGGGGAACCCGTTGGTGAATGCCATGGCCTTGGGTTTGATGGAAACCGAAGACATCGTCAAGTCAGGTGCCATTGGTGTGGGAAATCCCGTGGTGTATGTGGGTAGCACCACAGGGCGCGATGGCATGGGTGGTGCCAGTTTTGCTAGCGCTGAATTAAGTGCTGATTCGCTTGATGATCGACCGGCCGTTCAGGTGGGTGATCCTTTTTTAGAGAAGGGTTTGATTGAGGCTTGTTTAGAAGCTTTCGACAGTGGTGATGTGGTGGCTGCCCAAGATATGGGTGCAGCAGGGTTGACGTGTAGTTGCTCTGAGATGGCTGCCAAGGGTGGCTTGGGGGTTGAACTGGATCTCGATCGGGTACCTGCCCGCGAATCAGGCATGACCGCTTACGAATTCCTGTTGTCCGAATCGCAGGAACGGATGTTGTTTGTGGTGAAAGCTGGTCGGGAAGAACCGTTGATGCAGAGGTTCCGTCGCTGGGGTTTGCAGGCGGCTGTCGTGGGACGGGTGTTGGAAGAGCCCATCGTTCGTGTTCTCCATCACGGAGAGGTGGCCGCTGAGGTGCCTGCTACGGCTCTGGCCGACGACACACCCATTGAGAAGCACGCTTTGCTTTCAGAGCCGCCAGTGGATCTTCAAGAGCACTGGCGTTGGACGGAAGACCAGTTGCCCGCTCTAGAGGATCCTGCAGCCGCTTTGTT